>JALEHU010000080.1 GCA_022770365.1 Blautia sp. | reverse complement strand
TGATACACGGATTTCTCCGCACTTTGTGCTCCCGAAATCCTAAAAACATTCGAAATCCGCCCTGTTCGGGCTACTTTCTCATGTTTTTGCGGGTCCCAAAGTCATGTTTTTTCATACAAGCATGAAACACATGACCTTTTGACCCTGGTATCATACTATTCTTACAAATTGTACTTGGTTTTTATCTTAATTTCAGTAAACTGGAATTCTTCCTCAGGCTGTATGTCCTTCAGCAGCATATTGGTAAGAATATAGAGCGGGCGGTATCCCTGATAAAATCCATTCTGATCAATCAGAAAATCTACCACACCATCTTTAATCGCCTTTTCATTTCTGGGTGTCTGGTCATAGACAACCACATACGGACGCTTCTTAAGTCCCAGACTGTCAAAGGCTGTTTTTACTCCAGCCTGCCCGCCGGATACCACAAAAATGCCGCTGATTCCCGGAATATCCCGCATGGCATTTAAAATAATGCGCTCCACTTCTCCCGCCTCATCGAAGCTTCCCTGCACCCCGGCAATTTCCAGGTCTGGATAGGATTTCTTGATTTCTTCCACGAAACCATCCACGCGTGCATTATTAACCACATTGCTGAAATAGCCGGTAATGATCAGCACCTTTCCAATGCCGCCTGTCATCATTCCCATAAGGCCCGCAGCCGTCTGCCCGCTTTTTCTGTTATCCATTCCCACAAAGCAGGAACGTCTGGTACCCACTATGTCTGAATTAAATGTCACCACCGGAATTTTTTTCTCTTCCGTCAGCCAGTTGATTTTCTCGCGGACACGCTCGCATTCCACCGGCATCACCGCAAGTCCCTGAATACCTTCTTCAGCCAGTTCTTCAATCGCACGCACCTGCTCCTCTTCATCCACGGAAAAGCCCTCTTTTAAAAGGATTTCCACTCCCCAGTCCTTCAGTTCTTCTCCCGCCTGCCGGATTCCTCTGTTGATTTCCAGCATAAAGGAAGCTTTTGCAAGCTGAGTCACTACTCCGATTTTGATTATTTTTTTATTCGCGGCATTCTTTTTCCGTTCTTTGTGTACATATCCCATTTCATCGGCGATCTGCCGGATCCGCTTCGCAACTTCCGGATCAATACGCCCCCGGTTGTTCAGTGCCCTGTCTACGGTGCCCCTGGATACATTCGCTTTTTCTGCTATCTGCTGGATTGTTACTGCCATAATCTCTCTCCTGCTTTCCGAATACTCTGCTGCCGGAACCGGAATACTCCGGTTCTGATCTATTACCCGTTCATCTCATGATCATTTCACACTTATTTCACGATCATTCCATGTTCATATAGACTCTTCATAAAAACTTTGTATTATTATACCATATTACCAAAAAGCACGCAATATAATTGCGTGCTTTTGATGTTTTATTCTTTTATCCATCTGTTTATTTATCCGTTCATTTACCCTCTTGCTCATTTATCTATTCTCCGCTCATAAACGGCGCAATCATCGCAGACAGGGCTTCCCGTTCTTCCTCCATCCACGGATACTTATCCACAATCTCTGCGCACCTGGCGAGCATTTTTGCACCTTCTTCCACATTCTGCCGGAATCCCAGAAGATATACTGCGTATTTCATGCACATCCGCACATATTCTTTTATGTATCTTTCCGGCACTGTCTCTGAAAGTATTCGCAGAGTATCCACAGCTTTCCTGTAATACATTTCCGCATCTTCAAATTTACGAAGAGCCTCCTTAAGCTGTATCAGACTGCTGCAGTCGTCTTTCAGATCACTCATGATTTCCTCTTTTCTTTCCTCCATTCCCGGAAGCTTCATTGCTTCTTCTTCCAGACACACTGCCTTTTCCAGATAATGAATCGCAATCATATAATCGGCTCTCGTTTTTTTCTGAACATGGATAAATCCCATCTGGCTGTAACAATTATACCGATATATCCGTTCTTTCACAGAAAGACTGCCGCAAGGAATGCCCTCCACCAGCTCTGCATACCTTTTATACAATTCCAGCGCCTGATCTTCCCTGCCTTCTGACAATATCGCATCTGCAAATTCATAAATATCAATTCTCTTTTTCGCCGCAGCATTCTCTTCAGCCGGTTTTTCTTTAACTTCTTCTTTTGATTCTTCTTTCAATTTTTCTTCCCGTCTGTATCCCAGCATTTCTGCAAGTTCAGCAAACTCTCTTTCATATCCCGGATATCTCTGGAAAATATTCATCGCAGCTGCAATATACTTTCTGACTTCCTTCTCCGGTCTCCTGCATTCCATCATCAGTTCCGCCTGACGCCGGCATATCCCGGCAAGTTCCGGTTCAAATTCTTCCGGTGCCGCTTCTGCAAGCTGCATAAGAACCTGAATCGCAAGGTCGTAATTTTTCATCGCCTGGTCATATTCCCCGCACATGACACACAAAACAGCCATATAAGCAGAGTCCTTCTGAAGATCCACAAGAATCTCCGCTGCAAAGGACTCCTCTTTCAGATTCATAATGGCATCTGTTTCCTCTTTTACTGCCCTCGCAAAATACCCCAGTGCTTTCTGAAATTCTTCCATCTGTGCATAAATGTATCCGATTCTGCCGCAGCTTGTATACGCACAGATAATTCTCTGCTGTGTCCTGCTCTCTTCGGAAAGTCTTTCCGTTATTTCCATATTCTTCTGATAACAGCGCAGCGCATTCTCCGGCCTTTCCATACGGCTGTACAGTTCTCCGGCACCGAAATAAACAGAAGCCAGATTTCCGTACACAGAATCGTCCTCCGACACAGCCAATACTTCCTTATAGATTTCTATGCTTTTTTCGTACATCCACGCACATTTTTCCAGCTTGTCCGGATCTTCAGATTCTTCATAATACCCGGCAATATCCATATAAATATCAGGAATCATCAGTTTATATTCCGGCTGTGCATCGCATTTCAAAAACTGTTCTGCCGCATCCAGTGCACGGGCAAAATATGCCTCTGTCTTTGTCTCATCCCCTATTCTCATATAGAGATGCGCTATTTTTCCGTAAGTGGAAATACATTCAACAGATACCCGATAAGTCTGGATCATCGGTGTGATTTTCTCAAAAATACGGACTCCACGGCTATAATATTCCAGTGCTTTTTGCACCTCTTTGTTTTCTTCCGCCTGCGAAAAATAATCGCCCGTATTTACATACACTTCGGCAATATTTCTCTGTATTTCCAGTGTATTACAGCTTTGTTCCAGTTTCTCTGCAATTTCACAGGCTTTTCTCATATACTCTCCGGCTTTGTTCCACTCCTTTTTATTCCCGGAATAAAGATATGCCTCTGCCGCATCCTGATAACTGATCATCAGGGATTTCAGATTTCCCGAAGTATCCTGTCTCTCACAGATCAGCATACGGATTTCCAGAGCTTTACGGTAACATTCCAGAGCTTCTGCTGTTTTATTTCCTGCCAGAAATCCCTGAGCACTCAATCTGAGACTATAAGAAAGATCCCACAGATGCTGTACTGTGTCATTCTCATCTTTCAGCTGCTCTGCAATCTGCCGTCCCTTCCGAAGATATTCCAGCCCCTTCTCCCAGTCACCTGTCTGAAGATACATCTCACCGATCTCATGATTTCCCACTTCTATATTGCGTTTGCGCACTTCGGACTTTCCGTATTTTGCAATAATTCTTTCCGTAATCTCCATGGACTTTTCATAATACGGCTTCGCTTTTCGGAAATTAAGTACACCGCCCATACATTTATAAATATGCCCGATTCCGGAAAAGGCCGAAGCTAACTTCTCACTCACTGCTTCCGATGTAAATTCTGATCTGTCCAGTTCTTCATAAATCTCTCTGCCTGCCTGATACAATTGCAGTGCCGTTTCCAGATTCTCCTTTGTGCCAAGAAGCCCATATACCTTAGCAGTCCGGCACAGAACATCCCCGACAAGAATCCTGTTTACGTAAGTTCCCGTTTTTTCATAAAGTTCCACAGCCAGACTGCCCGCACATAACAGATACTGAAGTGCCAGGTTCATGGTTTCTTCTTCTCCCATTTTTACCAGGAGTTCTGCCGCAGCATTGCAGGCACTGACCTGTTTTCTCACGCCATCCGACAGGCGGCTGCTCTGTGCTGCTTTTTCAGCATAAGAAAGTGCTTTTTTATAACAGGACAATGCATACTGATCATATACGCGTTCCTCCATTTTCTCGCAGGTTTCACCCAGAGCAAGATATACATTTACTAAATTTCCAAGACTTCTGACCGAATGAAAATCTGTATAAAGATCCTGATTCATCTGCAGTGCTTCTTCATAAAGGCGGATCCCTGTTTCTATATTTTTTCTTCCGCCTGAAATCCTGTATACACCACCCAGATCTCCAAGCGTTGCTGCCAGTTCAAAACGGTTCTCCGGAGACGGATTTTTTTCCATCAGGCTTCGCATCAGCGTTTCTGCTTCTCTGAGAAGCTTCATCCCCTTTTCGATATCCTGAACTCTTCGCCTTTCAAGATGAATTCTTGCAATTTTTCCGCATGCCAGAGCAAGATTTCTGATATAGATTTCATCAGGAACCTGCCGTACAATTTCCCTGTTGATCGCAGCTGCCTGTTCCAGAAATTTCAGGGAACCTTCCCGGTTGTTATCATCTCCCATACTGTTGAGAAAGGAACCCATATTATCATAGGCCACTGCAAGTTCCGAATAATGGTGAGCGCTTTTATACCGGTCTGCAAGCGTCTCACATATGCTGATTTCTTTCCTGTAATACTCATATGCCCGGTCAAAATTCTCCGCATTCTCCGTCAGCTCCAGGTTTTTTCCAATCTGTTCATAGGCAAGATAAAGAATCCGATATAAATAGCCGCTCACATAATTCTCTTTTCCCTCTGATCTTTCTGTCAGTTTTTTCGTCTGTTCTTCTGCCAGTTCTTCCAGAAGAGGAAGCGCCTCTTCCAGAACAGACTGCCAGATTTCCATCGCATCCCTGTTTTCCCTGAAACGCTTTGACACCTCACATTCCAGAAAGCTCCAGAAACCACAAAAATCCTCCAAACTCTGCAGATCATTTCCTGCAGAATTCATCGTGTGCAGCACCCATGCCCCATGATCCTTCATGCACTGACCGTAAAGCGTCTCCGCAGCATATCCGGCCGGCACAGTATTTTCCCCGATCCCGGCTGCATATTTCATTGCCTCCCCGGTCATTCCGGCACAGATCATATGATACAGAACTTCCTGCTGACGTATGGGATCCTGTTCCGGGAGCAAAAGAAAATAGCACGCCAGCCTGCGATGTATTTCTTTTTTATCCGAAATCGCCCTGCAGATTCCTTCCCGAAGAGAACTATGCATAAAATCATATCTTCCGTCATTCCTCAGCAAAAACAATTCACTGATAAAGTGTACCATCTGCAAAAAAACGACAGGTACAAAACGGTCTCCATCCTCTTTCAGCAGAACTTCCAGATCCGCCAGACGCAGTCCGTATCTGGAGATTCCCATATACTGCAGACATCCTTCTATCATCTTTGAGCCCGGCATTTTCGAATCCAGCATTTCTGCGATCATAAACAGAAGTTCCCGGGACATTTCCTGCAGATCATCCGAGTAACCGCCGACCAGCTCCAGCTGCCTCCGGTTAATCGCATCAATAGAGCCTCCCTGTCTGCCAATAAAAGAAAAATCCTCGGCATTCATCAGGCACATGCGGTTGATCAGGAGATAAAGATAAAGGGGATTTGAGGCTGACTTTTTCCCAAGTACTGCTGCCTTCACAGCAGAAGAAAGCTGCTTGCCTTTTCCGGCAAGAATTTCCTCGATCACGGCATTTTTATCTTCATCCTCAAAAAACGGCATGTAAAGTCCGTGAACCGATCCCGGTTTTTTTAGTGTATCCGGACCGGTCACCAGCCATCTGACATTTCTGAAGCTTTCATCCGGAAACAGGCCGGAGTTCTCCAAGTTCTCCAGGTTTTCCATATCCGATAACTGATCAAGACCATCAAAAGCAATCAGAAGATGCCTGTCTGTTTTTTCATAAATGGTGCAGAGTTTTGAGAGCCTGTTTTTTAAACGGCGCTGCATAAACATCCTTCTGTACCTGTCCGGATTGTTCTCCTCTGTGCCTTCTCCGGCGTGTTCTTCCCCTTCCATCTGATCCTCTGACAAATGAGGTTCTCCTAACAGTTTTTCCACCTGCCAGACGACAGATTTCAGGAGTCCCTCCCGGCTTACAGACAGGGAAGTGTTCCCGCATAATACAGGAATTACATCCCATTTTCGTTCTTTCATTTCAGAACAGATATGGCTGAAACAGGTGGTTTTTCCACTTCCGGATTCCCCTGTCAGCATTACCGGTTTCGTCTCTTTTTCCTCTTCCAGACACGCGATTACCTGATCCGCAAATCCTCTTCCCGCAGAAAAATATTTCGCCTTTTCTTCCAGAAATCTCCACTGTGCATAATTGTCTTTTTCGAACACATTCATGAGAGCGACTTTTTTCCATTCATCTTCCAGCAGATGAAGAAAATCCCTCTGAACCATACCGGCAAATTCATCAAGATCATCCAGTTTATCCGAATCCACACGGTAAAAACGGACTTCTGCTCCGCTAAGACGAAGCAGCCGTTCTTTCAGCGCTGACATTTTTTTCTGATAATCCTCATTCTCAGGCAGATATTCCCTGCCGGGCTTTCTCCCGGAGACTTCCCTGATCTCGCGAAAATAAATCAGTGTATGCCGACAGGTATTCGAATCTTTCATAATACCATACTCGATTTCCAGCTGCGTTACACTGATTTCCAGTTCTTCCAGTTCCAGTTTCCGCCTGTGAGCCTCGAGGGAAATTACGGATGGATCCGGCACAAAACCATATCGTTCGCCCAAAAGGATCAGCATGTAGGGACGGGAACGGTCAATCTCATCCAGACATACCGAAATTACTTTTTCGGCTGCTTTTTCGTATTCCTCTGTAGTATCCACGCCCCATCTCAGATCACAAAAATCAACAGACTCCCCGTACTTCCGTGCCGTTTCGTTCAGGGCCGGAATCACCTGGCTTCGCAGACAATCTCTCTCGTACTGAAAATCCCGAAATGTGCTTGATACAAAAATATTTTTCATACGTCCTCCTTCCGTTCCCTCTGTCAATGGATACTGCCCTTCCTCCATCCGGAAAATTCCGCTCGATATGGTCTGTCAGAATACATATTTATCCAGACGTTCAAATGCTTCTTTCACCCGCGAAAACGGCAATGCAAGGTTCATACGTATCGCACATGGTCCATGGAACGGCCTGCCGTCCTGCCATGCTACTCCCACATCCCATCCGGCTCTCTGTACCTCATCAATGGTTTTGCCATGGGCTTCGCACCATTCGGAGCAGTCCAGAAACAGCATATAAGTTCCCTGCGGCCGGCTTACTTTCACCCCTTCAAAATGCTCCCCAATATAATCACAAGCAAAGTTAATATTCCCCGTCAATACCTGACAGAGCTCGTCCACCCACTCATAGCCTTCCGGTTTATATGCGCCGATCAGTGCATGCATGGAAAGTACATTCATGGAATTGTAGTGGCATTTTTCTGACTGAGCCCGCACCCGGTCACGGAGATACGGATTGTAAATGATATGATAGCTTCCGATCAGTCCGGCCAGGTTAAAGGTCTTGCTGGGTGCATAAAGGGCAATGGTACGGTTCCTCGCGTCTTCACTGACGGACTGTGTCGGAGTGTGATGATTCCCTTCCAGAATAATGTCAGACCAGATTTCATCCGAAATCACCACGCAGTCATTGGCTCTGTACACTTCCATGGCTTTTTCAATTTCCCAGCGTTCCCATACACGGCCGCATGGATTATGTGGACTGCAGAAAACAGCCGCATGGATATGATTTTCCTTGATCTTTGCATCCATATCTTCAAAATCCATCCTCCAGACGCCGTTTTCATCCTGTTTCAGCGGGCTGTGGACAATTTTAAAGCCCCTGCTGGTAATACTTCCGGTAAAGCCAATATAGGTCGGACTGTGAAGCAGCACTGCATCTCCCGGCGATGCAAAAGCCATCAGGGCAGATATCACGCCTCCGAGAACACCGTTTTCGTATCCGATGCACTCTTTCGTAAGTCCTGTTACGCCGTTTCTCTTTGTCTGCCAGCGAATGATGGAATCATAATATTCGTCCGTTGGGTCGAAATATCCATACATGGGATGCTTCACACGTTCTATGATACTCTCCTGAATCGTGGGCACTGTCGGAAAGTTCATGTCCGCCACCCACATAGGGATAGCGTCAAATCCTTCCTTCGGCAGATCCGGCGCCGTTCCGCCTCCGCCAAGTTTGTCTATCGCAATGGCATCCTTTCCATGGCGGTCTATGATTGATGTAAAATCGTACTTCATAATCTGTTCCTCCTGTTGGTAAATAGTATTTTTGCCTCTCTGATGCACAGATTTCTCCGCACTTTGTGCTTATGAAACCTTTATATTTCTATGCTTCATTTAATCTGCTGCGCATCAATACCTGCATCTTTCATCGCTTCTTTCAGACACTCCAGGTAATACCGGTAATTCTCCAGAGAAGTGGATGGCGCCACCTGATGATCCGCTCCGGGGATATACCCGCCCTGGCGGATAACAGGCATCAGCCGCCCAAACTCTTTATCGATAGCTTCTTTCCCATCTGCAATGGCCAGTTTATTAAAGCCTCCGATCAGTTTTACACCTGGAAACTGTTTTCTCACTTCCACGATGTCCATCCCGGCATTCACATCCACAGGCAGAAAGCCATCCACGCCTGCTGCCAGCATATTGGGTATCAGCTGTCTGAAATCACCATCTGTATCCACAAATACATTTTTCACACCTTTTTTCTTCAGAAACGGGATCAGTTTTTTATAATAGGCACCGATAAATTCGTCAAACATTTCCGGCGATATCATCGGTCCGTTCACACCACTCAAATCTTCCTCAAACAAAATCACTTCCGGCTGGATCAGGCTGAAAATTTTATCGAAATACTCCAGATATTTTTCCAGAATAAAATCATTGATCTCATGCAGCAGCTCCGGCATTTCATAAAAAGCGATCAGGTGCTCTTCCACACCAAGAAGTTCTCTCGCCGTCCAGAAAAATCCGGAAGCCCTGAATCGAATGGAGAATCCCCCATTTCTGTGCCCGTCTGTATATTTCCCATAGATTTCCCGGAGCTTTTCATTACTGCAGTAATGCTCCAGTTCAGACTCTATTTTTGCTTTTAACAGCGGCCAGTCTTCCTCTTCCGTAATCACCGGTCTTATTTCCTGAACCAGATCTCTCGTTTTATAATATTTTCTCTGCCATCCGTCTTCGTCCAGTTTCAAAGTAAATTCCGGTGTATCCTCCAGTACCTGCTCATCAAAACATTTGAACGGAATACGAAAAGACATTCTCTTTACCCCGTCCAGACCCAGAAACTGTTCATACTCATAAACCGGATCTGTCATCAGATCATTAAAGTATCTTCTGCTCCGGTCCTTCGCCTGAGGGTATAAATAATCCGCTGTAAATATCTCCGGAATCCCCTCTTTCAGCCATCGTTCCACGGTCAGCGTCCACGGAAAAAAAGTCTCCGCAAATGCCCCTCTGTCCTCCGGCTTTTCGAAATTCAACGTAGCTAATAAGCGTTCTGACGTGTTCATGTCTTCCTCCTGTGTACCTGTTAAGATTATTCGTATCTGTCCAGTATCTCTGCAGATAGTAACTTCTGAACAGATACAATTATTCTATATTTACATACTAAATCCTTACCCGAAATTACGCAAGCATGGATTGGCTGTCTTTTCATCCACACAGAATACATATGCCATTTTTAAATATAACAACAATTGAAATGATATCGACATCCGGCAGGCTGTTCCAGCCGGATCAAGACCGTGTACATACAAGGGAATTCTTTATATCCATTCCCTTGCATGCCATAGATTCATTAACTGTTCAGATATGTACAATAACAGTTGTGTATTTATCAGAAAAGTATTTTATTTTAAAATGTGTATCCTCTTATAATCGTATCATAGGATATGCGTATTTTATCATTTGTACATCAAAGGAATTTTTCCAGACAGAGTATTACTTTTCAGCACAGGCAGACTCTTCTATTTTCTGCACCTCTGCCACAGAGATCTCATTGATTTCCGCAATCTCTTCCATGGAATATCTTCCTGCACGAAGCATATTCAGCACCACTTTATGCAGACACTCTTTCCTGCATTCTTCTTTCGTATCATCGAGAAGTTCTCCAAACGTCATATACCGTCCCTCCCATTCTCTGCTTTTCTTCAATTCTTTCACCTTACTGTGAAGCTGACTGATCTGCGGATAGGACACCCTGCTGGCAAAGGCATCACTGCTGTCTTCTACATAGTGAAGGAAATCCACCAGTAGTTCCGGTACTTCTTCCCTGTTCGTTCCCTTTGTATTAAGAAAAATTCTACAGGCTTCATCCCCCAAAGAGAAATCTGCCTCCCTGCACCGGTTTTCAAATGTGTATCTGTACAGTCCCCGATCAAACGGGTCAAACGTACAAATAAAAATCACATAACACGGTTTCATATCCCGAAAGCTGTCCCCGGGTTTCAGCGAAGCTACATCCATTTCTGCCTGATGAAAGCGGCTTCTTTTCGGAAGTTCCGCTTTTTCCCCGTTCTGCATTTCAAGGTTGTAAGAAATCTCCACCTCATCGCTGGCATATACATCCAGACGAATGCTGCGGAAATCAGAACTATAAAGCAGGCAGTGCTCTGTGTGAACTCTTAATGCAGGAATGTCCTTTCCAAGAATGATTTCAAGAATAATCCTGCAAGTTTCACTATCCTGCAGCGCTGCAGCAAAAAGAAAAGCATTTTTTAAATTCAGATCCTTAAACTTCGTATTTGCCATATGTACTCCTTATGTATGGCAAATGTATCCTGCGTAGCTTTATTATAAAATATAGCCCTTATAAAAGCAACTGCCTTCTTTCTATGTACAAATTTTTAATATATCTTTTATTTTTCTCAAAAACAGATTCTGTTTCCGCCTGCTCCGTCAATACAACCCGATTGTCCCTTTGTCCAAGTATTTTCCCGATATTTTGTCGCTTTAAACTATCTACTTTTCTCCGGTTTTCTGGTATACTCGTAGCGTCGGTATATCACAGATCTGACCCTCTGTAAACCGGCTTTATCAGCATATGAGGAGGTACTACTATGAAACGTACAGTAAAGGTAGCTTTAATCCAGTTTCAGAGTATTATGGGCGACACACAGGCAAGTACCCGAAAAGCAATTCCCATGATTGAAGAAGCCGCCGATAACGGCGCACAGATCATCTGCCTGCCCGAGCTCTTTTCCACCGGATACAATCTGGGTATCCTGGGAACAAAATTCCCATCCATGGGCGAATACATCGATGGCCCGACTATTCAGGCTCTTCAGGCAGTTGCAAGAGAAAAAAAAGTATATATCATTGCTCCGATCGCACTTTACAAACCGGAACTTCCGGGCGTTCTTTTCAACAGCGCTGTTCTCATTAATGATGAAGGATATGTAGAGGGCGCTTATGACAAAAACCATCTCTGGGCGCTGGAACGTTTCTATTTCCGCAATGGAGAAGATTACCCGGTATTTAACACCCGTTACGGCCGTATCGGAATTATGATCTGCTATGATGCAGGGTTCCCGGAAGTTGCAAGAATCCTGACCTGTAAAGGCGCTGAGATCATTTTCTGTCCGTCTGCATGGTGCATTCAGGATATGGATATCTGGCATCTGAACATGCCCCAGCGTGCCCTGGAAAACACCTGCTATGTCTGTGCGGTCAACCGTTTCGGACAGGAAGGTGATGACCTCTATATGGGCGGATACAGCATTATCTGCGGTCCCCGCGGACAGATTCTGGAGCACATAAAAGAAGAAAAAGAAGCAACTCTGTACGGTGTTCTTGATCTGGATGCAATCACACAGGCCCGAACCAGCAGTCCGTATCTGCGTGACCGCCGTCCCGAGCAATACCGCAATTTCTTATAAACCATAGCGTATAGACTGCAGGATACAAACTGCAGGATACAAAACATAACCCTAATGAAATAAAACAGGCAAAAGAATAAAAGAAGGTGTTCCAAAAGCCGCGTACGGCTCTAAGAACGCCTTCTTTTTATTCGTTTGACTGTTATTCATCTGTTATCGCATTTCCGCCCGTTATACTTCCTATTGTTCCACGCCGAACCGGCACTCATCGGTCAAGCAGACGTTTTACAACCACCGCCTTATACAGCCGGATGGTTCCGGGCATTTCGCCGGGGCGGATACCGGTAAGCTCCGCAATCCTCTGGAGCCGGTATTTCACCATATTTTTGTGAAGATACATCAGTTCCCCTGTACGCTGCACGCTCATTTCCGCATCCAGAAGATATACGGCCAGTGTTTCCAGGAATTCGTTCTGTCTGCATTCCTCCAGGCACTGAATCGGTTCCAGGATCTGTTCCAGATGCTGCTCTCCCTGCTCCATCACAGATTTGCATTCTTCAATATAGGAAATATCATTCAGCGTATACAGACTTCTGTTTCCAAACACATGGCAGGATTCATGAATATTTTTACAGATCATCCTATATGCAGATTTTACCGATACCGTATTTGCCAGATTGCCGCAGTATATCAATGCAATCCCGCTTTTCTTCAGAATCCCGCTCTCTGTTAATCCCTGCCGCAGTTCCTGTTCATCCCGGTAATTCAGATTTCCGGAAAAAATCACATAATCATTTTCATAATAATCTTCCACAATCACATTCGTATATTGCGAAATAATATCCTTCAGTTCTTTTACATCTTTTTTCGAAAAACGGTCATCATCTTTGTGCAGAACCCACATAGAACTGATTGCTGTTACGTCAACCTGAAATAGATTTGCCAGTCTCCGCATTTTGGCAGGTTCATCATTCAAAATTGCGCGGATCAGTTCCGCAATAACCTCTTCTCCCTGCCTGTCATCCCAGATACTGACTGCCAGACGGACAATTTCCGCCGCCTGGCTTCTCTGCTCTTCTTCCAGCGTTTCGTTTTTGCGGAAAATAAATAACTCTGTTCCTGTATTCCTTTTATCTCTGATCAGAAGCCGGTATATCCAGTAACTGGGGTCTGCCTCGTAGCGTATGGGAATCCCGTCTGCCACAGGAAGAAGATCATCCTCCAGTGAAAACTGATAATCCGTCTTTGTATCTCTCCAGTTCATATGATACAGAACATTATGGGACGCATCCGTCAAGACCAGACTGGCTGTCAGTTCATCTTTCAGCATACTCAAAACCGTGAACAGATTTCTCTGGTCTTTTTTCAGTCCGGCAACATAATCCAGAATATCATATACAAACGAATGCTGCGCTCCCTGATCCTTGAAGATCAATTCCATGATCTCATAGATCACATCAGAATATCGAAGGGACAAATTTCCTCGCGGCATACAGATCAGCGCAAAATCCGACTCATCGGCTGCAGCGATCAGTTTCGGATCCACTTCCGGCATAATACTACCCACATAAAAGAGGATCAGTCCCACTTCTCCTTCCGCAGCCATCTTGCGGATACAGGCCACCTGAAGCTCCACATCTTCCGGATTATTGCAGAAACCGGTCAGACCGATCTCATTACGATAATAATCTTTTCCGCGAAACACTTCATGGAGGAGCTCCGGGTCTGCATACTCCAGAACCGTTACGGCAGATACAATTTTGGAAAGCCCGCTTTTCCCGCCTAATAATTCTGCTCCCTGCATAACAGGGAGCTTCAGAATATCAGAAACAAATACACTCATAAATTATCCTTATTTTTTCACAGGGTGAACCTTGTTCACAATAATACATGCAACAATACTTGCAGCCATTGCAATCAGAGAAGACGGAATCTTTGTTGCCAGACTCATCATGAACGGCACCTGGAAGCCATACGGCGCTGCGTTCATTGTGCATCCGATCAGGATTCCGATCAATGCTGCAATACAGTTATTTACACAAAAACTCGGCTGCTTATCTATTTTAGCATAATCATAGTTGTTTTTGTTAAAGAAATAGTAATCTGCAATAATAACTGCAGCAAGCGGAGGAATTACCACGCCCAGGAAACATAAGAAAGGAACAAAAATGTTAACAACACCCAGAGCACCAAATGCGGTGGAAATAATTCCGACTACAACAGTCAGAGCAACTCGCGGAACCTTTATAACACCATCGATCGCATTGCTGATACCAAGTACAGACTGATACAGGTTATTATCATTAGTCGTCCATGTTGCAACGATCAGTACAAAAGCTGCAATATATCCAAAGCCAAGTTTGTTGATCAGGATATTGGTGAAGTTATTTTCGGAAAATGCGTAGGTAAAAATCATACCCATGAAAACGATCAGAAAATAACCGATACCATAGCCAAGGAAGCATCCGATATTAGAATCCTTCACAGTTTTGCTGTATCTGGAAAAGTCCGGGATCATACTTGCGCCGACAGCAAAAGAACCTACTACCAGAACGATTCCGCTTCCGAGAGTGATAGAAGTTCCGACAGGACCGCTTGACACAATGTCTCCAAATGAAACCTGTGTCAGTGTTTTAATTACAGCTGCGATAACGAGAAGGAACAGCATCGGCACACCGAAATTTGACAGCATCTTGATTCCGCGGTATCCGATAATCGCAGTGATCATCATTGCAAGACCGCCGATTACCGTAAGAACTGCTTCATTCGGGCTGACACCCGCTGCCATTTTTACAACTTCCACTGCACTCTGACCGAAGAAGGAACACTGATAACCGAACCATCCGAACAGCGATACTGCACAGATCAGACCAAAAATCTTTGCTCCGCCGATACCAAAAGTAAATCGGGATGTCACGGAGCTGGACAGATGAGTTGTCGCACCAATCGCACCGATTGCAGCAGACATAATTGTCAGAATCACACAGCCCAGAAGAAGAGCAATACATGCTTTGCCAAAGCCAAGACCTTCTGCCAGCTGACCGCCCAGAGAAAAAGCAGCAAGACAGAAACCGCATCCAAGCCATACAGCGCCCTGCTGATACCATCCAAAACATTTTTCGGGAGGCACAGGGCGATTTTCATAATCATCCAGTAGCGTGGTTTCCACTTTTTCATTCGTCTCTTTCATAATCTTCATCTCCTCGTATAATAAGTTTGTCATATTTATTTAAAACTGTTTTATAACAGTTTCAAATCTCCCACTGCTTTTACACGGATTCTCACAGCATCACCAAGATAAGCCATAGGCACATCTTCCACGTCAATGATCTCTACGGAATCCGGCTGTGCACCTGCCTGAATCGCTTCCTCTTTCGCCATATTCTTTGCTATATCAATTGCTTCCAGTCTCGGTGTGTGTTCCATGGAAAATACCTTTTCAATCTGTCCGGACACCTGTCCGATAGCGGAACCGATGGCATTTGCAACTCCGAAGTTTTCCGGCTTATATACATGGGATGCACCTTCCAGATCATCTCCGATCAGAATAGAGCCGCCGCCGACGAGAATCACATCCACGTCTCCTGCACTGGTCTTCATACGGTCTACGGCTTCCTCCACGCTTTCCTTGATCTTTGCATATGCCTTATCCAGCAGTTCTTTCGGCAGATGAGACACTTTGCCCGGATCGCCTACGCCTTCAGCCATTCCGAGAGCAACCACAATGTCTGTTGCTGTCAGAGTATCTCCCCCGAAACACAGCGCTTTTTCGGTTACCCTGAATCCTACGGAATCAGGTCCTACCGTCACTTCCCCGTTTTCCTTTTCACGGACGATCGAGTCGCCGCCAAGACCTATGGAAATAATATCCGGCATACGGAAATTCGTTCTTACCTTTCCGATTTCAACAGCAACCATAGATTCTCTCGGGAAACCATTGGTCAGCACTCCCACATCGGTGGTCGTTCCGCCGATATCCACTACAATTGCTTCTTTCATATTAGTCAGAAAAGCCGCACCGCGGATAGAATCTGTAGGGCCGCATGCGATGGTAAGGATCGGGTATTTCTTCGCATATTCCACGCTCATGAGCGTACCGTCATTCTGTCCCAGATAAACTTCTGCATCCTTAATGTTTTCTTCCTCCAGTGCAGCCACAAAACTTTCTGCCGTTACTTTTGCCACATCTCTTAAAGCCGCATTCAAAATGGAAGCATTTTCTCTCTCCAGAAGTCCGACCGATCCGATCTCATTGGAAAAAGTAATGGAAACACTTTCCGGAAGCACGCTCCGGAGCAGCTCTCCGGCACGTCTTTCATGTTTGTCGGAAACCGGGGAATATACAGCAATAACTGCAACGGATTCGACTCCGTTTGCTTTCATATCTTCTGCACATTCCAGAATTTTCTCCTCATCCAGAGGTGCTATTTCACGTCCGTCAAATTCGTTTCCGCCGCCGACAAGGTAGTATTTGACATCCATTGCCTCCTTCAGATCCTCCGGCCAGTCTGCCATCGGAGGGATCGCCACTGCCGCCGGTGCACCGATACGAAGAACCGCCACCTTGTTCAGACGTTTTCTTTCCACGATCGCATTGGTACAATGTGTGGTTCCCAGCATTGCATAACCAATCTTCTCTTTATCTACTCCGGGCATGGCAAGCACCCGATGCATGGCCTTCTCAATTCCTGTCATAACATCATCTGTTGTCGGATTTTTTACACCGGCAACCAGATTTAATTTTTCATCAATGACTACCGCATCTGTATTTGTACCGCCTACATCAATTCCGATTCTCCAGTTCTTCATTCTACTTCATTTCCTTTCTTCTGCTTACGCGTTCTTCCACCGGCACATAATCCACATCGTACCCGAAATATCTGGGACCAACTGTTTCGAGTCCCTTAGGAGTTCTCCACTGCGGGCTGCAGGGCGCAGAAATCAGAACTGTTCTGGCACCGTATTTCAGTCCCTCCGTAGTAACCGGAAGACCCGTCTCCGTATCCAGATTGATGATCAGATCCGGGGCTGTTGCAAGCACTTCCTCTCCAACCTTCGCGATAATATTTTCGTTCTGGAAACAGATTTCACAGGTCTGATCCTTATAATCCAGAATACCTTCCAGTACTGCAGTACCGCGCACAAAAGCGCCATCCGTCTTTCTGGCTACATCTACCACTTTTCCGCGGAATAATTCAAAGCCCCCCATCACTTCCAGAACAGCCTCAACAGGGCTGATATTCCGTTCTTTTGCTTCACGGATCGCACGTCCGATCTGCTCACATTTCGAAGCTGTATACGGAACACAGGCTTTTTTCAGAGTCTTACCGTCAATGGCATAAGACGCCATGAATGTAGAACCGCCCATGACCGCAGTTGCCGCTCTGGCAATGTCCTCCGTCCATTTATTTCCAATGGTATCCATGGAAACGGTATTTCCTTTTTCATCACTGAGAACCATCGGTGCACAGGTCACGCCATGCAGATGGAAGGTTGTCATCTGCAGTTCCGGAAATGCACGTCCCATGGAATCCGCATCTACAATAGGAATTCTTCTTCTGGCCGCAAGAACAAACGGAATCATCGAGTTCAATCCGCCTGCTTCGATGGACATGGTCGCATATACTTTCGTGCCTCTCAGTTTTTCCAGGGCATCAAATGTCCTGAACGGCTCACTTCCGTTCGGGATTTTTTCCACCAGAATGGTAGGTGCCCCATCATAGAAGAAGGAACTACAATTGCATCATCCGGAACCTCTTCCGGAGTAATCATTTCCACTTCGCCGCACTCTTTGATCGCCTGAATTGCCATCAGCTTTCCGATATAAGGATCTCCTCCGCCGCCGGTTCCAAGTACAGCAGCACCCACTGCCATATCTTCAATCTCTTTTACACCGATTTTTCTCATTCAGTTTTACTTCCTTTCTTTATAAAATAGGTCAATGGAAGCCCCTGCTGTCTCCATTGACCTTTTCCGCAATAAAGTGTTAATCTATGAAACTTTTTAAATAAAATACCACATCTTTTTTTCATAATCAATGAAAAAGCAGGCATTCAGGAAAATCTGGAAATCGTACAATTTTTGAAACCTTTTTTTGTCTTTTTGGACAATTATGCAAAAAAAATAACAAACGGTTCCCCGAAGTTTTTTCGTCTTCAGGAAACCATTTGTCTGATTTTAATAATTCGCAGGGGATTTTCATCTGAAAGATCACATAATCGCTCTCACGGATCATTTCATCATGCACCTTCAGATATTCCACATCACACGCTTTGTTAGCGCCCGCAATGACAACGATGGAATTATTAGGCTGTCGGGAAATAGATAGCTCTACACAGGGGCAGGGCCTGAGTTTTTCTATACTCTTTTTTCATCCTCACTTTCCTTTAACCTTTTATTCCTGTCATACTGATTCCTTCTATCAGCTGCTTCTGTCCAACCACATATACGGCAAAGCAGGGTATTACCACCATAGTGGATGCAGCCATCATGAGATTCCATTTATTGGAATAGTCTCCTTTAAACTGCAACAAGCCCAACGCCAATGTATATTTCTGCTTTTCATTCAAATAAATCAGCGGTCCAAAGAAGTCATTCCAGTTATTCATAAACGTAAACAAAGCCACCACTACCAATGCTGATCTCGATAAAGGAAGAATGATTCTCCAATAAATCTGGAAGGCTCCTGCTCCATCGAGAGTTGCTGCTTCATCTAGTTCTTTCGGAATTCCCAGAAGAAACTGACGCATAAGAAAGATATTAAAAGCACCGCCTCCCAGAAATGCCGGAAAGATCAGCGGCCAGAATGTATTTACCATATGCAGATTTTTCCAGATAATAAACTGTGGAATCAGTGTAACTGTCCCTGGCAGCATCATAGTAGCCAAAAGCATAGCAAAGCAGATGTTTTTTCCTTTCCATTTCAGTCTGGCAAATGCATATGCCGCCATCGAACAGGTAAGTAATGTCCCGACCATACATCCTGCTACAATAATAATGGTATTCAATCCATACTGTAGAAAATTTGCACTCTGAAATGCCTTGACATAATTCTCCCAATGCATTTCTTTCGGCCATACAACAAATGGATCCATCACAAAAATATCTACATTTTTCATAAACGAGGAACGTACCATCCAATACATAGGAAGCAGGCAGAACAAAGCTAACGCACTGAGTAAAATATAAAACCCTGTTTTTTTTACATAATAAATTGCGTTTTTCTTCTTTCTCATTCCTCTTCTCCTCCTGCATAATAAACCCATGTTCTAGATGTCTTAAATACAACAGCTGTCAAAATCAGAACAACGATAAACAGTATCCATGCCATGGCGGAAGCCACTCCCATATCCATATACTTGAAAGCCTGTCTCCAAAGCTCATACACATAGAAAAGGGATGCATTATTGGGACCTCCTTCTGTAATGATATAAGCCTGACCAAAAACCTGAAGAGCACCAATAATTCCCATGACTAAGTTAAAAAACAGAGTTGGTGACAACATCGGAAGCGTAATATATAGAAACTTCTGCCATGCATTTCCACCATCTATCTCTATCGCTTCATAATAAACCTGCGGAATATCCTGCAAGCCGGCAAGGAAGATTACCTGGGTAGAACCGGTTGACCAGATCCCCATAAACACAATTGTCTGTAATACACTGTCTTTTCCCCAGAAAAACATACTGCTCGGCAGATGCAGCCATTCCAGAACCGTATTAAACAATCCAAAATCCGGATTCGCCAACAGTATCCATACAAAGCTGGTTGCAACAGCAGGAAGAATACACGGCAAATAAAAAACCGACCGGAAAAATGTCCTGCCCACCATTTTCCTGTTTAATAAAACCGCAATAAAAAGTGCAAATATCAGATTCGCAGGAACTGCCATAATCGTGTAAAGCAAGGTTGCTTTTGCAGCCACCCAGAAGTTTCCTGTTGCCCCACTGAACAGATTCACATAGTTCTCAAATCCTATAAACTCCGGTGCCTTCAGAATAGAGTAGTTACACAAACTATAATATCCACTCATAAACATGGGAACCAGATTAAAGATTAAAAATCCTAACATTGCGGGGAGTGCAAACAACCAGCCATTAACGTTCTGAATTGTTTTGTTTTTCAATTTCGATTTACTCATTTCTTTCACCTCTTTCATAAAAAAGAGTGCTGCCGCATAATATATGCGGCAGCTTTATTGACAACGTTAAAAATTATTCACCATAAAAGCCCTGAACTTCTGCGTCTGCAGCATCTTTTATCGTTGCAATAGCTTCTTCAGCCGTCTTCTCTCCTGACCATAATTCGTCAAGAGCAGGATCAATGATATCATTAATCTTACTGAAATTCTTAACGTATGAAGTAGCAGGTGGCTCTGCAGTACCATCAAACATAGGTTTTACAACTGTCTCATAATAATTGGACGGATGATTTTCTGTAATCAGGCTCTGAATATATTCTTCAGCATACTCTTTCATATTACATGGAAGCAGTAAACCACTTTTAACCAGCGGATCCAACGCACCTTCCTCAGTCAAAATATATTTCACAAATTCAAAAGCAGCATCTGCTTTATCAGTATTCATCAGAGAAATAGCACCAAAGGTCATATCTGTCTTAGCAGCATCTCCCATTTTCGGAAGTGCTGCAACATTGTACTCTACCTCATCGCTCATCAAGTCAGCATTAGACCACTGTCCGCTGAAAGTCATAGCAACCTTATGGGTAGCAAGATTTTCTGTCAGTCCAGGCATAGTCTCAGAGGCTGTAGGTGTCGGAGCGACATGATATTTCCAAATCAGGTCTGCCAAGTTCTGAAGAACTTGTGTTCCTTTTTCTGTAGCATAACCAATGGATTTCCCGTCTTCTGTCAGATATTTTTCACCTACACTGGCCATAAAGGGCATATATCCTGCCCACCACATAGAAGGATTTATACCATAAACCTCGATATTTTCCGAATCAAAATCCGGATCCAAAGCATTCTTTCCGTTCTCATCAATAGTTAACTGCTGAGCCACATTAACAAAGGTATCCCAATCCCAGGCATCCACATAGCTTGCAGGAGGTTCCTCCACACCGTATTTTTCAAACAGGTATGGATCATAAAACATACAGAAATTCTCAGCACCAAGCGCATAGCCTGCCATATAGTCCTCATTCAGCATATACTTAAATTTATCATCCAGGCATTCTTTATCGAAAGTCTCATCCTTTTCAATATATTCCTGCATATTCAGAATATAGCCTTCTTCTGCCAAAGGATACAGAAGTGTGGCACTCTCCATCTCGCAGATTTCCGGTACGTCTTCTCCGGCTATCATTGTTGTAATCTTGGTATCATACTCATCAGGGAAATTCATAACAGTCACATGGATATCCGGATGTGCCTCATTAAAGTTCTCCGCAATCTGCTCATACACAGTCAGCTGATCTCCTGTATCCCATGTAGCAAAACGAATCTCAGTCGGCTCCTTAGACTCTTCTGCTGATACCATAATACTGGTCATCATTGATCCCGCCATGATACCGGTAAGTGCCACACACATTGCTCTTTTCTTCATTTCTTTTTCCTCTCTCTCTTTGTTATTTCAGCCAAGCATGCTTTTTTTGATAATATTATTGTACCACGGATGTTTCTTTCACAAAATTGAACAATTCATTAATAATTGGACTTTTCACATATTTCTTCATAAGGAATTACAATCGTGACTCTTGTTCCTTCCCCGGCTTTGGACTCCAGCCGAAAGCAATAATCATTCCCATAAATAAGCTTCAAACGCCGGACAACATTAGAAATACCGATGTGACCTTCCTGATGAGAAATATTCATATAGTCCTCCTGTTTATCCATACCTTTTCCATTGTCAGAAATCATAATATGAAGGAATCCTTCTTCCTGATTTATTTTCAGTTTAAGAACTCCCTTATGGCTTTCTTCTGAAAATCCATGTATGATTGCATTTTCCAGAAACGGCTGAAAAAGCAATCTTGGAATCCTGGCATTCATAAGGTCCTCATCAATGTCTATTTCTGTATAAAAACGGTTCTGAAAACGTCGGGACATAATATACAGGTAATTGGAAGTCCAGTCAATCTCATCCTCAAGGGCTCCTTTTTCCGAAGAATTCCGCGTAGTATACTGAAGCATTTCCGAAAGGCTGATGATCATTTCGGAAGTCTCCGGATCTTCATTTTTTATCGCAGATAGATTAATAACATTCAATGTGTTGTACAGAAAATGTGGATTGATCTGTAAAGAGAGTACCATCAGCTGACTTTCTTTTTCTTTCAGACTGATTTCATAATTTTCATAAATCAGCTTGCTGATTTTCTTTTCCATATCGTTAAAGCTCTGCGTAAGTATCCTAAATTCTTTTAGCCACGGTAATGGTGTATCCGCGCTGAAATTCCCCTGTCCTACTCTCTCAGAAGCTTTCATCAGCATACGAATTGGTTTAAAAAGGGATCTGGAAAACACAACAGATGCTGCTATGGACAGCACAATTATGAAAACCGCCAGTGTACGCCATAAGTCCCGCATTCCGGATACGGTATTGTATACCAGAGTTTGCAGAGGAATCATCGCAAGTGAACAAAGATTCCTGTTATTCAGCGTATTGTAACATAAAAGTAATTCCTGCCCTTTATAAGAAGCGATATCAAATCCGGTGCTTCCATAGTATAGAAACAACTCATCAGGAACATTTTTACTTACTTCAAATTCTTCCGTGGCAGAAGAGACTATTTTTCGGTCTCCATTAAAAATAAAATACCTAATGTCTTCATATCCAAGCGTATCGGCATAAGTATTCCGGATACTGCTTTCTTTGACATGTACGATCAATACCGGCAATTCCTCCAGATTCTGAAGGTGATAATATGAACCTCGGGAAGCATACTGAAAATTCATTTCTTTTACCATAGTAAGCAGATACCGGTAAGGATACTCTTCCTTCTTAATAAGATAATCTGATTTTACTGTTTCTCCATAGTCATATCCGGTAATCCATTTTGCAGCGCCTTTCGCCTGATGTGCTGTCGTATCAAAGCCCATTGCCATCACAATATTTGCGTTATCCGCATGATGTACACCCAATGTCCAGCCAGGTACATAAAAATAGGCATCATAAACCTCCGGCTGATAGATGAACTTTTTGTATGTTTTTTCTCCAATTTTTCTATCAACCTGCAGATAATCTGATACTTTATAATTCGGAATTTTAGAGAAAACATCATAGTAATATTCATCATTTATCATGAGCTGGGCAGTTGTCTCAATGTTTTCCAATATTTCATTCAATTTTCTGCTGTTGACATCTATCATCGAACTGACGCCAATGCAGGCATTCCGAATAATGTCATCTTCGTAATATTTCACCAAAATTTTCTGTACCAAAAAAACGGGCACCAGGGTAAACAAAACCAGGACAATGCACAATATCATACAAAATCCTCTTCTTCCAAGCCAATTATATATTTTTTTCCACATGCTTGTGTACCTTTCTGTATTTTTCCGGTGACAGATTATACCTTTTGCGGAAAATACGATTGAAATAACTGCTGTCATTAAATCCGCAGTCTTTGACAATATCCACCACTTTTCGGTCTGTGTACAGCAACAGGCGAACGGCTTCCTCCATTCGAAGCGACATGAGATATTCTGAATAAGTCATTCCTGTGCGTTGTTTAATTCTTGAGGAAAGATAACTGGTAGAAAAATGTGCCCTCTCTGCCAGATTCTGCAGAGATAGATCCTCTTTATAGTGCATCTTAATGTATGTGACAATTTTCTGAACCACATCAGAGCTTCCATTTTCCTGCCCGTAATAAGCAGCTTCCTTCTGAAATAATTCCTCCGAAATCCGAAAAAGCTCCTCTATCGAATCGCAATTCCCATAAGACTGGTATGCCTCATTGATCAGGTTGTCATAATCCGGGGTTGGAAGTACTCCGTCAATGTCACGAACAATACGCATAACCATAGAAGATATCATATGCTTTAACCTGTAGGCAGCCACATAAGGCTTTTTCCTATATTTTTTCTCCAACTCATGCAGCTTTTCCAAAGCGTCCTCCGCATTTCCATTATGAATACAAACACGGATATCATTTTCGGTATTAGCAATCGGTTCTGGAATCATTTCCAGATTCTCATTCCATAATTTCCAGGAGAACACACCGCCGGATTGTCTGGTGAAAAAAGAAAAAGAAACCATTTCTTCTGCTTCTTCCACAGCTCTGCTGATTTCTTCTACCAGATTCTTACAAGTTCCAGAAATTCCACACCAAAAGATGATCCGCCTGAAAACCAGCTCGTCCAACAGTTTTTCCATGGCATCTACTGCCTGCTGTTCTGTTATCCCTGGTAAAATCAGTGCCATCCGATATTCGCTGACATCAATTCCCTTATCCTGGGGAATCTCATATCCCCCGCCACAAATCTGATGCACGCTCTGAAGAAGCTTTTCCTGCTGTAACTCTGTAATGCCTTCACTTTCCGCCGTTTTTTTCTTCCAGCGCAGCACCATGACTGTTCCTGGTTTAGCTAATGACTGATAAAGTTTCTCATCCAGTATTTCCACAGCAGTTTTTCTCTTAATCAGCAACGCCAGTTTTTCCATTTGACGGTTCTTTTGATAAAGCTGTTCCAGCTTTTCATAATATCTGAGCTGATGAGAATTCTCCAGTTCTTTTTCCAGCATTTTATTCACGTCTTTCATAACGTCTCTTACCTTTTCTATACGAAAAGGCTTTAGAAGATAATCAACCACACGATATTTAAGAGCTTCTCTGGCATATTCAAATTCTT
Source organism: Blautia sp. (assembly GCA_022770365.1). Classification (GTDB taxonomy): domain Bacteria; phylum Bacillota; class Clostridia; order Lachnospirales; family Lachnospiraceae; genus Blautia_A. The sequence goes on along the minus strand of JALEHU010000080.1, from coordinate 11,141 downwards.
TGTATGCACTAATGAGCACGATTTTAACTTCCGGTTTTTCCTCTGATGCATGCCGGATCAGTTCTATTCCATCCATAACAGGCATTCTAATATCTGTTATTAGTACATCCACCTGCCGATTCTCCAAGAAATCATATGCCTCTTTCCCATTTTTTGCAGTATATACAACAGCCTCTGGCACTATCTTATTCAATATCTGACCTAGCATTTCACACTGCAGCGGTTCATCATCTGCCACTACAATTGATTTTATGCAATTCATATCAACTTCCTCTTTACCACTGCCAAAATCACGATTACTTTTATCTTTTTACCCATATTGCATTTTTCTCCTCCTATACTTGAGAACACATGGAACTATGCATATTTCCAGGTATTCAGCGTGACACACCGCAATAGGATTCTCTTTATAAAATAAGTGTCTCTGTGAAGAGATCTATCAACCATTTTAAAATCAATATGTGTATTGCAGGAAAGAGAATCCACAATCATGCGACCACAAAGGCTGATATATTTCTTGCATGCCAGAAATTGTTCTGACTTCAATCTGACATTTATGCCGAATAAATAACAAATGGTTTCCCGAAGTTCTTTCGTCTCCAGGAACCCATTTGTCTGATTTCAATAATTCTATTTTTAATGCTGGCTGCCTTTCAGCCTGTCATCACAAAAAAAATTTATGTCTCGATCCTGTACTGCCTGATCTCATCGGCTTCTCCTGTCTGCTTATTCTTTCGTGATTTTAATTCTGCGGTATTTATCATGGCTGCCTTTCATCATGGATACACCCACAGAACCTCTCAGATACGGATGCTCTTCATCACGAATCTCCAGGACACAGTCTCCGATTTCTGCTTTCAGAGCATTTTCTTTTACAGTGATTTTCACCGTATACTCCTCACCGCATTTCCAGTCGAATGTTTTTTCCGTAAGGACACGGTATCCGTTATCGTTCTTCAGCAGTGCGGCTTTTCCATCCGGAAGAAGTCCAAAAGCATAAGAACGAATGGCTCCCTGCACGCGGACATTTACCATATGATGTTCTCCTGTAAGAGGGGTGAATGTAAATTCTGCCCCATAATCCTTCCAGTCATGTCTTCCCGTATAGGCTTCCGCAAAATCGGAGCAGGACAGATGAAGCTGACCATCCTCAAGATACATCAGGCCCTTCAGTTTTGTCATCTGGCTGATTTCCCGGTGAAGCCCCGGCCATACTTCTGTGGTTTCTGCAGAAAAATCCAGTGTATAGTCCGGATTTCCATCTGCATACAGATCATCCAGAAGTACCACATAATCAAAAACTTCTGTATGGGTTCCCATAATATGCGAGCAGACTCCCATTTCATCCAAAAGAGCTTCCTCCAGTGAAGGGATTTCAAAAGAAAATGTATTCCATTCTCCCTTTTTCACAGCAGTTCTTTCACTTTCATAAATCTTTCCGGTATGCGCATCACGGACATAAAGGCTGATCAGCGCGTCCTGGCTGTACTCCGGTATGCAGACACTTGCATGCAGAGTCTGACCCGGATAGATCAGCGGGGAAAAGCACGGATCATAACGGCTGTCATGGAAATCTTCCGGCTGATAATACGTTTTGCGGTACGCAAAAACAGCATCCCCGCCTGTCACCATTTTCGCCAGAACTTTCAGGGAACGCTGCCCGGAAGCTGCCGATTCGTCTGTATTCATCACTGCTGTTTCATAGCCTGTCCGGGCATTGCCGAAGCTTTCTGTACGGACACGGATGGCATGAGTGGAACCCGGATATTCAAAGTGACAGCTGTTAATTCTCTCTTCCGTAATGGTTTTCCATGGCTCCGGCATTTCCTCACCGGCTACTGCATACGCCAGTTTTGCAATGTAGGCGGCTCCGTAAGGAATATCCATAATATTCATGGAGCCCACCACACTGGAACATGCCAGAAAATCATTGATCGGTTTTCTCCACTTATCATAATCAATGCCGGCAAGCCCGTTGCGCACACCCATGATCGTCGCTACATTTCCCACGTTGCAGTCTGTATCCCAGCCGCACATGTTCGTAATATTCAGAGTATTCGAGAAGTCTCCCTCTCCATAAAGAAGTCCCAGAATCATCACGGCTATGTTCGGAATAATATGGCAGTTGCCCGGATATTTGTCATAGCCGAAATTCTCGTAGATATACCGGAAACATTCTCTCCAGTTCTTTGGATGCTCATCATAAAACGCCATAACGGCTCTTACCACACGGGCATATTCGCAGTCCTTTGGAATATAGGAAAGACCCTTCTCGATAATTTTCCGAATATCTTTTTCTTCAAACGCATAGCTGATGCATACTGCCACAAAAATACCGCCATAAATCCCGTTGCCGCCATGTGTAACGCTCGCGGCTTTTTCCGCATATTTTGCAGCCAGATCCGGATTTCCCGGAGTTACCAGACCCCATGTATCAATAAAAATCTGTCCGCCGATCTGTTCTGCCGTTGCATGACCGTTCTGCTCAATACTTCCGCTCATCGGTGCCGGAATTCCGTTTCGAAGATTCAGATATGCGGTATGTTCTGTGGAGATTCCGTAACCTCCCCACCAGAAAAACCCATGTTCAAAAGGAGCATAATTCAAAAGAGCCTCAGCCACATCCTGGGCTTCAAGGTCAAATCCATGACGTCCCTCTTCCAGTGCTCTCAGGAAAAACAGAGGTCCGTTGCTGTCATCATCCGCCGCAAATTCATGATAATCCACCGGATAATCCCGCAGATCACCGTATGTATTTTTGATTTTTTCATATGTCCAGCCTTCAATGGGCGCACCCAGACGGATCCCGATAATCTTCGCCAACCAGCCGGCATATATATTCTCAATGTATTCCTGCTTCATCCTGTATCGTTCCTCCTTATGTATAACCGCATCCTTTTTATTCATGATTTATTCTTTCATTCCTGCCTGCGCATGACTTTATCTTTTCTCCATGCACATAATCTCACTTTTCTGCCTGCACATGGCTTCATCTTTTCTCCATGCGCATAACTTCATCCACTTCTTCACGGGTCGGTATGGAACTCTGTGCTCCTTTTCGCGTCACGGCAATCGAAGAAGCCGTGTTTGCAAACCGAATGGCCTGCGCATTGGTCATTCCTTCCGACAGACCTACCACAAACGCCGCATTAAAGCAGTCACCTGCTGCAGTGGTATCCACAGCATCTACTTTTCGTGTGGGATACTGCTGTACACCTTCTTCATTTACCAGCATTGCCCCCTGACTTCCCAGTGTTACCAGAATATTTTTCACACCTTTTCCAAGCAGCTCCCCCGCACCTGCCTGAATACTTTCCAGAGTCTCTTCTGTTTTCCCTGTAAGTTTTGCAATTTCTGTTTCGTTCGGTGTAAGGTAATCCACTTTTTCAAGAATTTCATCCGGAAGATTCTCCGGAGCCGGGGCAGGATTCAGAATCACCGTTTTTCCCAGTTCTTTGGCTCTTTCAATTCCGTAAAATACAGCCTCGCAGGGAATTTCCATCTGAAAGATCACATAATCACTCTCACGGATCATTTCATCATGTTCCTTCAGATATTCCACATCACACGCTTTGTTGGCGCCCGCAATGACGACGATGGAATTATTGCCTTCTTCATTGACATAGATTACAGCCATTCCTGTCGGATACTCCTCCAATTGAGAAAGTCCGGAACAGTCAGTTCCGCTTCTTTTCATATTTTCCAGCAGCGCACGTCCATGGCTGTCATTTCCCAGACATCCAAGCATCGACGCGTTTCCGCCCAAACTCCCGGCTGTATACGCCTGATTGGCGCCCTTTCCTCCCGGAATATACGTCGGATTCTCCCCGAGCACAGTCTCTCCTACTACGGGCATATGCTTCATTCCTATTACCATATCCATGTTCAGACTTCCGATGATCAGGATTTTCTTCATAGTTTATTCTCCTCTTTTTCTATTTTATTCTCATATGAATTTCACATTTTTCTGTACTCGTATTATATGACACAAGTTCGACTTTATCAATATTTTTATCATTTATGTTTAATAAAACTTTTTCTTCAACTATTTTTTTAGACACATCTATCAATCTATGGATTGACAATTCATTTCTTATACCACATAATAAAGAAACAGAATGCTGGAAATATAAATTTCAGTATTCATCAGCAAATAAAAAATCCCTTCATAGAAGGAGGCCGCCAATGACAATCAAAGAAATCGCCGCTTTAGCAGGTGTTTCCATTTCCACTGTCTCAAAGATCGTAAATAATAAAGACCAGAACATTGCAGCAGAAACCCGCAACAAAGTTCTGGAAATTGTAAAAGAATATAATTACACTCCCTATGGCATGGTAAAAAACCTTTCCACCGCCAAGACGTTCATACTGGGAGTTGTGCTTTCCAATATGCCCCGCACCAATTCCATGCTTTCAGGTATTGCAGAAGCCGCGGCGGAATATAATTACAGCATTCTTCTTTTTGACAGCCAGAACCGTCCGGATCTGGAGCTGAAACACATTAACGCCCTCTCTCAGAAACGTGTGGACGGTGTGATCTGGGAACCCGTCAATGCCAAAAGTCACCAGCTGGAGCATTACCTGACTGATCAGAATATCCCTTTCATCCATATCATGGAGAAAGACAATCCCCATTCTTTCAAAATCAATTACGAGGAAATGGGATACCTGCTCACTCAGAAACTGATTGACTATAAACATGCAAAAATCGCCTGTCTGATAAAACCTGACAGCCAGCGTTCCATGATGGTTCTGGAAGGATTCCGAAAATGTCTGTTTGACAACCACATTCCATACCATAACTCTATGGAAATTTCCATCGGGAACCCGGATTATCTCACCGAACTGCTGGGACACAAATTCTCCGGAGTAGTAAGTTCACACTTTTCCTCTTCTCTGACTCTTTATGAGGATATGGACCGGCTTCATTACTCCATCCCTTCCGATCTGTCTGTTGTCAGCCTGAAGGACGAAGTCAGGGAGGCTATTTCCTATCCGCATATTTCCAGCATCAGTATCCCGTACAAAGAGTTCGGCTATCATATCGGAAAAGCAATCATACAGAAATGTGAAAAAACAGCGGATACAGATGCAGGAGTTTCTTTTTCCGGAGACTGCTCCCTGGATACCGAAGACAGCCTCTACGTACCATTTTTCCTTCGTTCCAAAAAAATTGTTGTAGTAGGAAGCATCAACACAGACCTGACTTTTAATGTAGATTCTCTGCCGCAGACTGGGAAAGCTACAAGAATCCTGAATTCCACTTTTTCCCTTGGCGGAAAGGGCGCCAACCAGGCTGTAGGCGCAGCCAAACTCGGACGGGAAGTTTCCCTGATCGGAGAGATCGGCAATGACATTGACTCCAATCTGATATTTGACCAATTGGAAAAAGAACATGTAATCACGCAGGGCATCCAGCGAAATCCGAATTTCCCTACCGGAAAAGCATATATTTATATTGAGGAAAGCGGTGAAAGTGCGATCAGCGTTCTCGCAGGAGCCAACAGTAATCTGACCCCCGAATGCATCTGGCAGCGCCAGCATTTATTCAAAAATTCCGGATGCTGTCTCATCTCCACCGAACTGACAAACGAAACAACTCTCGAGGCAGCAAAAACCGCCAGAAAATATGGAGCTAAGACCTTTTTAAAACCAACTGTCATTAAAGCTATGCCAGGTGAGCTTTGTTCCTACATTGACTTTTTTATCCCCAACCGTTATGAAGCCTCACTGCTCAGTCCTCCGGAATACGGTACTATTGAGGATCAGGCAGAATACTTTTTTTGTCAGGGCATTCCAAACGTTATCATTACCCTCGGCTCTCGCGGATGTTATTTGAAAACCAACGACACTGCCAGATATTTTCCTGCGGCTGACTTTACCCCGATAGACACCACCGGAGGCGCAGATGCCTTTATTTCCTGCCTTGCTTCCTGTCTGACGGACGGATATTCACTGGAAAAGTCCATCCGCATCGCTAATTATGCGGCCGGATTCTGTATTTCCAGACAGGGTGTCGTCCCGGCACTTGTTGACCGCACAACTCTGGAATCGCATATTAAGCGGATCGAACCGGAATTGTTATTATAAATTCTGACCGATATCCTGCTCGGAAACAAAGCGGAGGTGACAAATATGATCTTACAGGAATATGACGAAGATCTGCACATCAGAAACGAAAAAGAAATCAGCTTTCAGGATGGATACGAAGAGGGATACAGAGATGCAGAGGATAAAGTATTAGCAGAAAAGCAGCGGGCAGATGTTGAAAAGCGACGCGCGGATGATGAAAAAAAACGCGCAGACGATGAAAAGAAACGCGCAGATAACATTAACAGTCTTAATAAAGTTCTGATGTTAAAACTCAAGGGAAAAAGCAATGAAGAAATCGCAGATTCTTTACATCTTTCTCCTGCAGCCGTTCATCAGATGCTTGATAATATCTAATATGATCCATCGATTTCCAGTTAAGCAGCCAATGGATGACACCCGTTTTTATCCAGCTATATTTCGTGATACTTTTTCTGGAAACTGTGTATTTTCCATAGAAACAGACAATGTTAAAATAGGTACAGATAATCTTATCACGGAATGTTTTATCGTACAGTAAGCGAAGTTTCCTACTAAACAAAAGTGATTGCTGATGCAGGCGACCCAAATCGGCAATTAAAGTAACTAATATTGGTAATTAAAATAAAACACACCCAAATAATAGACATAACCCATCAGGAAAAAGGAGTACACTATGTTCGATTTAAGTCAGATTTCTCAATTAAAAAAAGGCAAAAGCAGAAGTATCAACTGGGAAAACCAAAATGGCGAAAAAGGAAAAGGCGGCATGGCGGCAAGCCCTCTGGGACCATCCAGAAAAGGTTCCCCCTGCGTTCCCAGGATTGCTGCCGGCGAAACCGTGACCCTTGCTGAGATTACCGGTCCCGGAACGATCCAGCACATCTGGATCACGGTCACAGATCACACCAGTGACCGCAACCGCTATCTGCTCAGAGACCTGGTGCTGCGCATGTACTGGGACAATGAGGAGACTCCTTCCGTAGAAAGCCCTCTGGGTGACTTTTTCTGCTGTGGATTCGGCGCATCCTACTGCGTCAATTCCCTGCCGATTGCTGTAAACCCCACCAGAGGCTTCAACTGTTATTTCCCGATGCCTTTTTATAAAAAAGCACGCATCACTATTGAAAATCAGTGTGACGAAGACCTGGAAGCATTCTTTTACCAGGTAGATTACTGTCTTACCGACACTCTTCCGGAAAATACCGGTTACTTCCACGCCCAGTGGAAACGCCAGCGACTCACGGAAAAAGGTCAGGATTATGTCATTCTTGACAATGTCAAAGGGCGCGGGCAGTATGTTGGAACATATATGGCACTGACCACTCTGGAACGCTACTGGTACGGAGAAGGCGAAGTGAAATTTTACATCGACGGCGATCAGGAATATCCTACCATCTGCGGAACCGGAACCGAAGATTACTTCGGCGGAGCATGGAGCTTCGCGACTCAGGAAAACGGAAGGACCGTGGAAAATACCTACTGTACGCCATTTATGGGATACCCTTATTATTCCAATCGTGATACTCTGGTCCACAATGATTATCATAACGATGATAAAATGCCGGAGCGCAGTTTTTACCGCTGGCACATTGCAGATCCCATTCTTTTTGAGGAAGATCTGAAAGTCACGATCCAGCAGATCGGTGTCTACCACGGCGGACTTTTTGAGCGCCAGGACGATGTAGCTACCGTAGCCTACTGGTATCAGACAGAACCTCATACTCCGTTTGCGCCGCTCATGGAGCGCAGAGAGAGATGGCCAAGATAACCGGTACATCAAAAAGATAACCGATACATCAAAAAGTTTGACATAAAAAAAGAAAATTTGACATAAAAAAAAGAAAATGTTATAAATAAATAGAAAAGTGAACGTGAGAAAATACGATGTAACAGCAGTAAAAGCTCCCTTGCATCGTATTTTGTTATTCAGACAGACTATCTGAAAGTCTGGTCCATATCATCTCTTTCAGCATACAACTTCCAGTAGAAAACAGGAGGAATCTCCCATGAAAAACGATTATGAAGAGAAAAAAATACACGGCTCCTTTCTGTTTCCGTTCCAGTGTTATCATTCCCATACAGGAAACTCCTTAAAAATTCTGGTGCCTTTTCACTGGCACCAGAGTATGGAAATTCTATTTGTGGAAAAGGGACCTCTCCGGATATATGCCGACGGTGTTTGCGAAGAAGGAAACACCGGTGATATCTTCTTTTTTAACCCGGAGCAGCTTCATCAGATCTGTGGTACTGATAAGGAAAATTCCTACTATTCCTTCGTATTTTCTCTGTCAATGCTGAATTTTCAGGAGCAGGATTATACACAGACAGCCATTCTGAACCCGCTTTGCAAAGAACGATGGTTTCCCCTGAAAGTATCTTCGGATACCTCAGGATATATGGATATTTCCCGGATTCTTTGCAGACTGAAAGAGCTTAACACAGATCAGCCTGCTGCCTACCAACTCCTCACCAAAGCAGAGCTGTACCGGCTGATCGCTGTCCTCGAGCAGAACCATCTTTTCCTTACAGAAGCAGGCCATATGTCCCGTCAGCACTCCCAAACTGCCCTTCGTCTGAAAGAAGTGATCAATTATGTAGCGGAACATTATAGGGAAAATATCTCTCTGGAACAGGCAGCCGGTATCATGCATATGACTCCGAAATATTTTTCCAATTATTTTTCCTCGACATTATACATCAGCTTTGTACAGTACCTGAACCGGTTCCGCATTGAGAAAGCATGTCTGCTTCTTCAGACAACAGACATGCCGGTCATGGAAGTAGGTTTGGAAGTGGGCTATGAGAATTTCAGTTACTTTATCCGCCGGTTCAGGGAATTTCAGGGATGCACGCCTTCGGAATACCGTAAACAGCTGAATCAGAACAGTTCATGATAAAACTCATTACTGAAGCAATCCGCCCCGAAGTGAAGAATCCTGCAAAACAGGATTCTTTTTTATGTGATATTGTGATATTTTTTCTGGAAACTGTGCATTTTCTGTAATCACAGATAATGCTAATATATAGGCAAAGAATGATCCGGCGGCCATGGATTCCCTTTATATTTGCAGACGCTGCCGGTTCATCATAATAACATTTCAGTAAGAGGTGAACAGTTCTCATGACAGCCAGATTAAAAGATATGACCACCGGCAGACCGGTTTCGCTGATTGTCACTTTTGCATTACCACTGATGATCGGAAATGTTTTTCAGCAGCTATATTCCGTCGCAGACAGTATGGTAGTTGGCAAATCACTGGGGGTAAGCGCCCTTGCAGGTCTTGGGGCATCCACATGGCCAAACTTTATTATTCTTGGAATTCTTCAGGGGCTTACACAGGGATTTTCCATTCTGATCGCACAGGCTTTTGGCGCCAGAGATGAACGCCGTCTGAAAACAGCAGTCGGCAATTCTGTGATATTATCTTCCGTCAGCGCATTGATTCTTCTGCTTCTCGGACAGCTCCTGCTGCTTCCGATCCTGCATCTTCTGCGGACACCGGAAGAGGTAATTCCTTATGCACTCCTCTATCTGAGGATCTGCTTTATCGGCATTCCTGTTATCGCCGCCTACAACCTGCAGGCATCTATTCTCAGGGCTCTGGGAGACGGTCAGACGCCTCTGCGGGCTATGATCACAGCCTCCGTTATCAATGTAATACTGGATCTTTTGTTCGTAATTGTACTGGATTTCGGTATCGCAGGTGCAGCAGCAGCCACCCTGATTGCTCAGTTCTGTTCCTGTCTCTACTGCTTCTATTACATACGAAAGATCGATCTGCTTTTCCTGCAGAAAGAGCATCTGCATCTCCAAAAACAGCTGGTAAGTTCCATGCTTTCCACCAGCGCACCCATGGCTTTGCAGAATCTGCTCATTGCCGCAGGCGGAATGATCGTACAATCTGTCGTCAACCGGTTCAGCCTGTTATTCATTGCCGGTTTTACTGCAGGAAGCAAGCTTCACGGAGTTCTGGAAATTGCCACTTCTTCCTTCGGTTTTGCCATGACTACTTATGTAGGACAAAATCTTGGAGCCAAAAAAATGGATCGCATCCACCGCGGTGTACGCTCCGCTCTTCTGGCAGCGGTCCTCACTTCCCTGGTGATTTCCACAGTCATGCTTCTGTCAGGAAGATGGATTCTCAGCGGATTTGTATCCGGAACAGAACAGGAAATGGCACAGACCATCGATGTAGCTTACCGCTATCTGACCATCATGTGCGTATGCCTTCCGATCCTGTATGCTCTGTATGTGTTCCGCTCTTCTCTGCAGGGAATGGGAAATACATTCCTGCCCATGGTTTCCGGAATTGCTGAACTGATTATGCGTACCAGTGCCGCGCTCATTCTTTCCCGTTACATCGGTGAGACTGGTGTATTTCTTGCAGAAGTACTTGCCTGGGCAGGTGCAGACGTGGTATTGATCAGCAGCTACCTCTTCACTGTCCGGAAAGTCTCCGCAATGCTGGGGCAAAGCACTAATCGGCAGAAAACAGTTCATCCGTAAAATAAGCACGGGTATCCGCATGGCGCCCGGCATGGTCTGTCACGGTAACACGGATATATACGTCCTCCGGTTTTACATCAAATACAGCTTCTGTGACAGACTCTCCCGGTTCCGCCCAGACAACGGAATTTCGCCTGATTCCGGAAGTAAATTGAATTTTCTCTGCCGGTCCGCACTCTATATACAGTTTTCCATTTTTCATCCACAGCGCATGAATCTCAGGCCCCTGTGAAGCATAAAAATTACCAGCTTCCAGAGCGCCTGTGATCGTGCGGTAATCCAGTCTGTCCGCCTTGATCATGGTAAATCCGCCAAAAGAATCAAACTTCCTTGTACCATATTCCCCTCGATTATGGTTGTCATCCGCAGCAATGCAGTATATTCTCTTTCCTGCCCGGAGCATATCATCATATACCCTCGGGTTATAATCCTCATATCCTTCTGTCATACAGCCAAAATTACAGATTTCCATTGCATTCATACCGATATAGGAACTATATTCACGATAGTTTTCCTGTGACCATGTGGGATGATTGTATGTAACAAAAAAGCCTTTTTCCCG
>JALEHU010000079.1 GCA_022770365.1 Blautia sp. | reverse complement strand
TTGGGAACACGCACCTTCTGTCCGCAGGAGGGGCATTTGTAAAAATGGTAGATTTTCCGCTGTTCCCACTGCTTTTTCTTCTGGTCTTTTTTTACTACCAGGCGGTATTTCCAGTTCAGGTATTTCTGGTTCTCGGCATACCGTTTGCTGACATTTCTGGAGAACATACGAAAATAAGTATATATCAGAAGTACGATGGCGAAAAGATAGAACAAATTCCATCTGCTTAGCATGGAAATAACCAGAAATACCATGGATATGGCCAACAGCATCCGGGAAAGCTCATCTGCGCCGTAACGACCTGACATAAATTTTTGTAATCTTTGTTTCATTTACTCATCTACTTCCTATCTCACTTTTTTATGCCCCTTGTATTCTTCTTCGCAGTACTTGCAGCGGTAAATTTCTTTTTTTTCATCGGTAAGAAGGAAAATCTGGTCCAGTTCCTGCTCGATGGAAGTGATGCAGCGGGGATTCTTGCAGCGGATGATATTTTTAATCTCTTTGGGAAGATGCAGAACTTTCTTCTCCACGATTTTCTCCCCTTTGATGATGTTCACGGTGATATTGTGGTCAATAAAACCAAGGACATCCAGATCCAGGGTAGCGGGATCACATTCCACCTTCAAAATATCTTTTTTGCCCATTTTGTTGCTGCGGGCATTTTTGATGATGGCGACAGTGCAGTCCAGCTTGTCCAGCTGCAGGTCATGATAAATGGTCATGGCTTTACCTGCTTTGATATGATCAAGAACATAACCTTCGCGAAGTGCTCCAACGTTTAACATGATACATCCACCTCCAGTAATGTAAGAATCAGTGCCATACGTACGTATACACCATACTGTGCCTGTTTGAAGTATGCGGCTCTCGGGTCGGAGTCTACTTCCACTGCGATCTCATTGACACGAGGAAGCGGATGAAGGATAAACATATCTTCTCTGGCAAGTTCCATTTTTTGTGCATCGAGAATGTAAAAGTCTTTCATGCGGACATAGTCTTCTTCGTTGAAGAAACGTTCTTTCTGAACACGTGTCATGTACAGGATATCCAGATCCGGAATTGCGTCTTCCAGACGTTCCACTTCTTCAAATTCGATATTATGACGTTTCAGGACATCTTCACGGATATAGCTGGGAATGCGGAGCTCTTCCGGAGAAATCAGGATGAATTTTACATTTTCGTAACGGACAAGTGCCTCGATAAGTGAGTGAACAGTACGGCCGAATTTCAAATCTCCGCACAGACCGATCGTAAGGTTGTTAAGACGACCTTTCAGAGAACGGATGGTAAGTAAATCTGTTAATGTCTGGGTGGGATGTTGGTGACCGCCGTCACCGGCGTTGATTACAGGAATAGAAGATGCCATTGAAGCTACTAACGGAGCACCTTCCTTGGGATGACGCATAGCACAGATATCTGCATAGCAGGATGTAACGCGAATCGTATCAGCAACGCTTTCGCCTTTGGCTGCGGAACTGGAATCGGCACTGGAAAATCCTAATACCTTACCCCCGAGATTCATCATGGCAGCCTCAAAGCTGAGACGGGTACGGGTACTTGGTTCATAAAATAAAGTGGCGAGCCGCTTGTCGTCACAGGTGTGAGCATATTTCTTTGGATTTTTTTCGATATCGTTGGCCAGATCCAGGAGCTTGTCAAGCTCTTCTACGGAAAAGTCCAACGGGCTCATTAAGTGTCTCATATCATACCTCCATTTTCTGACAGTGATGTCTGCTTTTCAGACATGTCCGTTTGGGATGAGAAAATACTTAAATTCCCTTGCATTCAATCATATGATACCAGGGTCAAAATGCCTTTTGACCCCTTCATCATCATATAATAACCGGGGCTTTTTTTCAAGATGATTTTGTAAGTATTTTCTCAAAAAGCAGACCTGTCAGAAACCAGAGAGGAGCGTAATCCAGACGGATAATGCCTTTGACCTGGAAAGGCGTTTTGCTGTAGTCCCAGGGACATATGCCGAAATGCTTCAGGATGGAACCGCTGAAATATTCTGCCGCATAGATTCCGGCAGTATAAATGCATCCTCTCAGTGCTGTGGGAATAGATACGATTTTTTGATATACCGGTTTGATCAGTGCCGCACATCCGTAAATAGGAAACATCAAAAGAGAGGTTCTTCCTGTCATGGTTGCTTCTCCGTGTATCAGCGAATGAAGGCCTGTCCAGAATACTTCCAGACAAAGACCGATGGAACCGCACAGCAGGAAATTATGCTTCATGGACTGTTACCGCCTTTACATTTTTTTAACCTTATTTTAGTATTGCCCACCTTGAAAAAATCATTCACGGATGCTATTATTAGGAGAAAATATCTTTTTGACAGGAGCAGACAAATGGATTATCAGCAAAGCCGGGCATATATCAGGGACGCGCAGCAGTATGGAAGTGTTCTTGGCCTAGCCAATATGAAAGAACTTATGAGCCGCCTGGGCAATCCCCAGGATGACTCCAGATATATTCACATCGCCGGAACCAATGGAAAGGGTTCTGTCATCGCTTATCTTTACACGATGCTTACAGAAGCCGGTTATCATGTGGGACGATATGTTTCTCCGACCATTTATTCCTACAGGGAAAGAATGGAAGTGGATGGAACGAAGGTCAGCCGTGATAAATTTGCCGGATATATAACAAAAATTTCCAAAGTGATTCATGAAATGACGAAGGAGGGACTGCCGCATCCCACTCCTTTTGAGATCGAGACAGCGGCTGCATTTTTATTTTTTCAGGAAGAGAAGTGTGACCTGGTTCTTCTGGAAGTGGGAATGGGAGGCGATATGGATGCAACTAATATCATCAAAGCCCCTCTTCTTACAGTAATCGTGTCCATAAGTATTGACCACCAGGGCTTCCTTGGGAATACACTGGGCGAAATTGCAGAAAAAAAAGCCGGTATCATCAAACATGGATGCCGGGCGGTCACTGTGACTCAGCAGCCTGAGGCTATGAAGGTGCTTCAGGAAACATGCGAAAGGGAACGTGTACCGTTACATATTGCTGACAGAAATGAGGCCCGGGTTCTGGAGGCAGACTGCTTCGGTCAGACGTTCCGGTATGGAGAAGAGACTTACGAAATCTCTCTCGCAGGTGCTTATCAGACGGAAAACGCGCTGCTTGCGTTAAAAGCACTGGAACTTCTGGAAAACATCGGCTTTCCGACTACGCTTGCCCAGAGAAAAAAAGGCCTTGGAAAAACCTGCTGGGGCGGACGTTTTACAGTGCTTCATAAAAATCCTTTATTTATTGTGGATGGTGCGCATAATCCGGGTGCCGCAGACATGCTGGCGGCTTCTATCAGCCGTTATTTTGAGGGACGAAATATCTATTATATTATGGGCGTATTTCGTGACAAAGATTACAGGACAGTCATTCAGAAGACACATTCCTATGCAAAAAAGATCCTGACGATAGAGACACCGGATAATCCCCGCGCGCTTCCGGCTGCGGAGCTGGCGGCAGCGGTGAGAGAATATCATCCGGACGTGGAAGAAACGGACAGTATTTCAGCGGCTGTTGACAGGGCCTATGAGCTTGCCGGACCGGAAGATGTCATTCTGGCATTCGGATCATTGTCGTTTATAGGTGAACTGACGAAAACTGTACGGGATAAAGAGAGGATAAAAGCATGATAGATTTACAGGACTGCCGAAAGGAAATCGATGAAATTGATGATGAGATCATCCGGCTTTTTGAAAAAAGAATGAAAGTCTGTGAGGATGTGGCAGAATATAAAATCGCCACAGGCAAAAAAGTGCTGGATCCGCAGCGGGAGCAATCCAAGATCAGGAATCTGCGTGCTAAGGCGCACGGAGAATTTAACGCACTTGGTGCACAGGAGCTTTTTCAGCAGATTATGGCTATCAGCCGCAAACGTCAGTATCAGCTTCTCACAGAACATGGTGTGGAAGAGGAAAAAGACTATGAGATGGCGGACACTCTTCCACTGGAAAATGTCAGTGTGGTTTTTCAGGGAGTGGAGGGAGCTTACAGCTATGCTGCCATGCGTGCCTACTTTGAGAATAATATTAGCAGCTATCACGTAAAGACATGGCGGGATGCCATGGAAGAAGCATCTGCAGGAAGAGCGGATTACGCGGTACTCCCCATCGAGAATTCCACAGCCGGTATTGTGGCGGATATTTATGATCTTCTGACAGAATATCAGCTTTATATCGTGGGAGAACAGCATGTCCGTGTAGATCATGTGCTTCTGGGACTGCCCGGAGTATGCCTTGATGATATTAAAAAAGTATATTCTCACCCCCAGGGACTTGCCCAGTGCAGCAGATTTCTGGAAGAACATCCGAAATGGGAGACAATAAAAGAGATCAATACTGCCGGCGCGGCCAAAAAAGTGCACGAAGAACAGGATAAGAGCCATGCTGCGATTGCCAGCCGTGAAGCCGGGAAGGTGTTCGGGCTTCAGGTGCTTGCGGAGAATATCTGTCATAACGGACAGAATGTGACAAGATTTATCATTGTCAGCCGTAATCCTGTTTATGTCAAAAATGCGGACAAGATCACTATCTGCTTCGAGCTGCCCCATGCCAGCGGAACGCTTTATAATATGCTTTCTCATATTATATACAATGGCCTGAACATGACAAAAATTGAATCGCGTCCGATTCCGGGGAAAAACTGGGAATACCGTTTCTTTGTGGATTTTGAGGGAAATCTGGAGGAAAGCGCAGTGAAAAATGCCCTGCGCGGACTTCAGGCAGAAGCCAACCGCATGCGTGTGCTGGGATGTTATGCTGTGACAATGGAGTAAAAAGTGAAACAGCAGTGATGATGAAGTATGACATGAAGCAGCTGTGACGATGATGAAAGATACGAAACATAAGAGGAGAATGAAAAATGGTTAGGATTCAGGAATGTATACTCTACCGTGGTTTTCAGCACGGAGAGATTCTGGAAAAAATGACAGCTCTGATGAATGCCTGTGAGAGTGGTCAGCAGCAGTTGAAGGAACAGGAAAATACGTTTTTTGAGTGTGTGAACGGGCTGGTGGAAATGGCGGGTTCCTATGGGTTTTCAGGAAATCTCTGGCACAATTATCTGACCTTTCTTCTGGTAAACCATGAAAATGCGTTCAGTACGGCAAGTGAAATCCGCGGAGCTGTGGAAGGCAGCATTAATGAGCTTGCCCGGAATGATTTTGAAATTTTTAAAGAGTTATATGATTTTGACCTTGAGAAATTTGACCGTGTGTTTGGAACTTCCTGCTGTAAGGTAATCTGCAATTATCAGAATGTGAACGGCATCAGCAAGATGTTTAATTCCAGGATCCGCGACAGGATCTGCAGCATGAGCAAAACACTGGCCGGTGCGGAAACGACGGAAGAATTTATGGAAGATATGGTGCAGTTTTACAAGGATTTTGGTGTAGGCAAGCTGGGACTTCATAAAGCTTTCAGGATTGCCCATGATGACAACGGCAAAGTGGTCATTGAACCCATCACCAGAATCGCGCATGTCCAGCTTGACGATCTTGTGGGGTATGAGATTCCGAAGAAAAAGCTTATCGAGAACACCGAAGCTTTTGTCAGGGGAAGAAAAGCCAATAACTGCCTGCTGTTCGGAGATGCCGGAACCGGTAAATCATCCAGCATCAAGGGAATCCTGAACCGGTATTATGAGGAGGGACTCCGGATCATTGAAGTTTACAAGCATCAGTTTCAGGATCTGAATGATGTGATCGCACAGATCAAGAACCGAAACTACAAATTTATTATCTATATGGACGATCTGTCTTTTGAGGAATTTGAGATCGAGTACAAATATCTGAAAGCCGTGATCGAGGGAGGTCTGGAGAAAAAACCGGACAACATTTTAATCTATGCAACAAGCAACCGCCGTCACCTGGTACGTGAGCGCTCCAGTGATAAGCTGGAAATCATGGATGAAGACGATCTGCATTCCTCAGATACTGTACAGGAGAAACTTTCACTGGTATACCGTTTTGGAGTGCGTATCTATTTCGGAGCGCCGGACAAAAAGGAATTCCAGAATATTGTCAGAGTTCTTGCCGGACGTTATGGAATTACCATGCCGGAAGAACAGCTTATGCTGGAGGCAAACAAATGGGAGCTGTCCCATGGCGGTCTGACCGGAAGAACAGCGCAGCAGTTTATTGATCATCTGCTGGGAACAGTGGAAAACTAATGCGGTAAAAGGGAACCGTTGGAAGAAGGAGATGGGGATATGGCAGTGACAACTTTTGCAGCAATTGACGTGGGGTCGTACGAAACCAGTATGAAGATCTTTGAATTTTCCAGGAAAACAGGATTCAAAGAACTGAATCATGTCAGATACCGGCTGGAACTGGGACGGGGGTCTTATACAGGCGGTATACTGGACATGAAGATGGTGGATGATCTCTGCGAGATCCTGCTGGATTTTAAGAAGATGATGAAGGAATTCGGAGCAGAGGAATACCGGGCATGTGCTACCAGTGCATTTCGAGAACTGAAAAATCCGATACTGATCATTGAGCAGATTTATCAGAGAACCGGTGTGAGGATTGAGGTCTTAAGCAATGCAGAACAGCATTTCCTCGGATACAAATCCATCGCAGCTATTGAAACGGGATTTAAGAAAATGATTCAGAAGGGAACTGCCATACTGGATGTGGGAGGCGGCAGCCTGCAGGTATCTCTTTTTGACAAGGATGCGCTGGTCACCACACAGAATCTGAAGATGGGCAGTCTGCGGATCCGTGAGCGCCTGAAAGAACTTGGAAAGCAGAACATTCATTATGACCAGCTTATTGAAGAGTTTATCCGTAATGATCTGACTGCATTTTCGCGTCTGCATTTGAAGGACAGAGACATCAAAAATGTGATTCTCATGGGGGATCTTCTGACGGATACGATTTTCAAGGAAGAACTGGAAGATCGTATCATCACCAGAGCGGAATTTCTGAACCGGTATGAGAATACGGTATATAAGACGGAAGAAGTTCTGGCAGAGGAACTGGGAATGGATGAGGAATATGCTTCTCTTGTAATTCCCACAATGGTCATCTGCAAGAATTTCCTGGATATTTTTAATGCGGAATCCATCTGGGTTCCGGGTGTTTCCCTTCTTGACGGTCTCGCTTATGATTTCGGTGAGAAGAAGAAATTCATCAAAAGTGTTCATAATTTCGAGAATGATATTCTGGTGGCTTCCAGAAATATTGCAAAGCGCTATTCCAGCGGCAAGAATCATATCCAGGGGACGACAGATCTGGCTCTGACGATTTTTGACAGTATGAAAAAGGTCCACGGCATGGGTTCCAGGGAGCGCCTGCTCCTGCAGATCGCCGTTCAGCTTCATGACTGCGGGAAGTATATCAGCCTGGGAGATGTGGCGGAGTGTTCCTACCGGATCATTATGGCCACAGAGATCATCGGTCTTTCCACAGAGGAGAGACAGATCATCGCAAATGCAGTGCGGTATAATACGACGGAATTTGTCTATTATGATGAAAAGAGTGATGACGGTTCCGGTCTTGACAGGAAACGTTATCTGCTGGTAGCGAAACTGACGGCAATCCTCCGTCTGGCCAATGCCATGGACAGAAGCCATTATCAGAAAGTACAGGGACTCCGTGCAGTACTTAAAGACAGGGAACTGCAGCTGATCATAGACTCCAACAGGGATATTTCCCTGGAACTTGGACTTTTGAAGGACAAAGTCAAATTTTTTGAAGAAGTATTTGGTATCCGTCTGGTTCTCAGACGTAAGAGAAAAATGTAGAGGTGGGTGCAATGATGGATCTGAAAAATTTTGAAAAACCGGAATATTTTGTGAACAGAGAATTAAGCTGGCTGAAGTTTGATGAAAGAGTTTTAAGCGAAGCAAGGGACAAAAGCCTTCCCCTTTTTGACCGCCTGAAATTTTTAAGCATCACTTCATCCAATCTGGATGAGTTTTATATGGTACGTGTGGCTTCTCTGAAAGACCAGGTTCATGCGGGATATGAAAAACCGGATATTGCCGGACTGACACCGAAGGAACAGCTCAAAGAGATCAGTGCCCAGACTCATGAACTGGTTCATACGCAGTATAATACACTGACCCGCTCCCTGCTTCCGCTTCTGGAAAAGGCCGGATTACATATGATTCTGGAGCATGAAGAACTTACGGAAAAGCAGAAAGAATATGTGGACCGTTATTTTGAAGATAATGTTTACCCGGTTCTGACACCCATGGCGATGGATTCTTCCAGACCGTTCCCTCTGATCCGTAACAAGACTCTGAATATTGGAGCACTGATTGCCAAAAAGGACCGCAAAAAAGACAAAGAGGTACTGGAATTTGCCACTGTACAGGTTCCGTCCGTACTTCCACGTGTAATTGAGATTCCATCCGGCAAAGATGGTGTGAGAGCGGTGATCATGCTGGAGGAGATCATAGAGAGAAATATCGGCAAGCTGTTTCTGAGCAATGATGTGGTCTGCGCCCATCCGTATCGTATCATGAGAAATGCGGATCTGAGCATTGACGAGGATGAGGCGGAGGATCTTCTGGTGGAAATCCAGAAACAGCTCAAAAAGCGTCAGTGGGGTGAAGTTATCCGTCTGGAAGTGGAAGATAAGATGGATAAACGCCTTCTGAAAATACTGAAAACGGAATTTGATATTAAAAATGAAGATATCTTTTCCATCAGCGGTCCTCTGGATCTGACGATGCTGATGAAGGTATATGGACTGGACGGATTTGATGAGTACAAGACGCCGAAATATGTTCCTGCTCCTGTACCTGCTTTCCAGAATGACAAGGATATTTTCCAGGTGATCCGTGAGGGAGATGTATTTTTACATCATCCGTATATGAGTTTCGATCCTGTCGTTAATTTTGTACGTCAGGCGGCCAAGGATCCGGATGTTCTGGCTATTAAACAGACCCTGTACCGTGTAAGCGGAAATTCCCCGATCATTGCGGCACTTGCCCAGGCTGCCGAGAACGGCAAACAGGTTTCCGTTCTGGTGGAACTGAAAGCGCGTTTCGATGAGGAACATAACATCGTATGGGCGAAGATGCTGGAAAAAGCAGGATGTCATGTTATTTACGGCCTTGTTGGCCTGAAGACGCACAGCAAGATTACTCTGGTTGTGAGAAGAGAGGAGACCGGAATCCGCAGGTATGTGCATATGGCAACCGGAAACTATAACGATTCCACTGCCAAGCTTTATACAGACTGCGGTGTGTTCAGCTGTGATGAGCGCTTCGGAGAAGATGCGACAGCAGTATTTAATATGCTTTCCGGATATTCCGAACCAAAGCGCTGGAACAAACTGATCGTGGCTCCGATCTGGATGAAGAACCGTTTCCTGAAGCTGATCGGGAGAGAAGCGGAAAATGCCAAAAACGGACTTCCGGCATATATTCGGGCAAAGATGAATTCTCTCTGTGACCCGGTGATCATGTCTGCTCTGTATTATGCGTCCTCCTGCGGTGTACAGATCGATCTTCTGGTGCGCGGCATCTGCTGTATTAAAGTGGGAATTCCGGGCGTGAGCGAAAATATCCAAGTTCGTTCAATTGTCGGCGAATTCCTGGAGCACAGCCGTATTTTCTGCTTCTGCAATGGCGGAAATGAAGAAGTTTATATGGGAAGCGCAGACTGGATGCCCCGTAACCTGGACCGTCGTGTGGAGATCGTCTTCCCTGTAGAGGATGAGTCGATCCGTCCCGAGGCAATTCATGTTCTCGACCTGGAATTCAGGGATAATGTAAAAGCTCATATTCTTCAGCCGGACGGCACTTATGTGAAACCGGATAAGAGAGGAAAGGCTCTTGTCAACTCTCAGATGGAATTCTGCAGAGAAGCCCAGGAGAAGGCCGGTAAGAATAAAAAGCAAAACAAGGAAAAATCAAGAGTCTTCGTTCCGGCAGAACCGGCAGAGGATATCGAGGAATAGGAGGCAGAGGACATTAAGGAATAGAAAATAGATAAAATGATATGGCCACACAGTACATGCAGGTGAATTTTTCCTGTGAAGTATCGTGTGGCCATATAAGTTGTAATGGACTTTATTTTGTAACTTCTTATTTGCATAAAAAAACCAACCAAGCCGAAACTTGATTGGTTTCTAAACAGCCAGTACGGGAATCGAACCCGTGTTTTCGCCGTGAGAGGGCGACGTCTTAACCCCTTGACCAACTGGCCATGTCCTAACCGACTTGTTAAGTATACACCAGTTTCGGGAAATTTGCAAGTACTTTTTTTATTCTGTCGAAAATTCTTTTAACTGTTTGCGAAACTGAATCATTTTGTGCAGGTTTTGTCTAATGTAATTTATGGAGATTGATCAGTATTGCCGATATAATATGGAATTGAAGAGAATATAACAAAATGGTAAAAATACAACAGGATTAATTTGTGCAGATGAAGGAATGGTCGGAATGTCAAAAAATAACGGGGATGAATTTCAGTATTTTGAAATAACAAACGGTGAAGATGTGCTTGCGCTTCTGGGAAGTGACGGGATTCGCTCCTATGGAGTGGATGGAAACGGAGAAGAAATCGAAAATGGTCATTTTCATAATTTACTGGAGATCGGAATATGCAGATGGGGATATGGTACACTGACGTTTGGGAAAAACAAAATCCCGTATAAAAACGGCACAATTGTCATAATACCAAAAAATCATTCCCATTCGGTAAAGAACAGAGAAGGCGAAAAAAGCTTCTGGGAATATCTTTATATCAATCCGGCGGTATTTCTGGAAACCCGGTCCGGCATGGACAAATATGAAATCAGAAATTATCTGGAACAGATAGAAAAAAGGGTATTTGTGAAGCAAAGAGAAGAACTGCCGATCCTTGCTTCAGAGGTGGATCTGATCATGGACCAGATCCGAATGCAGGAATATGGATACCGAAATTGTGTAAGAGGTCTGGTTTATGCACTGCTCATGGAAATTGTGAAAATCAACCATGAGGAGTTTGAGCAGTATCAGGGTAAAGATATGACAAACGAGACGGATATTTTGAAAATATACCGTGCTCTGGATTTTATTGATGAAAATTTTGCGCGGGAAATCCGGGCAGCAGATATCGCCAGGGCAGCATATGTCAGTGAGACAAATCTCCGGCAGATGTTTGGCAATTACTGCGGAATGCCGCCTATGCAGTATGTGAATCTGGTGAGGATCAAGGCTGCCTGCAAACTGATTCTGAAATATGACAGCAATATCAATGAAACTGCATATAAAGTTGGATTTTCCAATATTTCCACTTTCATTAATAATTTTAAATTATATGTGGGTGAAACACCAAAGCAATGGAAAAAGAAAATGAACAGCGCAGAGAAAAAGCTTTCTGATTATGATATTTTTGCGCAAATAACAAAGCGATAGTTTTGCGCAACTTGTCTTTTTGCTGTTTTTTTCGTTGAATATCATAACAATTGTGGGAAAAGTATCTGTATAATCTAATATGATATCAGGGCAGGAGAACAAAATGCAAAAATGCAAAAGTAAGTGATTCTGCGTCTTAAGAAATTCTAAGTAAATTAGACCGGTCTAAAAATAAATATCATCACAGGAGGAATGAAAGTGAAAAGAAAATTAATATCAGTTTTCATGACTGTAATAATGGGATGTACATTACTTGCCGGCTGCGGCAGCTCAGGTGATTCTGCAGGTACTTCATC
This sequence comes from Blautia sp., assembly GCA_022770365.1. Taxonomy (GTDB): domain Bacteria; phylum Bacillota; class Clostridia; order Lachnospirales; family Lachnospiraceae; genus Blautia_A. The sequence continues at coordinate 43,585 of JALEHU010000079.1, read as the reverse complement.
CGGTGAATCTACCGTTGCTATGGAAAATAACGAAGATGCAGAAACAGAGACAAAAGAAGCAGATACAAAAGAAGCAGATACAGATGGAGACCAGACGCTGACTGTATGGGCATGGGATAAATCCTTCAATATTTATTCTATGGAAGAGGCAGAAAAGGTTTACCAGAAAGACCATCCCGGTTTTCAGCTTGAAATTGTGGAAGTTGGCTGGGATGATATGCAGACAAAGCTCAGCACAATTGTAGGATCCGGCAACTATGACCAGCTTCCGGACATTCTGCTGATGCAGGATTTTGCTTATCAGAAATACTGTATTACCTATCCGGATCTGTTTCAGGATCTGACAGACTGCGGTATTGATTTTTCTCAGTTTGCAGAAGGTAAATTGAATGCTTCCGTTGTTGGCGGTAAAAATTATGGAGTACCTTTTGATAATGGTACGGAAATCGCTGCTTACAGAACGGATATCCTGGAGCAGGCCGGATATACAGTGGAAGATCTGACGGATATTGACTGGGATCGCTTCATCGAAATCGGTAAAGATGTTTTCAGCAAGACAGGATATTCCCTCTGCTCCGTACAGGCGGCAAGCTCTGACCTGATCTATCAGATGCTGCAGTCTGCCGGTGTATCTACATGGAATGAAGATGATACACCGAATCTGGTTGGCAATGATGTGCTGAAACAGTGTGTAGGAATTTATAAAACAATGTTTGAGGAAGGTGTAATGGCCATTACAAACAGCTGGGATGAATACATAGCTACATTTACCAGCGGCAAGTCCTGCGGTGTTATTAACGGCTGCTGGATCATGGCATCCATACAGTCTGCAGAAGATACCTCCGGTCTGTGGCAGATCACGAATCTTCCGTCACTTCCGGGAGTGGAAGGTGCTACCAACTATTCCAACCAGGGCGGTTCGACATGGGCGATCACATCCAACTGTTCCGATTTTGATCTGGCTGTGGATTTCCTTAAGGAAACATTTGCCGGAAGCGTGGAACTTTATGAAACAATCCTTCCGGGCGCCGGAGCACTGTCTACCTGGATCCCTGCAAGTGAGAGCAGCGTTTATTCGGAACCGCAGGAATTCTACGGCGGCCAGGAAGTATTCAGCCTGCTGACTGATTTTGCGGAAAAAACACCGTCTGTAAATCTTGGAGTTTACTATACAGAAGCGAATACAGCACTGGCTACGCTCCTTGCCAATGTAGTAGCCGGTTCCGACATTGATGATGAATTGAAGATTGCCCAGGAAACTGTTGAGTTCAGTATGCAGTAATAAACAAGCGTACAGGAATGGGGAAACTATGAAAAAAAACAAACTGACATTATCAAAAAAACAAAATCTTACCGGATGGATTTTTCTGATACCGGCTATGGCGCTGATTATGTGCCTGAGTCTTTATCCGGCTGTGAAAGCACTGATCACTTCCTTCAAAACCGGCGCCGGCAGCAATATGCGCTGGGTGGGCATTGCGAACTATGCGCGTATATTTAAGGACACCGTGTTTCTTCAGTCAATTCGGAACTGTATTTTTTACCTGATCATACAGGTTCCGGTAATGCTGATCCTGGCACTGATCCTTGCGTCCATCCTCAATGACCGTAATCTGAAATTCAGGGGCTTTTTCCGAACTGCGATTTTCCTTCCATGTGCAACGTCACTGGTTGCGTATGCGATAATCTTCCGGTCACTGTTTGCCACTGACGGATTTATCAATACAGTCCTGGTTAAAATAGGAATTCTGGATACAGCCTACAATTTCCTGTCCCATGCCACCAGTGCCAGAATCGTGATCATCATTGCGCTGATCTGGCGGTGGACAGGGTATAACATGGTATTTTATCTGGCAGGACTTCAGAATATTGAATATTCTGTATATGAAGCTGCAAAAATTGACGGAGCTTCACCGCTTAAGACTTTTACACATATCACAGTGCCGCTTCTGAAGCCGACGATTCTGATGACTGCAATCATGTCCACAAATGGTACACTGCAGCTGTTTGATGAATCTGTGAACCTGACCTTCGGAGGACCGGGAAATGCATCCATTACCATGTCTCATTATATTTATAATCAGGCATTCAAAGGAGTAGCCAATTTCGGTTATACTTCGGCCATGGCCTTTGTGATCCTGATTATGGTGGCAGTACTTGCCTTTATCCAGATGAAAGTAGGTGACGATCGTGAGTGAGAAATTTAAGACTGTATTGAAATATGCTTTTCTGATTATCTGCACGGTTGTGTCAGTATTCCCGCTGCTCTGGATGGTGATCGCGGCTACCAACAAAAGTGTGGATGTCATTGCCGGAAAACTTTCTCTGGGCACGAATCTGGTGGAGAACTACAGAAATCTGATCGGTCAGCAGCCGTTGTGGGGAAACTTCTGGAATTCCTGCAAATATGCGATCCTTGTTACGGTTCTGGCACTGGTGGTCAGCTCCATGGCCGGATATGCATTTGAAATCTATCGGGATAAAGCCAAAAATATGGTATTTTCGGTAGTGCTGATGACAATGATGATTCCTTTTGTGGCGCTGATGGTTCCGCTGTTTCAGATTTATTCCAGACTGGGACTTTTGAATACGACCGTCGGATTTATTCTGCCGTCACTTGCAACGCCGTTTCTGATCATGATGTTCAGGACAGGAGCAAAGGCATTTCCTCTTGACATTATTGAAGCGTCCAGACTGGAAGGACTGAGTGAATTTCAGATATTTTTCCGGATGTTCATGCCAACGATGAAATCCACCTATGCGGCAGCGGCGGTAGTGACCTTTATGAATGCCTGGAACAATTATCTTTGGGCAAAGGTTATTATGTCTGATAACACAACACAGACCATGCCAATGCTGATTTCCAGCCTGACTTCCGGTTATGTGACTGATTATGGTATGCTGATGCTGGCAGTTCTTATCACCACTATTCCAACTGCAATTGTATTCTTTGCCCTGCAGAAGTATTTTGTAGAAGGTATTACAGGTGCAGTGAAATAAACAGGAGGAAAAGATGACAGTACAATTTGATTACAGTATTGTGGGAAACAGGAAGATCTTTCAGCAGAATCGTCTGCAGGCTCATGGAGAATACCATACATATCTGAAGGATGAACAGACTGGAGAGTGGAACTCCAACAGGTTCCTTTCCTTAAACGGGGTCTGGAAGTTTGCATATGGGGAAAATTACAGTCAGACTCCGTCGGGGTTTGAGGAAGCGGATTTTGACTGCAGATACTGGAAGGAGATTCTGGTGCCCGGTCATATGCAGACCCAGGGATATGGTGTTCCTCACTATACCAATACGGCTTATCCGTGGGATGGAAAAGAGGCGGTTGAAGTTGGAGAAATTCCGGTAAAATATAATCCCGTGGGATGTTATGTAAAATATTTCCGTCTTCCGGAGGGCTTTGAAAAAAAGAACATCCGTCTGTCTTTTCAGGGCGTAGAAAGCGGTGCCGCAGTCTGGCTTAACGGCTTCTATGTGGGATATTTTGAGAACAGTTTTGATCCGGCGGAATTTGAGATCACTCAGTATCTGACATCCGGTGAGAATAAGCTGGCTGTACAGGTATTCCAGTGGACAGCGGGAAGCTGGTGTGAGGATCAGGACTTTTTCAGATTTTCCGGAATTTACCGTGATGTATATCTGTATGTTGTGCCGGAAATTCACCTGGAGGATTTTACTGTCCGGGCATTGCCGGATGAAAATCTTAAGAGCGCAGTGTTAAATCTGGATACCCGTTCCGGCCATTCTGGAAATTTAAGAGTGGAGCTTCTGGATGAGGATAAAGTAATTTTTGATGAGATGAGGGAAATGCCCTGCGAAGGACACTTTGAATTTGCTGTGGAAGAACCGAAACTATGGAGCGCAGAGTTTCCAAACCTCTATGATCTGAGACTTACTGTGTATGACCCTGACAAAAAAACAGAGGTGGAGCAGGTTACCCAGAAGGTAGGATTTCGCCGCTTTGAGATAAGAAACGGTATCATGTGCCTCAACGGAAAACGAATTGTGTTTAAGGGGGTAAACCGGCATGAATTCAGTTCTCTGACCGGGCGGACCGTTTCGGATGAGGAGATCCTAAAGGATATTGTGACAATGAAACAGAACAATATCAATGCCATCAGGACTTCTCATTATCCGGATGATGTGCGGATTTATGATCTCTGTGACCAGTACGGCCTTTATGTACTGGCGGAAAATAACCTGGAGACGCATGGAACCTGGCTGATTCCGGAACCGGAGAAACATCTGGAAAAGATCATTCCCGGAGACAACCTGGAGTGGGAGCCTCTTCTGCTGGACCGGGTAAATTCCTGCTATCAGAGGGACAAAAATCATCCGTCAATTCTGATCTGGTCCTGCGGAAATGAATCCTTCGGCGGACTTGTTATCAGAAATATGGCAGCAAAATTCCATGAACTTGATCCGGACAGGCCGGTGCACTATGAAGGAATTTACTGGGACGGAAGGTATCCGGAATCCAGTGATATCGCAAGCCAGATGTATCCTTCTGTGGAAATGATCAAAGAATATCTGAAAAAAGACAGGAGCAAGCCTTTTATCTGCTGCGAATACACGCATGCTATGGGAAATTCCTGCGGTGCAATGCATAAATATACAGAATTGTCTGATATGGATGCCAGTTATCAGGGAGGCTTCATCTGGGATTATATTGATCAGACACTCACAATGAAGAACCGATATGGTGAAGAGTATCAGGCATATGGAGGAGATTTCGGGGACCGGCCCACAGATTATAATTTCAGCGGAAACGGAATTGTTTACGGAAAGGATCGTTTACCTTCTCCGAAGATGCAGGAAGTGAAATTCAATTATCAGAGTGTCAGTGTATTTCCTGATGAGACGAAAATTGTTGTAATCAATAAACATCTGTTTACGAATACATCTGAGTTTCGGTGCACAGTGCAGCTGTATAAAAATGGAGTTAAGATAAAAGAGACAGAACTCCTTACGGATGTTCCGCCGCTGTCTTTGAAAGAATATAAAAATCCGTTTAAAAAAGAGACAGCTCCGGGAGAATATCAGATTCTTGTTTCATTCCTGATCCGGGAAGATACGAAGTGGTGCAGCAAAGGCCATGAGATCGCATTTGGTGAGTTCGTTTATTCAGTTGAAGAAGCGGAAAAGAAATGTGAACGGCCTGTCCGGGTGATTTACGGAACTCAGAATGTGGGAGTGCGCGGAGATGATTTTGAAGCATTGTTTTCCATTCCGCACGGCGGACTGGTTTCCTACCGGTATGGGGGCAGGGAATATATTCATATGATCCCGAAACCAAATTTCTGGAGGGCACCGACGGATAATGATGCCGGAAATCATATGGGATACCGATACGCTCAGTGGAAAGGTGCAGGGCTGTATCTGAAGTATCAGAACACTCTGGAAAAAAGACCTGACATAACGGATGACGGACAAACATTCCGAATTGAATATGAGTATGAGCTTCCAACCATCCTTCCGACAGTCTGTAAAATCACCTATACGGTATCCGGAGACGGAAAAATATCGGTTAAGATGGAATATGATCCACGGAAAGAAAATGGAGATATGCCGGAGTTTGGTATGATGTTTCTGCTTGATGCAGATCTGGACCAGGTGGAATGGTATGGCCTTGGTCCGGAAGAAACATATGCGGACAGAAAACACGGAGCAAGACTGGGTATTTTCAGAAACGAAGTGAAAGACAATATGGCTTCTTACATAATTCCGCAGGAATGCGGCAATCATATGGAAGTACGATATGCCAGAGTTACAGACAGGACGGGGCGGGGCCTTGAATTCAACAGCAGCAGAATGAATTTTTCAGCTCTTCCCTATACCCCTCATGAGATCGAATGCGCATCTCATCCCTATGAACTTCCTCCTGTACACCATACAGTTGTGCGTGTTGCGCTGGCTCAGATGGGAATAGGAGGAGACGACAGCTGGGGAGCCTGTGTTCATCCGGAATATCTGATAGATGTATCCGGTAAACTGAGATTCGAGTTTTCATTTCGGGGGATATAAAAAAGAATGATTGCTGTGAGGAACACAAAAAGAGATGGGAATACTGAACAATAAGGTTAGTATCAGTAAAATTGCTGAAGATCTGGGTGTTTCTGTATCAACAGTGTCAAGAGCTCTGTCTGGCAGCGGCAGGATATCTGATGCTACCAGACAGAGAATCACAGAGTATCTGAAAGACAAAAAGCTTGTTCCAAACACGAGAATGAAGAAGTACACAGATGTTACTACCAATATGGTGGCTGTGATTTTTCCGGATATAAATCATATTTCTGTTCTGCCTTATTTTTACCATGTGTTTTTCAGTATTTATAATTATTTTTCAATTCGGGGTTATCAGGTATTTCCTGTCATGGCAGGAAAAGAAAATATGGAAAACGTGGAAAGACTGGTAGAACAGCATCTGGTGGATGGAATTGTGCTCACACACGGGAACACCGGGAAATGGATAATAGAATATCTTCAGAAATGCGGAGTTCCCTTTGTCACGCTGGGAAGTGTGAACGATCCGGAAATCCCACAGGTGGAAACTGACGATGAAGGAGCCAGCAGGGATATCACCAACGCTCTTATTCACAGAGGGCTGTACAGAATCGCAATCATAGGCGGAGAGAAAAATTCCCTGTTGAACCGAAGACGTTATAAAGGGATTCTCAGTGCACATGTGCAGAATCACATGGTGATTGATGAGGAATATGTGTTTTTTCATATAGAGTCAGAAAACAGTGCGGAAATTGCGGTGGATAAGATTCTGAGCGGCAGACAGGACTGCATCCTGTGCATGGATGCCCATATATGTCTGGATGTTCTGAAGGCACTGAGAAAAACAAAGGCGGAAATTCCGGCGGATATTAAAATTGCTTCGCTGTATGACAGCGAATTTCTGGATCAGTGGTGTCCTGCTGTCAGTTGTGTACATTTTGATCTGGATGCTCTTGGAAGAGAAGCTGCAAAACTGCTATACAGGAATCTGACAGAATACGGAGCGATGACAGATGCATTTCTGGGCTACGAAATAAGGATGAAGGAATCCACAAATTAACTGGAAGAGGAAGTACCTCCTGTTTCATTTGAACGGAGCATCAAATAGCAGGATGGGACTTCCTTAAAAAAATTCCAAAAAACACTTGCATTTTTCCTGAAGTAGTGTATACTAAACGAGTCGGTTAGACATGGCCAGTTGGTCAAGGGGTTAAGACGTCGCCCTCTCACGGCGAAAACACGGGTTCGATTCCCGTACTGGCTGTTAAGAAACCAATCAAGTTTCCACTTGGTTGGTTTTTTTTCTTGCCAAACAGATGGAAAATAGGGTATCATAATAGAACGAATGTTTGAGTTGAAGAAAGGAAATGTAACAGTCATGGCAAAAAAGGAAACTTATGATGCAGGAAGCATCTCCGTTCTGGAAGGATTGGAGGCGGTCCGGAAGCGTCCCGGTATGTATATCGGAAGCGTGTCCCGGAAGGGTTTGAATCATTTGATATATGAAATCGTTGACAATGCAGTGGATGAGCATCTGGCAGGATATTGTGACCGGATTCATGTAGTTCTGGAGAAGGACGGTTCCTGTACCGTGGATGACAACGGGCGCGGAATTCCTGTGGACATGCATGAGAAAGGTGTTTCCGCAGAGCGTCTGGTGTTTACCACCCTTCATGCCGGAGGCAAGTTTGATAACTCTGCTTATAAGACAAGCGGCGGCCTTCACGGTGTGGGATCTTCTGTAGTGAATGCTCTTTCCACGTATCTGGATATTAAGATCAGCCGTGACGGCTATATCCATCATGATTATTATGAACGTGGAATCCCTGCACTGGAATTGGAGGATGGACTTCTGCCAAAACTGGGCCGGACAAAAGCTACCGGAACCTGCATCAATTTTCTGCCGGATCCGGAAATATTTGAGAAGACACGGTTTTCTGCCACAGAAGTTAAGAGCAGGCTCCATGAAACTGCCTATCTGAATCCCAACCTGACCATATTATTTGAAGACTTAAGAGGGGAAGAACCGGAGAAGGTTGAATACCATGAACCTGACGGCATTATCGGATTTATTAAGGATCTGAACAAGAACTCTGAGGCCCTTCATGAGCCTGTATACTTTAAGGGGGAATCCGAAGGCATCCAGGTGGAAGCGGCTTTTCAGTTTACGAATGAATTCCGTGAAAATGTACTTGGATTCTGCAATAATATTTATAATGCAGAAGGCGGTACACATCTGACCGGGTTTAAAACCACGTTTACAGCGGTTATGAATACCTATGCCCGGGAGATCGGTGTCCTTAAGGAAAAAGATCCGAATTTCACCGGCGCGGATATCCGTAACGGTATGACAGCCGTTATCTCTATCAAGCATCCCACACCAAGATTTGAAGGACAGACCAAGACAAAGCTGGACAATCAGGACGCAGCCAAGGCCACGGGCAAAGTCGTGGGAGAGCAGATGGTGCTTTATTTTGACCGTAATCTGGAGACACTGAAAACCATCCTTTCCTGTGCGGAAAAAGCGGCAAAGATCAGAAAGACAGAGGAGCGTGCCAAAACCAATCTTCTGACGAAACAGAAATATTCCTTTGATTCCAACGGCAAGCTGGCCAACTGTGAGAAAAAGGATCCGTCCCAGTGCGAGATTTTTATTGTGGAGGGAGATTCTGCCGGAGGTTCTGCCAAGACTGCACGAAACCGCAATTACCAGGCAATCCTTCCGATCAGAGGCAAGATCCTGAATGTTGAGAAAGCTTCCATTGATAAAATTCTTGCGAATGCGGAGATCAAGACCATGATCAATGCCTTCGGATGCGGATTTTCCGAAGGATACGGAAATGATTTTGACATTTCAAAACTGCGCTATGACAAGATCGTTATCATGGCAGATGCGGATGTGGACGGCGCCCATATTTCTACACTTCTTTTGACGCTGTTTTATCGTTTTATGCCGGAACTGATCTACGAGGGACATGTGTATATCGCCATGCCGCCTCTTTATAAAGTCATGCCGAAGAAAGGTGCACAAGAGTACCTTTATGATGATAAAGCACTTGAAAAATACCGCCGTACCCATAAGCCCGGCTCCTTTACGCTGCAGAGATATAAAGGGCTTGGAGAGATGGATGCGGAGCAGCTCTGGGAGACAACACTGAATCCAGAGACCCGTATGATGAAACGGGTGGAGATTGAGGATGCCCGTCTGGCTTCCAGTGTAACGGAGATTCTGATGGGCAGCGACGTACCGCCCCGAAAGAGTTTCATTTATGAGCATGCGAGAGACGCAGAACTGGATATCTGACAGAAAGGAACAACATGGAAACAAAACAGGAAAATATCATCCGTACCGACTATGCGGAGGTCATGCAGAAATCATATATTGATTATGCCATGAGTGTCATCATTTCCCGTGCCCTGCCGGATGTGCGGGACGGACTGAAACCGGTACAGAGAAGAACATTATATGATATGTATGAGCTGGGAATCCGGTATGACCGCCCGTATCGTAAATGTGCCCGTATCGTAGGCGATACCATGGGTAAATATCATCCCCACGGTGACAGCTCTATTTATGAAGCTCTTGTGGTGATGGCACAGGATTTCAAAAAGGGAAAGACCCTGGTGGACGGTCACGGAAACTTCGGTTCTATTGAAGGCGATGGTGCCGCTGCCATGCGATACACGGAAGCCCGTCTGGAAAAGCTGACTCAGGAAGTTTTTCTTGGAGACCTTGATAAAGATGTTGTGGATTTTATGCCCAATTTTGATGAGACTGAGAAGGAACCGGTGGTACTGCCTGTACGCATTCCGAATATTCTGGTCAACGGCGCGGACGGAATTGCCGTAGGTATGGCGACCAGCATTCCGCCGCACAATCTGGGCGAGGTCATTGACGCGGTGAAAGCTTACATGAAAGACAGCAGTATCAGTGTCAAGGGTCTGATGCGCTATATTAAAGGACCGGATTTTCCTACCGGCGGGATTGTGGTCAACAAGGACGAACTGAAAAATATATATGAGACAGGCACCGGTAAGATCCGCCTCAGAGGCCGTGTGGAAGTGGAAAAATTAAAAGGCGGCAGGCAGCAGCTTGTGATTACAGAAATCCCTTACACCATGCTTGGTGCCAATATCGGAAAATTCCTCAATGATGTGGCAGGTCTGGTAGAGACAAAAAAGACAACCGATATCGTGGACATCTCCAACCAGTCTTCCAAGGAGGGAATCCGGATCGTCCTGGAACTGAAAAAAGATACCGATGTGGAAAATCTTACCAACATGCTGTACAAAAAGACCCGCCTGGAAGATACCTTCGGTGTCAATATGCTGGCGGTTGCGGACGGAAGACCGGAGACACTGAGTCTGAAACAGATCATTGAGCATCATGTGGACTTTTTGTTTGAAGTGACCACCAGAAAATATAAAACGCTCCTTACAAAGGAACTGGAGAAGAAGGAGATTCAGGAAGGCCTGATCAAGGCCTGCGACGTCATTGATCTGATCATTGAAATCCTTCGTGGAAGCAAGAACCGTGAGCAGGTAAAGAAATGTCTGGTTGAGGGCATCACAGAAGGAATCCGGTTTAAGACCCGGGCAAGCGAAAAGGCAGCGGGGAAACTCCGTTTTTCCGAGCGTCAGGCCAATGCGATCCTGGAAATGCGCCTCTATAAACTGATCGGTCTGGAGATTGAGGCTTTGCAGGCTGAGTATGAGGAAACCATGAAAAATATCAGTACTTATCAGGATATTCTGGATAATTATGATTCCATGGCAGCAGTCATTATGAAAGAACTGGATGATATCAAAAAGGAATACAATACCAAGCGCCGTACATCTATCGAGAACGCACAGGAAGCTGTCTATGAAGAGAAAAAGATGGAGGAAATGGAAGTCTGCTTCCTCATGGACCGTTTTGGGTATATGAAACTGATCGATAAGACGGCATATGAAAGAAATAAAGAAGCCGCACATGGGGAAAACAAATACATTTTTACCTGCATGAATACAGACAAAATCTGCATTTTTACAGATACAGGAAAAATGCATACCATAAAAATTGCGGATATTCCTCTGGTACGTTTCCGGGACAAAGGTACTCCGGCGGATAATCTCAGTAATTATGACAGCACCCGGGAGCAGATGATCTATGTGGGACCGATGGCCGGGGTAAGCCGTTCTTCTCTTATGTTTGTAACAGAAAGCGCCATGTGCAAGATCGTGGAGGGCGAGGAATTTGATGTGGCAAAACGCACCATCGCCGCTACCAGGATGAGTGAAGATGACCGTCTGATTTTTGTGGGAGCTGCGGACGAAATGGAGCAGGTGGTGCTTCAGAGCAGAGGCGGTTGTTTCCTCAGATTTCTTAAAAATGAGATACCGACGAAGAAAAAGAGTGCAGTGGGCGTGCGCGGCATGAAACTTGCGCAGGGAGATGTACTGGAACACGCATACCTTCTGGAGGGACATCAGGAATATGCCATAAACTATCATGACAAACAGTATTCCCTGAACAAAGTGAAACTTGCCAGACGGGATACCAAAGGAATAAAGCCCAGGATATAAAAGAGGGACAAAAAAATCCCTTGATTTTCTGAAATGATAGTGTTAGAATGTAGGAAACTAGATGATGGATAGCATAAGAGTGGGCTTCGGTCCACTCTTTTATGTGTAATCCGAAATTCTGAGAGGAAGGTGGGAATTATGAGCAGGCGTGATGAATATGAGAAGAGAGCAGAAGCCCTGCTGACTCCTATTGTAAACGCCAACGGTTTTGAACTGGTGGATGTGGAATATGTCAGGGAAGCAGGAGAATGGTATCTTCGGGGCTACATTGATAAACCCGGCGGGATCACTGTGAATGACTGCGAGACAGTCAGCCGCGCATTCAGTGATAAACTGGATGAAGAAGATTTCATAGATGAAAGCTATATTATGGAAATCAGCTCTCCGGGACTTGACAGACCTTTGAAAAAGGACAAGGATTTTGCAAGGAGTATGGGCAGGCTGGTGGAAATCCGCACCTACCGACCAATCGAAAAACAAAAGGAGTTCTGCGGCATTCTGACCGCATATGATAGTAACAGTGTAACAATTGACGAGGACGGCACCATGCGCACCTTTGAGAAGAAAGAAATTGCACTGATCCGTCTGGCAATCGAGTTCTAGTATTTAACAAATCAGGAGGAAAAGAGAAAAATGAACAAAGAGTTGATGGAAGCGCTGGATATTCTGGAAAAAGAGAAAAACATCAGCAAAGATACTTTGCTTGGTGCGATTGAACAGTCTTTGCTCCAGGCCTGCAAGAACCATTTTGGAAAAGCAGACAATGTACATGTTGCCATTAATCCGGACACCTGCGATTTCAAAGTTATGGCAGACCGGACGGTTGTGGAATATGTCGATGATCCGGTTCTGGAGATTTCACTGGTAGATGCCCAGAAGATCAACACCAGCGCAGAAATCGGTGATACCGTTCAGGTAGAGATCCATTCCAAGGAATTCGGAAGAATTGCTACCCAGAACGCAAAAAATGTGATTCTGCAGAAAATCCGTGAGGAAGAACGCAAGGTTCTGTATGATCAGTACTACAGCAAAGAAAAAGAAGTAGTGACCGGTATTGTACAGCGTGTTATGGGCAAGAATGTCAGCATAAACCTGGGCAAGGCAGATGCGATCCTCAGTGAGAATGAGCAGGTAAAAGGAGAGGAATTCAAGCCTACAGAGCGTATCAAAGTATATATCCTGGAAGTAAAGGATACCCCGAAAGGGCCGAGAATTCTTGTTTCCAGAACTCATCCGGGTCTGGTAAAACGTCTTTTTGAATCTGAAGTTGCCGAGGTGCAGTCCGGTATTGTGGAAATCAAGAGTATTGCCAGAGAAGCCGGTTCCCGTACTAAAATCGCTGTCTGGAGCAATGATCCTGACGTGGATCCGGTAGGTGCCTGCGTAGGTATGAAGGGCGAACGTGTCGGTGTGATCGTCAATGAGCTTCGCGGAGAAAAAATCGATATCATCAACTGGGACGATAACCCGGCGATTTTGATAGAAAATGCTTTGAGCCCGGCGAAAGTAATCGCTGTTATGGCTGACCCGGATGAGAAGACCGCACTGGTAGTGGTTCCGGATTATCAGCTTTCCCTTGCAATCGGCAAGGAGGGTCAGAATGCCCGTCTGGCGGCCCGCCTTACCGGTTTCAAGATTGATATCAAGAGCGAGACCAAAGCAAGAGAGTCCGGTGATCTTTATGATTACGAGGATGATGAGTATTATGATGAAGATGACGAGTACGCAGAGGATGCAGAATATATGGAAGAATCCGGTGACAGTCAGGAAGAATACAGCGAAGAGGCTTTGGACGCTGACGAAGCTGTAAACGGTGAGGAGTTACAGGACGATGTGACAGCTCGCGTCAGTGAAGAAGCTGCACCGGAATACATTGAGGAGGCAGCAGCGGAAGAAGAATGAAAACAAAAAGTAAGATTCCCATGCGTCAATGTACCGGCTGCAGGGAAATGAAAAGCAAAAAAGACATGATCAGAGTTCTGAAAACTGCAGAGGATGAAATCATCCTGGATGCTACCGGTAAGAAAAACGGCAGGGGAGCTTATCTTTGCTTTTCCATGGAATGTCTTGAAAAAGCAATCAAAAGCCATGGGCTTGAACGCTCGCTGAAGGCTTCGATTCCGGAGGAGGTTTATAAGAGTCTGAAAAAGGAGTTTGAAGCAATTGAGAAACAATAAGGTTTTGTCATTAGTAGGCCTGGCCACAAAGGCTGGAAAGACGGTAAGCGGAGAATTCTCCACAGAAAAATCCGTCAAAACAGGCAAAGGATTTCTGGTCCTGGTTGCTGATGATGCCTCTGTGAATACCAAAAAGAAATTTCGGAATATGTGTGATTATTATGAAGTTCCGATTTATTTTCTTGCAGATAAAGAAGGTCTGGGAAAAGCCATGGGAAAAGAATTCCGTGCCAGCCTTGCCATACAGGACGAGAATTTTGCGAAAGCAATCATAAAGGAATTGGAGTAGTTGTCCGTCTGGTCTGTCCGTCTGGGAAGAACAGATGCGGACCGGAGCAGGAGATGGCATAAGGAGGTAGAGAAATGGCTGGGATCAGAGTGCATGAGATTGCCCGGGAACTGGGCAGACAGAACAAAGAGGTCATTGAACTATTAAAGAAACATGGGATTGATGTCAGGAGTCATATGACGATTGTTGATGAAGCCCATATAGCAATGCTAAAAGAAAAATTTGAAAAGATGGGAAAGGAGCATATTGCCAACGTGGATACTTCCAAAGAAGAAAAGATGGTAAACATGAAGCCGGAAGCTGAGAAAGCAGAGGCTCCTAAAAAGAAAAAGAATATTATTCGTGTATATCACGCACAGAATGCAAGTGACGGAGGTAAGAACAGACCGAGAAAACCGGGCGCTGAAAGAAAAGGAGGCCTGAGATCACAGGCAGCAGCACCGCAGGGTCAGAAAGCCCAGACAGCAGCACCGCAGGGTCAGAAAGCCCCGTCAGCAGCACCGCAGGGCCAGAAAGCCCAGACAGCAGCGCCGCAGGGCCAGAAAGCCCCGGCAGCAGCATCGCAGAGTCAGAAGCCTCAGACAGCAAGAACTGCACCTGCACAGCAGCAGGCTGCTCCTGCACAGACAAAACCGGCAGCCACGGCAGCAGAGCAGCCGAAAGCACCGGAAGTAAAAGCAGCCCAGACAGCAGCACCGACAGCACAGCAGACTGTGAAACCTGCTTCGCAGGAACAGGTACGCCCGCAGCAGCCTCGCGGAAATGCCAGAGAACAGCGTGATAACAGAGAAATACGGGACAATCGTGATAACCGCGAATCCCGCGATAACAGAGAAAGCCGTGACGGCAGAGATTTCCGCGAAAGACGTGACAACAGAGATAATCGCGGCGCAAGAGACTTACGAAATAATGACAGAAGACAGGGCGAGCGCAGCAGCCAGAACCGTGCAGGTCAGGATCGCCCCCAGAGAAATAGTGACAGCGCAGGCCGTCCGTTCAGAAGTAATGACGGTCAGAATCGTCCTTCCAGACAGGGAGATAACAGCACAAACCGGACACCGAGAAATCAGGGACGTCCGCAGGGCGGCCAGGATCGTATGGAGGGAAGAACCGACGGAGGAAGATTTGGCGGCAGCCAGAACCGTCCGGGAGCAAACCGCGGCGGTCAGCGTCAGAACACCAGAAAGAATGACAGTGAAGCTGTATTTGCTCCGGAACTGACCAAAACCTCCAAGGACAGCAAGAGAGAAAGAGACAGAGAAAATAAGAATAAGAAAAAAGATTTCGATAAAACCTCCAACATGGGACACCGTCCGAATCAGAACAGCCGCAAGACCGGTGTAAAACTGCCAAAAGCATTGCAGAAGCCGGCTGTGCAGCCGAAACAGGAGGAAAAGAAATCGGAAGTAAAGGAAATCGTCCTTCCGGAGAAAATGACGATTCGTGAACTTGCAGAAGCCATGAAGATGCAGCCGTCTGCAATTGTAAAGAAACTTTTCATGCAGGGCATTATGGTTACCGTGAACCATGAAATTGACTTTGAAAAAGCGCAGGAAATCGCATTGGAGTACGATATTATCGCAGAACAGGAAGAAAAAGTGGATGTGATCGAGGAACTCCTTAAAGAAAATGAGGAAGATGAATCCACTATGATTCCAAGACCTCCGGTAGTCTGTGTAATGGGACACGTTGACCATGGTAAAACATCTCTTCTGGATGCAATCCGTAATACAAACGTTACCAGAGGAGAGGCAGGCGGTATCACACAGCATATCGGTGCTTATGTGGTAACCATTAATGATCAGAAGATCACATTCCTGGATACTCCGGGTCATGAGGCGTTCACCGCAATGCGTATGCGTGGTGCCAATGCTACTGATATTGCAGTACTTGTCGTTGCAGCAGATGATGGTGTTATGCCGCAGACCGTAGAAGCCATCAGTCATGCCAAAGCAGCAGGCGTGGAAATTATTGTGGCGATCAATAAGATCGATAAGCCAAGTGCTAATGTAGAGCGTGTAAAACAGGAACTTTCTGAATATGAACTGATTCCGGAAGACTGGGGCGGAAGCACCGTATTTGTTCCGGTATCCGCACATACCGGAGAAGGAATCGATACTCTTCTTGAGATGATCCTTCTTACTGCAGAAGTTGCAGAACTGAAAGCGAATCCGAAACGTGCCGCAAGAGGTCTTGTCATCGAGGCACAGCTTGATAAAGGCAAAGGTCCGGTTGCTACCATTCTGGTTCAGAAGGGTACGCTTCATGTGGGAGACTTTATTGCAGCAGGTGCATGCAGCGGTAAGGTGCGTGCAATGATGGATGATAAGGGACGCCGTGTCAAAGAGGCAGGACCGTCTACTCCGGTAGAGATCCTGGGTCTTGGTGATGTACCGAATGCCGGTGAGATCATCATGTCCTTCGACAGCGATAAAGAAGCGAAGAATTTCGCTGGTGCATTTGTATCTGAGAATAAAAACCGTCTTCTGGAAGAAACCAAAGGCAAACTGTCTCTGGATAATCTGTTTGACCAGATTCAGGCAAGCGATCTGAAAGAACTGCCGCTCATCGTAAAAGCCGATGTTCAGGGTTCCGTGGAAGCTGTAAAACAGAGTCTTGTGAAACTTTCCAATGAAGAGGTGGTAGTCAGAGTCATCCACGGCGGTGTTGGTGCCATCAATGAATCTGACGTATCTCTGGCTGCAACTTCCAATGCCATTATCATTGGATTTAATGTACGTCCGGATGCCATGGCAAAACA
Organism: Blautia sp.; assembly: GCA_022770365.1. GTDB lineage: Bacteria > Bacillota > Clostridia > Lachnospirales > Lachnospiraceae > Blautia_A. Next base: position 26,780 of record JALEHU010000079.1, on the reverse strand, counting down.
GCTTGCTGAGCAGGAAGGCGTGGATATGCGTCTGTACAAAGTTATTTATCAGGCAATCGAAGATGTGGAATCCGCAATGAAAGGCATGCTTGATCCTGTATTTGAAGAAAAAGTCATCGGACATGCGGAAGTGCGCCAGCTGTTTAAAGCATCCGGTGTAGGAACCATTGCGGGAAGCTATATCCTGGATGGCGTTTTCCAGAGAAACTGCAAGGTACGTATTTCCAGAGAAGGCGAACAGATCTTTGAGGGTGAACTTGGTTCCCTGAAGAGATTCAAGGATGACGTTAAAGAAGTAAAGGCAGGATACGAGTGCGGTCTTGTATTTGCCGGATTTAATGATGTGAAAGAAGAAGATAAGGTTGAAGCATATATTATGGTTGAAGTACCGAGATAGAATACCGACAGGAGTGAGACAGAATGAGAAAAAACAGCATTAAGAATACGCGTATCAATGGAGAAGTGCAGAAGGAATTAAGTTCCATTATCCGCAGTGAGATCAAAGATCCGCGCATTCATCCCATGACTTCCGTCATGTCTGTGGAAGTGGCTCCGGATCTGAAAACATGCAAAGCTTATATCAGTGTTCTTGGTACACAGGAGGCAAAAGAAGACACGATCCGGGGACTTTCCAGTGCAGAAGGCTATATCCGCAGACAGCTTGCCAGAAACCTGAATCTGCGGAATACGCCGGAAATTCGTTTTATTCTGGATGAATCTATTGAATATGGTGTAAATATGTCAAAGCTGATTGATGATGTGAACAGAAAGGATGCGGCTGCAAAAGAAACGGCAGAGGAAGAACAGGAGTAAATTTCCTGTTTCCCTGCCCGCGGCGCATCCGCTGCGGCAAGCATAGGAGGTAAGCATGAACAATATTGCAGAAGTACTGGATCAGGTAAAGACGATGGGTATTGCAGGGCATATTCGTCCGGATGGTGACTGTGTGGGTTCCTGCATGGCGCTGTATCTTTATATTAAAGAGTATTATCCCGATATTCAGGTAGATGTCTATCTGGATCATCCAAAACCGATCTTTTCTCATATCGACTGTATTGATGAAATCAAAACAGAGGCGGACACAGAAAAAGTATATGATCTGTTTGTGACCTGTGATGTCAGCTCCAGAGATCGTCTGGCCCTTGCCGGAGATTATTTTGACAAAGCCGAAAAAACAGTCTGCATTGATCATCATATCAGCAATCCGGGTTTTGCCGGTACCAATCATGTGCGCGGGGATGTAAGCTCTGCATGTGAAGTGCTTTACGGCCTTTTCGATCCGGAAAAGGTGAACCGCAAAGTGGCAGTTCCCATTTATACCGGTATGATCCATGATACCGGTGTATTCCAGTATGCATCAACATCTCCGGAAACTATGAGGATTGCCGGAGAGTTAATGAAAACAGGATTTAATTTCAGCAGGATTATTGATGAATCTTTTTATGAAAAGACATATATTCAGAACCAGGTCATGGGCCGCGTGCTTGCAGAGAGCATTATGCTTCTGGACGGTAAATGTATTGTAGGCTATCTGCGCAGAAAAGATCTGGATTTCTATGGCGTGGACGGTAAGGATCTGGATGGCATTGTCAGTCAGCTCCGTCTGACAAAAGGAGTGGAGGTGGCAATGTTCCTCTATGAAGTCGAGAGTCAGACATTTAAGGTATCGCTGCGTTCTAATGGAAAAGTAGATGTCAGCAGAATTGCAGTTTATTTTGGCGGAGGCGGTCATACAAGAGCTGCGGGAATTGATCTGCAGGGATCTCTTCATGATGTGATCAATAATATAACAGGTGAGATCGAGCGTCAGCTGCTCCTGTGTCAGGAGGCATGATGGACGGAATATTGGTCATCCGCAAGGAAAAGGGATATACATCTCACGATGTTGTGGCAAAGCTTCGGGGAATTCTCCATATGAAAAAAATCGGTCATACAGGTACGCTGGATCCGGATGCACAGGGTGTGCTGCCGGTAGCTCTTGGCAAGGCTACCAGGCTTTGTGAGATGCTGACAGATAAGGAAAAGACATACGAAGCACTTCTTCATCTGGGAATAGAGACGGATACTCAGGATATGACCGGAACTGTACTGTCCGAAAGAGAAGCAGCTGTGACAGAGGAAGAAATCAGAACTGTGATACAGTCTTTTCTGGGAGATCAGATGCAGGTTCCCCCGATGTATTCCGCTCTCAAAGTAAACGGCAGGAAACTTTATGAGATTGCCAGAGAAGGAAAAGAAGTTCACCGGGAAGCGAGGCCTGTACATTTTTTCTCAATTGATATCAGAGAAATCAGACTTCCTTTTGTCCGTTTTTCCGTGACCTGCAGCAAGGGAACCTATATCCGCACCCTGTGTCACGATATAGGAAGAGCACTTGGCTGCGGAGGCTGTATGGAGGAGCTCGTCCGCACAAAATCAGGCAGATTCTCAATTGAAGAAAGTGTGACACTCTCCCAGGTACAGCAGGCTGCAGAAAACGGAACTGTTTCCGAAATGGTTGTGGGAATTGAGGATATCCTTTCAGAATATCCCAGGATCTTGTGTACAGGAGAAGGAGACAGGCTTCTTTTGAACGGGAATCCTCTTCATGAGGAACTTGTGCAGAGCAGATGTCTGGAGATGCCGGTACGGATGTGTACGTCTTCCGGAGATTTTACAGGGATCTATCAGTGGAATCCCGGCCGGAAGAAATACATTCCTGTGAAAATGTTTCTTTGAGGAGTTTGAAATGGAATATGTAAGGATTCACGGGGAATTTCCCCGGCTGTCCAACAGTGCAGTGACTTTGGGAAAATTTGACGGTATTCACCGCGGACATCAGAAGCTGGTGGAAGAAATCCTGAAACAAAAGGAAGAAGGCGCACAGGCAGTCCTTTTTGCTTTTGTTTCTTCCGGTCAGATGATTTTTACATGTGAAGAGAGAGCAGAACTTCTGGAGAAAATGGGGCTGGATATTCTTCTGGAATGCCCACTGGATGACAGAATGAGGCACATGAAGGCAGAAGCCTTTGTCCGGGAAATCCTGGTGGGAGACCTTCAGGTAAGCCATGTGGCGGTAGGAGAGGATTTCCGTTTCGGATTTGAGCGGAAAGGAACGCCGAAGCTTCTGGAGGAACTTGGCAGGAAGTATGGCTTTACAGTAAAAATCCTTCCAAAAGAAATGGAAGACAGCAGGAAGATCAGCAGTACTTATATCCGGGAAAAATTGAGAAAAGGCAGCATGGAAAAGGTTTCCTCGCTGCTTGGCAGAAATTTCTTTGTAAAAGGGACGGTGGAACATGGAAGAGGTCTGGGACATAAGCTTTTGTTCCCTACAGTTAATCTTGTTCCATCAGACAGAAAACTGATGCCTCCCAATGGCGTTTATGTTACAATCAGCAGATTTGGAGAGAGGGTTTTTAAGGGAATTACCAATGTGGGATACAAACCGACTGTAGGAGAAAAATTCCTTGGTGTGGAAACCTATCTATTTGATTGTGAAGAGGACCTTTACGGACAGGAATGCGTTGTTGAATTCTTAAAATTCCAGCGCCCGGAGGAAAAGTTTCCTTCTTTTGAAGCTCTCCGCAATCAGATGCAAAAAGATGCAGCCAGCGGGAAGAAGTACTTTGAAGACAAAACAGGATGCGTATCTGTTCGGTGAATTAAAAACATCTGCTGAACGGTTACAAGATACAAACAAGCAAGGAGAAATTGAGGAATGGCAGGGATAATTCTTGGATTAATGGGAGGTCTGGGCCTCTTTTTATATGGTATGAAGCTTATGAGCGATGCCCTGGAAAAAGCCGCCGGTGCTAAAATGAGGAGCATTCTTGAGTTCTTTACGAAAACACCGCTTCGCGGAATACTGGTCGGTATCTTTTTTACTGCGATTATTCAGTCGTCCAGTGCCTCTACAGTAATGGTAGTCAGCTTCGTAAATTCCGGACTGCTGAATCTGTATCAGGCGGCAGGCGTGATCATGGGCGCCAACATTGGTACTACTGTAACATCACAGTTGATTTCATTTAATCTTTCTGCTCTTGCTCCGGCAATTGTAATGGCGGGAGTGATTCTTGCAATGTTCTGCAAGAAGAATAAGGTGCAGAGAATTGGTGAGGTTTTTCTGGGATTTGGTATTTTATTTATGGGACTTACCACGATGTCCTCATCCATGTCCGTTTTAAGAGAGTCTCCGGAGGTTGTGGAGATCATGGGATCCTTAAGCAGTCATTTTGCGGCTCTGCTGGTAGGTATTATTGTGACAACGATTCTTCAGAGCTCTTCCGCAACGGTTGGTATCATTCTTTTGCTTGCTCAGCAGGGACTTCTGGAGATCAGCATCTGTCTCTTTATCATTATGGGATGTAATATCGGTTCCTGTGTATCCGCACTGCTGGCAGGACTGAACGGCAAACGTGATGCCAAGAGAGCAGCCCTTATTCATCTGCTGTTTAATCTGATCGGTACGGCTCTCATGTACGTTATCTTCTCTATTGCACTGGATCCGGTTGTCAATCTGATCAAGACGATCTCGCATATGGATCCGGGCCGCGAAGTTGCAAATGCCCATACAATGATCAAAATTGTGGAAGTTCTTATGCTTGCACCGTTCAATAAACAGATTGTCAAACTGACCGGACTGATCATCAAAGGAGATGATGAAAAGATCGAAGAAAGTTTCGAACTTCAGTATATCGGGGAGAAATCTGTATTTTCTCCTACAACTGCAGTGTTTGATGCCACAAGAGAAATGGAACGCATGGGACAGATGGCTCTTACAAATCTGGAACGTGCCATGAATGCGCTGATCACTCTGGATGAGAACGAGATCAATGAAGTTTATCAGGTAGAGAAACAGATTGACTTCCTGAATCATTCCATTACCAATTATCTGGTGAAAATCAACCAGACAACGCTTCCTGTAGATGATAAACAGACAATCGGTGGACTTTTCCATGTAGTCAACGATATTGAGCGAATCGGTGATCATGCGGAGAATATGGCAGATGCCGCAAGGAGCAGGATCGAAAGGAACATCGAGTTCAGTGACCAGGCGAAAAAAGAACTTTCCGGCATGCTGGATATGGTTATTAAAATCACCACATACGCATTGGATATGTTCTCCAACAACAACCAGGAGCATATGCAGGAAATTCTGGATCTGGAGGATAAGGTGGACGAAGCGGAACGCATTCTTCAGGAATCCCACATTCAGCGTCTGACTCAGAACGAATGTACCGCAAGCGCGGGCATGATGTTCTCGGATATTATTTCCGGACTGGAGCGTGTATCAGACCATGCAACCAACATTGCCTTTTCACTGATGGAAGATGACCCGGTGGAGCGCCGGAAAGAGCAGAAAATGGCTGCTGCAGCGAAATAAATTCACGGACATCCGGGAAGAATGAACAGGAAAGGTTCTTTTTGCAAAATAAGAACGATAAAATTAAAAAAACAGTTTACACCAAAAAAGTTCTGTGATATACTAACCAAGGTTGTAATACAGCCCATATTCAGAGACAGGAGACTCCGACCATTTCTTAATATGCGGCGTTTATAAAAGAAAATAAGGAGGAAATTAAAATGATTTCAAAAGAAAAGAAACAGGCAATTATGAAAGAATATGCAAGATGTGAGGGTGACACAGGTTCACCGGAAGTACAGGTTGCTGTTCTTACCGCAAGAATTCAGGAACTTACAGAGCATTTACAGACACACCACAAAGACCATCATTCCAGAAGAGGTCTTCTGAAAATGGTAGGTCAGAGACGTGGACTGTTAGCTTACCTGAAGAAAACTGACATCGAAAGATACCGTGCACTGATTGAAAAGTTAGGCTTAAGAAAATAATTGGTATGCGGAAGGGGCGGATTTCCATCCGCCCTATTTTTGGGTGACGGCTTTTTTGACGGCACCTGGTCAAAACATGGCAGAAGTAATTTCCGAGACTACTGAAAAGCCCGCCGGTGCGACGTGGGAGCGGTTCTGGGACAGACGGTTTTTTCAGTTGTTTCGGACTTCTGTTATACATGCAAATATATAAAAATACTTGAAAAGGAGAAAAAACATGTACAAAAGTTATTCCATGGAATTAGCCGGAAGAACACTGACAGTTGATATTGACCGTGTTGCAAAACAGGCCAATGGTGCAGCTCTGATGCATTACGGTGAAACTACTGTTTTATCAACAGCAACTGCTTCCAAAGAGCCGAGAGAAGGCGTGGATTTCTTCCCGTTAAGCGTTGAATATGAAGAAAAAATGTATGCCGTAGGCAAGATCCCGGGAGGATTTAACAAAAGAGAAGGCAAGGCAAGTGAGCATGCGATCCTGACATCCCGTGTCATTGACCGTCCGATGCGTCCGCTGTTCCCGAAGGACTACAGAAACGATGTGACTCTGGTCAATATGGTTATGTCCGTAGATCCTGAGTGCAATCCGGAAATCCCTGCAATGCTTGGTTCTTCTATTGCAACCTGCATTTCTGATATTCCATTTGACGGTCCCTGTGCGACTACGCAGGTTGGTCTGATCGATGGTGAGTTTGTGATCAACCCGACTATGGCTCAGAAAGACATTTCTGACCTTCAGCTTACAGTTGCTTCTACCAGAGAAAAAGTCATCATGATCGAAGCCGGTGCCAATGAGGTTCCGGAAGATAAGATGATCGAGGCAATTTACAAAGCTCATGAAGTGAACCAGGAAATCATCGCATTTATTGATAAAATCGTTGCTGAATGCGGCAAACCGAAACATTCCTATGAATCCTGCGCAGTTCCGGAAGAACTGTTTGAGGCAATCAAGAAAGTTGTAACTCCTGAAGAAATGGAAGTTGCAGTTTTTTCCGATGACAAACAGACAAGAGAAGAAAACATCCGCAAAGTGACAGAAAAGCTTGCTGAGGCATTTGCAGACAACGAAGAATGGCTGGCTGTTCTTCCGGATGCTGTTTATCAGTATCAGAAGAAGACTGTCCGCAAGATGATCCTGAAAGATCACAAGAGACCGGATGGACGTGAGATCACTCAGATCCGTCCTCTGGCAGCAGAAGTAGATATTATTCCGCGAGTTCACGGATCTGCCATGTTTACCCGCGGACAGACTCAGATCTGTACAGTAACCACTCTGGCACCGCTTTCCGAAGCACAGAAGCTGGACGGACTGGATGAATTTGAGACTTCCAAGAGATACATGCACCACTATAATTTCCCGTCCTACTCTGTAGGCGAGACAAAACCGTCCAGAGGACCGGGACGCCGTGAGATCGGTCACGGAGCACTGGCAGAAAGAGCACTTGTGCCGGTTCTTCCGGGTGAGGAGGAATTCCCCTATGCGATCCGTACGGTATCCGAAACATTTGAATCCAACGGCTCCACCTCTCAGGCAAGTATCTGTGCATCCACCATGTCCCTGATGGCTGCAGGTGTTCCGATCAAAAAGCCGGTAGCAGGTATTTCCTGTGGTCTTGTGACAGGTGAGAGCGATGATGACTATATCGTACTGACTGATATCCAGGGTCTGGAAGATTTCTTCGGAGATATGGATTTCAAGGTTGCGGGTACTCATGACGGTATCACTGCGATTCAGATGGATATTAAGATCCATGGCCTGACAAGACCGATCGTGGAAGAAGCGATCAGAAGGACAAAAGAAGCAAGAGAATACATCCTGACAGAGGTTATGGAGAAATGCATTGCACAGCCTCGTGCATCAGTTGGAAAACATGCTCCAAAGATCATTCAGATCCAGATCGATCCTCAGAAGATCGGTGATGTGGTCGGACAGAGAGGCAAGACCATCAATACGATCATCGAGCGTACCGGCGTGAAGATCGATATTACAGATGACGGTGCAGTATCCATCTGCGGCGTAGAGCAGAAGAGCATGGATGAGGCAGCACGTATGGTAGAGATCATTGCTACTGATTTTGAAGCAGGACAGATCTTTACCGGCAGGGTTGTCAGCATCAAAGAGTTCGGCGCATTTATTGAATTTGCACCGGGCAAAGAGGGAATGGTCCACATTTCCAAAATCTGCAAAGAAAGAATCAACCGTGTAGAAGATGTTCTGACTCTTGGTGACAAAGTTAAGGTAGTCTGCCTTGGCAAGGACAAGATGGGAAGAATCAGCTTCAGCATGAAGGATGTACCGGAAGAAGCATAAAATATGAGATATCATAATATAACCAGGGACGATATGTTAAATGGCGACGGACTTCGCGTGGTCCTCTGGGTTGCAGGCTGCTCACACTGCTGCAGGGAGTGCCAGAACCCGATCACATGGGACCCCAATGGAGGACTTCCATTTACTGACGCGGAGCGGAAAGAAATTTTTGACGAACTGGACAAGGATTATATCAGCGGAATCACCTTTTCGGGAGGGGATCCGCTGCATCCTTCCAACATTACGGAAGTAACCTCTCTTGCCAGAGAGATCCGCGCAAAATATCCGGAGAAGACCATTTGGTTATACACAGGTTCTCTCTGGGAAGAAATCCGGAATGAAGAAATCGTTCAGTATCTGGATGTATGTGTTGACGGAGAGTTCGAAATTGACAAGAAAGAACTCCTTCTGGAATGGAAAGGCTCCAGCAATCAGCGTGTGATTGATGTGCCGGCCACCCTGAGAGAGGGACGTATTGTTTTGCACACGAGCTAGGAGGAACGATGCAGAGAATTGCCAGATTTCATAAAGTAAGTGAAAAAAGATTTGCAGCAGACTGGAAAGATACATTTCCGGATGCTTCATCTGAGGAGACGGCATCTGTGTACGAAGGAATCCGTCTTCCCAGAAGAGCTACGGCGGGAAGTGCCGGATATGATTTCTTTTCACCGGCGGATTTCACACTGAAGCCGGGGGAAACCGTCAAAATACCTACCGGAATCCGTGTGGAAATGAATCCGGAATGGGTGCTCAAATGTTATCCCAGAAGCGGGCTGGGGTTTAAATACCGTCTGCAGATGAATAACACAGTGGGAATTATTGACAGTGATTATTTTTATTCCGACAATGAAGGCCATATTTTTGCCAAGCTGACCAATGATACCAACGAGAATAAGACAGTGACGATCCCGGCGGGTACAGGTTTTATGCAGGGGATTTTTGTTGAATATGGCATTACTGTGGATGATGATGTATCGGATGTCCGCAACGGCGGTTTCGGCAGTACCACAAAATGATAGAATACTAAAAAAATACAGGGCAGAGATTTAAGAGAATTCTTGAATCTCTGCCCTGTTGGCGTTCAGCAGCAATTGCTCGTCAGGTAAACAGTATCCTGCCTTATTCCAATGGCTCGCCGGCTTCTTCTGCCTGTCTTGCTTTCATAAGGATGTCATCAAATGCATTGGCTGCTTTGTTGTATTCCTCATCATCTTCAATATTGGAGAGTACGGGATCACCGTCTTCGGTACGTTTGAATTTATAAAGATAAACTTCACCGTCGGTGTTCTGACCGTTTTCATTCAGAGGAAGAAGGGCAATGTATTCATTATTGTCTACCGGAAAGATGGTAAGAATGGCGCATTCCACCTCTGTGTCATCTTCCATGGTCAGGGTAATAGTGCGCGGGGTGCTGTCGCCGCATCCGCCGCCGCAGGATGCGCAGTCACTGGATGTGCATCCGCAGGAATCACCGCAGGATGATTTGTTCATATCGTCACTCATAATGGTATCCTCACTTTGTTTTTATTTCCGTAATGGTTGTTTTATTGTAACAGAACACGGGGAAGATTGCAAGAGCTACCGGGATTGTGAGCGCGTAATGAATAATTACTTTTTCTATGTTCATATTACAGAGTTCTGTGTTATAATAAATATATTCGTATTGACTAAAAAGGAGACAGAAGATGAAACTTATTTCATGGAACGTAAATGGAATCAGAGCATGCCTGACAAAGGGATTTGAAGAGCGTTTTCGGGAACTGGATGCAGATATTTTCTGCCTGCAGGAGACTAAATGCCAGGAAGGGCAGGTGAAGCTTTCATTGCCCGGATATTATCAATATTGGAACTATGCCAACAGGAAAGGCTATTCAGGAACCGCGATTTTTACGAAAATGGAACCTTTATCAGCATCATATGGAATCGGTATCGAAGAACATGATAAAGAAGGACGCGTGATCACGCTGGAATTCGAAGATTTTTATGCGATGACCGTCTATACACCGAATTCCCAGAGTGAACTCAGGCGCCTTTCCTACAGAATGGAATGGGAGAGAGATTTCCTGGCATATCTTCTGAAACTCCAGGAGAAAAAACCGGTGATCTGCTGCGGAGACTTTAATGTGGCACACAGGGAAATCGATCTTAAAAATCCCTCCACGAACCGGAACAATGCAGGATTTACTGATGAAGAGAGAGCCTGTTTTACAAAAGTCCTGGATAGTGGATTTATTGATACGTTCCGGTATTTTTATCCGGAAAAGGCGGAGGCTTATTCCTGGTGGTCCTACCGCTTCCGTGCCAGAGAAAAGAATGCCGGCTGGAGAATTGACTATTTTATCGTTTCACCGGACCTGAAAGAGCGTCTGGAGAGTGCTGCAATCCATACAGAGATCATGGGATCTGATCATTGCCCCGTTGAACTGATACTGAACTGATGCTGTCTGCTGATGCAGGCTTCATCGTAAATAAAAGATTACACATGAAAAGGAGGTATTTTATGGCAGTCCGGAAAGCTCCACGTATTGAGCAGGGATATCCATTGGCGCTTGGTGCCAACAAAGTAACAGAGGGCTACAATTTTGCAGTTGAAATACCAGAAAATACAGAAGCATTTCTTTTATTATATTACAAAAAATCTAAAGAACCTGCAGAGGAAATTTCATTTTCGCAGGGAAAAAGGACGGGAAGTATCAGTTCACTTTGTCTTGGCGGTTTTTCGCCCAGAGATTATGAATATAATTTCCGCATTGACGGAAAAATAAAGCAGGATCCATGTACCTATCGCGTTTCCGGAAGAGAGCATTTTGGAGAAGCCTGGAACAAAGAGGATGAACACAGGGTGCGCTGCGGATTCCTCTCTGAGGATAAATATGACTGGGAGGATGATAGTGCACCGGCTGTTTCATATGATGAAATGATCCTGTACAAGCTCCATGTGAGAGGTTTTACAAAACAGGCCCGTTTATCTGCGAAGAAACGGGGAACTTTCAGCGGACTGGCGGAAATGATTCCCTATCTTAAAGAACTTGGCATCAATGCCATTGAGCTGATGCCTTCTTATGAATTTATGGAGGTGCCTGTTCCGACAGAGTATTCCGGACTTGTATCTGCCAGACAGGAAGAAAAAATTAATTTCTGGGGATATGTACCGGGTTTTTATTTTGCACCGAAACGATCCTATTGCGCTACGGCACATCCGGAGAGGGAATTCCGTGATCTTGTAAAAGCGCTCCACAGCGCAGGAATCGAGTGTATTATGGAATTTTACTTTCCGAAGGAAATTAATCCGCTGACTGCCCTGCGTGCACTTCAGTTCTGGAAACTTTATTATCATGTTGATGGATTCCATATGCTCGGAGAAGGGGCTCCCGTGAATCTGGTGCTGAAAGACGGTGTTCTTTCCAGGACGAAACTGATGATGGACAATGTTCCGGTGTGGGAAATTCCGGAGGAACATCTTCAGTCAGGAAAGTATCTTGCAGAATACAATTCCGGATTCATGCAGGATATGCGCCGTTTCCTGAAAAGTGACGAGGATACGGTAACGGGAGTGGTAAACCGTGTAAAAGAAAATTTCAGTACTCATACAGCAGTTCACTATATGGCATTTCAGGATGGATTTACTCTGGCGGATGCTGTCAGCTATAACTATAAGCATAATGAAGGAAACGGCGAAGATAATATGGACGGGACAACCTATAATTATTCCTGGAACTGTGGTTTCGAGGGTCCGTGCCGCAAATCTGCCGTCAGACAGATCAGAGAACGCCAGATGCGCAACGCTTTTCTTATGATGCTGCTGAGTCAGGGAGTTCCCATGATCTATGGCGGTGATGAGATCGGTAATTCCCAGGAAGGCAATAACAATGCTTACTGTCAGGATAATGCCACAGGGTGGATCGACTGGAAAGGCCTGAAGAAAAACGAAAAACTCCTTCAGTTTGTAAAAGATGCCATTGCTTTCCGCAAAGAGCATCCGGCACTGCATCAGCCGGAAGGACTGAAAGGTGTGGATTATCTTACCAGAGGATTTCCGGATATCTCTTTTCACAGTGAACGGGCATGGTACTGCAGTTATGAGAATACTTCCCGTCTTCTTGGAGTCATGCTCTGCGGTGCCTATGCAAAAAAAACAGACGGAGAACCGGATGACCATATTTATATCGCATACAATTTCCACTGGGAATCCAGAAGTATCGCACTCCCGAATCTCCCTGATGGAAAAACATGGAAAAAAGCTGTGGATACTTCAGGCTTTGAGGAAGAAGTATATTTCGGAGAATCAGAAGAAACTTACAGCAAAACCATTGAAATTTCGCCCCGCACCATTGTCGTGCTGTTGGGCAGGTAGGAGGCAAAACGATGCATCCATGGCTGCATTTTAAGACAATCACGAAACATAAGCTGCTGGTGATGCAGTACTGTTTCCGTATCGGGTTATATAAGCAGGGACTTCTGCATGATCTGTCCAAATATTCTCCCACGGAATTTCTTGTGGGATGTAAATACTATCAGGGAACAAGGAGCCCTAATAATGCGGAGAGAGAGGACATTGGCGTGTCCATGTCCTGGCTGCATCACAAGGGACGCAACCGCCATCATTTTGAGTATTGGGTGGATTATTCACTGGACGGAAAACATGTGATCATGGGAGCACAGATGCCGCGGAAATATGTTGCCGAGATGGTCATGGACAGGATCAGTGCCTCACGAACTTATCTGGGAGATGCATATACGGATCAGCAGCCTCTTGAGTATTATCTGAAGGGCAAAGAGAAACTGTGGTTCATTCATCCGAATACGAAACGTGATCTGGAAGCACTTCTTCGGATTCTTTCACAGCACGGTGAAAAAAAGACCCTGAAGTATATTAAGCATGTCTATTTGAAAGAGGGACCAAAGTGTTATCACAATGTATAAAAATACATTTGCGATTTATAAAATCCTGCTAAAATCAATAAAAATACAAAAACGAGGAAAAATAAACATTTTTCCTCGTTTTTTAGTTGCCAAGACAGATGGGATGTGGTACAGTGTAGGATATATTTCATACAAAGAGGAGGAGAAAGTATGAACAGTACAAAAATGATCATTTTGTCAGCATTTGCGGCATACCTTTTGCTGATGATTGTGATCGGTGTTGTGTATATGAGAAAGACAAAGAATTCAGAAGATTATTTCCTGGGCGGCCGTGGATTGAATGCCTGGGTAGCTGCTCTGTCTGCACAGGCATCAGATATGAGCGGATGGCTTCTGATGGGACTTCCGGGTGCTATTTATGCAATGGGTACCGGACAGGTCTGGATTGCGGTAGGTCTGTTTATCGGAACAGTATTTAACTGGGTATGTATTTCCGGAAGGCTGCGCAAATATACAATTACAGCGAATAATTCCCTGACTATACCGGCATATTTTGAAAATCGTTTCCGTGACAAAAAGAAGATTCTTCTGCTGGTATCTTCCATTGTGATCGTTGTATTTTTCCTTGTTTATACAGCATCTGCACTTGCAGCAGGAGGAAAGCTTTTTAACACGGTATTCGGCATTGATTATCATGCAGCACTGGCAGTGGGCGCGGCGGTTATTCTCTGCTATACTTTTATGGGCGGTTTTATGGCAGTCTGTGTAACGGACTTTGTACAGGGAACCCTGATGCTGGTTGGTCTGCTGATTGTTCCGATCATTGCATATTTTATGCTTCCGGGTGAACTTTCAGGACTGCTTGACCAGAGCGGAGTCACCGGTGGTGCGGCATCATTTCTGAATCCGCTGATGAATGGTGAACGTCCGTATACATTTGTTGAAATTTTTTCCCAGCTTGCGTGGGGACTGGGATACTGCGGAATGCCCCATATTCTGACTCGTTTTATGGCTGTTAAAAATGAAAAGGAACTGAAGAAATCCAGAGTGATCGCAATCGTGTGGGATATTCTTTCTCTTGGGGCAGCATGCTTTATCGGTGTGATCGGGCGTGCATTCCTGCTTCCGGAAATTCTGGGGGAAAACGGCGTGGCTTCTACTGAGAGCGTTTTTATTGAAATGATCAGCAAGCTGTTTACCGAAAATCTGGCTCTGCCTTTTATCGGAGGTCTGTTCCTCTGCGGAATCCTGGCTGCGATCATGTCTACGGCTGACTCCCAGCTTCTGGTTACGGCATCTGCGGTATCTGAGGATCTTTATCACAGTTTTATTGATAAGAATGCAGATTCCAGAAAAATTGTAAATGTCAGCAGGGGGACCGTTGTTGTCATTTCCATTCTTGCGTTTGTAATCGCATGGAATCCCGACAGCAGTGTTATGGGACTTGTATCCAATGCATGGGCAGGACTTGGCTCTGCATTCGGACCGATTGTGCTTCTGTCACTTTTCTGGAGGCGGACAAATCTGGCAGGCGCGATCGCGGGTATGGTTTCCGGCGGCCTTACGGTCATTATCTGGGATTATATTCCGATCGTGGGAGGACAGACGCTGGGCAGTGCCACGGGACTGTATTCTCTTGCTGTAGGATTTGCAGTGAGTGCTCTGATGATCGTGATCTTCAGCCTTACAACCAAAGCTCCGTCAAAAGAAATCACAGACGAATTTGACCGTGTGGTATCTATAAAATAAATACAGGAATCTGTAAGAAAACAAAGAATCAGAATTATAAGACTACCCTTTTTCTTCCAAATCTGATATAATACATTTTGTTATATCAGGAAAGAATTTAGAAGAAAGAGGGTGTCCTTTTTTGAAGAAATATGATTATCTGATCGTTGGCGCCGGACTTTTTGGCGCTGTTTTTGCACATGAAGCCACAAAGAGAGGAAAGACCTGTCTCGTGATCGACAAACGGGATCATATCGGCGGTAATATTTATACAGAGGAAGTGGAAGGCATTCAGGTTCACCGTTATGGAGCTCATATTTTCCATACATCCAGTAAGAAAATCTGGGATTACGTAAATGAATTTGCAGAATTCAATCATTTTGTGAATTCTCCGATTGCCATTTATAAAGACGAACTTTACAATCTTCCGTTTAACATGAATACATTCCATCAGCTCTGGGGAGTCCGCACTCCTGCGGAGGCGCAGGCGAAGATCTGTGAACAGATTTCCAGAATGCATATCACTCATCCGAAGAATCTGGAAGAGCAGGCACTTGCCCTTGTAGGACAGGATGTTTATGAGAAACTTGTAGAAGGGTATACAAGGAAACAGTGGGGCAGAGAATGTAAAGACCTTCCGTCCTTCATCATTAAGCGTCTTCCTCTTCGTTATACTTATGACAACAACTATTTCAAAGATCCATATCAGGGTATTCCCAAGGGCGGATATACCCGTATCGTGAAGAGGCTTCTGGAAGGCGTTCAGGTCATTCTGAATACGGACTTTTTTGCAAATCGTGCAGAGCTTACCGCTCAGGCAGATAAGGTGCTGTATACCGGTATGATTGACGCATATTATGATTTCTGCTATGGAGAACTGGATTACCGTTCTCTCAGATTTGAGACAGAAGTGCTGGATATGGAGAATTATCAGGGTAATGCCGTTGTGAATTATACGGATTATGAAGTTCCGTATACCAGAATCATTGAGCATAAGCATTTTGAATTCGGCACACAGCCTAAGACGGTTATCACCAGAGAATACTCTGCCCAGTGGAAGCCGGGAACAGAGCCTTATTATCCGATTAATGACCCGAGAAATAACGAACTGTTTTCCAGATATGAGCAGCGCGCGCTGGGAGAGGAGAAAGTTCTCTTTGGCGGACGTCTTGGCATGTACCGTTATATGGACATGGACAAGGTTATTGAAGAGGCATTGAATATGGTGGAAACAGAATTAAGCTACGAATCCCCGAAAAAGTAAGGAAGGAGAAAGATACAGATGGATACACCCACAATTGCAGCTTATTACCGTGAATCCGACCCGATGAAGCGCAGGGCTCTTCTGGAGAAATCCATAGCAGAGGGAGAGGATGCTCAGGAAAATGCCGTCCGGAAGGAACTATGGGAAATCAGATACAGCGAATCATCCGATGCAAAAGGGGCGGCGAGAGCCGATGGATTTCTGGGACTTTGGATGACACTGGAGTTCAACCGCGATGCGGATAAAAAGTGGTTTGCTGTCAAGCGGGCTCGCAGGGAGATTGCCCAACAGCTTGAAAAGCTTCATTTTGCGGAGTTCGAGAAAAAAAGTGAGCTGCATCAGGAACTGCTTTACAGGGAATGCTGCCATCTGGTGAAGCTTTATATGGAGCTTTGTGAGAGAGATAAGAATTATAATAATCTTCTGTTCGGTCTGGTTTCTATAAGCAGTGAGAGAGCGAAGGAGAAACTTCAGAATGACATCATTCATACTGCTGTGAAACTTCCCGCAGCACTGCAGATGGAAGAAGAACTCGGACTTATCACTAAGGCTGCAAAAGAAATGTATGAAGTACAGTTTCCGGGAGAGGGTGGAATCAGCTGAGCCGTTTTTTGGAATCCATAGGGAGACAGATGTATAAGAACTGTAAATAAACAGAAAATAGTATTTGTGAAAGTACTGAACAGATACGCAGAATAAGTAAAGAATCAAAAGTCATGGTTTCTCAGATAAAAATGGGAAATCATGACCTTTTGAAATTAACCGGAGGAAAGAATGAAAAAAGAAACTTTGACTGCATACGAAGTAATCAAACAGGAAAATCTGACAGATATTCATTCTATGGGATGGCTCCTGCGCCATAAAAAAACAGGTGCACGGGTGATGCTCATTGAGAATGATGATGAGAATAAAGTGTTCAATATCGCTTTTCGCACACCTCCGAAGAACAGCACAGGTGTTGCTCATATTCTGGAACACAGCGTGCTGTGCGGATCCCGGGAATTTCCTCTGAAGGATCCTTTCGTAGAACTGGTGAAGGGCTCATTGAACACTTTTTTAAATGCAATGACTTATCCGGATAAAACCTGTTATCCTGTTGCAAGCTGTAATGACCAGGATTTTCAGAATCTGATGCACGTATATCTGGATGCGGTTTTTTATCCGAATATCTACCAGAAAGAAGAGATTTTCCGTCAGGAAGGGTGGAGTTATCATCTGGAAAATGCTGATGGACCGCTGACATACAATGGTGTTGTTTATAATGAAATGAAGGGGGCTTTTTCCTCTCCGGATGAGGTTCTGGAACGGGAGATCATGAATTCTCTTTATCCTGACACCTCTTACGGGTTTGAGTCAGGGGGCAATCCGGATAATATTCCAGAACTGTCCTATGAGGAATTTCTGGATTTCCACAGAAAATTCTATCATCCGTCCAACAGTTATATTTATCTCTACGGTAATATGGATATGGCAGAAAAACTGGATTTTATAGACAGGCATTATCTTTCTGCATTTGATGCGCTGGAAGTGGATTCGGAAATAAAGGAGCAGAAGGCATTTGCATCCTGCCGGGACATTGCCATGGAATATCCGGTATCCGAAAACGAGGGACTGGAAGATAATACGTATCTTTCCTACAGCAGAGTTGTGGGAGATGCGCTGGATATGACGCTGTGTACGGCCTTTGAGGTGCTGGACTATGCACTTTTAAGCGCACCGGGGGCCCCGCTGAAAAAGGCTCTTCTGGAAGCTGGAATCGGCAAAGATATTTATGGCGGCTATGAAGACGGAATCCGTCAGCCATATTTCGATGTGATTGCCAAGGGAGCCAATGAAAATCAGAAAGACAAATTTGTATCCGTGGTGCAGAGTGTCTTTGAAGATATTGTGAAAAACGGAATTGACGTAAAAGCAGTGGAAGCGGGAATCAATTATTTTGAATTCCGTTACAGGGAAGCAGATTTTTCCTCTTATCCAAAAGGCCTGATGTACAGTCTGGATATTCTTGGCAGCTGGCTGTATGATGATGAGAATCCTTTTGCCAGCGTACAGCTTCTGGAAGTATATGAGTACCTGAAAAAAGCAGTACATGAAGGCTATTTTGAAAACATGATCCGGAAATATCTTCTTGACAATCCTCATGGAAGCGTGCTGACACTGGTGCCTGTTGGAGGTCTTGCAGCGCGCAGAGAGAAAGCTCTGGAAGAAAAACTGGAAGCTCTGCGGCGCAGCATGACAGAAGAAGAACTGGAAGAGATGGTAAAGAAGACAGAAGCACTGACAGCATATCAGGAAAGCGAGGAGGACCCGGAAGCTCTGAAATGCATTCCAATGCTGAAACGAGAGGATATCAAAAGAGAAGCCGGACATTTTTTCAATCATGAACTGGATGCAGGCGGAAGTCTGTTTTTGTATCATGATGTATGCACGAACGGCATCGGATATGTGGATCTTTTATTTGATCTGAAGCACCTGAGTCCGGAGAAGGTTCCTTACCTGGGACTTTTGAAATCTGTCCTTGGTTACGTGGATACCGAGAACTTTACCTATGGAGGTCTGTTTAACGAGATCAATGCAGGTACAGGCGGAATCCAGTGTGGAGTAGAGGTATTCGATCAGGCAGAAGAGCCCGGGAAATTCCGTGCCATGTTTTCTGTCCGCGGCAAGTCATTGTATACAAAACTGGATTTTCTTTTCCGTATGGTGGAAGAAATTCTACTGACTTCTTCTCTGGATGATACAAAGCGTCTCCGGGAGATTATTGCGGAAGTGAAAGCAAGAGCACAGACAAACCTTGTGAGCGGCGGACATTCCACTGCTGTGCTCAGAGCATCTTCTTACGGTTCCCCGATGGCAGCTTTTCAGGATGATATGGCAGGTATCGGGTATTATCAGTTTATTGAGAAACTGGAGAAGGAATTTGACAGCCGGAAGGAAGAACTCGTCCGCTCTCTTCGCGAACTGACTGCAGAGATTCTCCGCCCTGAGAATTTTATGATCAGCTATACCGGTGAGGAAGAATCTGTGGAAAAAGTGAAGGGACTGGCAATCGGTCTGAAACAGAAACTTCATACAGAATCTGTACAGATTTCCGACGAAAAGATGAAATGTGTAAAGAAAAATGAGGGATTCATGACTTCCGGACAGGTACAGTATGTGGCTCAGACAGGAAATTTCCGAAAAAAAGGCCTGGAATATACCGGAGCACTGGAGATTCTGAAGGTTGCCCTGAGCTATGACTATTTATGGATCAATCTCAGAGTAAAAGGCGGTGCATATGGCTGCATGAGCGGATTCAGAAGAAATGGAGAAAGCTATTTTGTATCTTACCGCGATCCGCATCTGAAAGAAACCCTGGATGTTTATAAAAAGATTCCGGAGTATATTCGGGAGTTTAAAGCGGATGAGCGTGAAATGACCAAATATATCATTGGGACAATCAGCGGTAAAGATGTTCCAAAGACCCCTCAGATGAAAGGCAATATTTCAAAGAATGCTTATTTCTGCAAGGTTTCAGAGGAAACCATTCAAAAAGAACGGGATCAGATCCTGGATGCGACTGTGGAAGATATGCGTGCTCTGGCTCCGATGGTGGAGGCGGTTCTGTCAGAGGAAGCCATTTGTGTAGTTGGAAGTGAAAACACTGTCCGAAGCGGGCAGGAGCTGTTCCTGGAAATAAAACCGCTGTTCAACAGCTGAAAACCGCAGGAGATCAGACAGATCTGAATTGCATGAGAGTTCCGTCAGGAGAGGATAGAAAGTATGAAGGAAAATTTTAAATCAGGCTTTGTTGCAATCATCGGACGCCCAAATGTGGGAAAATCCACGCTGATGAACCATCTCATCGGCCAGAAGATTGCCATTACATCCAAAAAGCCTCAGACAACCAGAAACCGTATCCAGACTGTGTATACCTGTGAGGACGGTCAGATCGTTTTTCTGGATACCCCGGGTATCCACAAGGCCAAGAATAAGCTTGGAGAGTACATGGTTCAGGTGGCAGAGCGTACGCTCAAAGAAGTAGATGTAATTCTCTGGCTGGTGGAGCCGACGACCTTTGTGGGGGCAGGAGAGAAGCATATTGCAGAGCAGCTTGCCGGTCTTCATATTCCGGTCATTCTTGTGATCAACAAAGTGGACACTGTGGAAAAAGAAGAGATTCTCAAATCCATCGACACATATCGGAAGATCTACGAATTTGATGAGATCATTCCTGTATCTGCTCTTCGCGGAATGAATACGGGAGATATCATTGCCAGTATTTTTAAATATCTGCCGTACGGTCCGATGTTTTATGACGAGGATACTGTGACAGACCAGCCCCAGAGGCAGATTGCAGCAGAAATTATCAGGGAAAAAGCACTTCATGCTCTGGACGCGGAAATTCCCCACGGAATAGCTGTTGCCATTGATAAGATGAAGCGCCGTCCCGGAAATAAGCCCATGGTGGATATTGAAGCTACGATCATCTGTGAGAGAGACTCTCATAAGGGAATTATCATCGGTAAACAGGGGAGCATGCTCAAGAAAATCGGCAGCAATGCCCGCTATGAGCTGGAGCGGATGCTGGAATCCGGTGTCAACCTGAAACTGTGGGTAAAGGTTAAGAAGGACTGGCGTGACAGCGATTTTATGATTAAGAATTTTGGATATGATAAAAAGGAAATCTGATCATGAGAGACCTGATTACGGTACAGGGCGTAGTACTTTCCGCCATGCCTGTGGGGGAATATGACAAGCGCATCGTGCTTCTTACCAGGGAGCGTGGCAAAATATCCGCATTTGCCAAAGGGGCCAGGCGTCTGAACAGTCCTTTTATGGCAGCGGCGAATCCGTTTGTTTTCGGGAACTTCACTCTGTATGAGGGACGGTCCAGCTATAATCTGAATCAGGTGTCTGTAACACATCATTTTGTAGAGCTTGCGGGGATGCAGCCGGGGATTTATTACGGGTATTATTTTCTGGAGCTGGCAGATTATTTCGGCCGTGAAGGGACAGATGAGAGAGAGATGATGAACCTGCTCTATGTGACAGTGAAAGCCCTTTTGAATCCTCATATTGAGGACAGACTTGTGCGCTGTATATTTGAGCTCCGGACCATGGCTGAACAGGGGCTCTGTCCTCAGGTGGCAGACTGTGCATCCTGCGGCAAAGAACCGGAAGAGGCTGCGCCTGTATATTTTTCCCAGCAGGAACATGGTGTGCTGTGTGCGTCCTGTGCAATGGGGATACGGGATGCGGTAAGGATTTCCGGGGCTGCTCTTTATGCAATGCAGTATATTGTCAGTGCTCCAATGGGGAAACTGTATACTTTTTCAGTGAAAGAAGATGTGCTTCTGGAACTGGAACATCATATCTATCGATATACATCTGCGAATACGGACAGGAAATTCAAAAGCCTGCAGATTCTTGAGATGATGTGCAGGTGATGATTGATTTTATGCGTTGTATATAAGGTGAATATAATTTACGTGAGGATATGTGTTTTGTATTGAAAAAAAATTTTTAGATGGTATAATGAGGATAATTGACGGTTAAAGGAGAAATATTATGGAAAAAACAATGGAAAAAATTGTTGCCCTGGCAAAAGCCAGAGGTTTCGTCTATCCGGGTTCGGAAATCTATGGAGGTCTGGCAAATACCTGGGATTACGGCAATCTTGGTGTAGAACTGAAGAATAACGTAAAACGTGCATGGTGGCAGAAATTTATCCAGGAATCCCCGTATAATGTGGGTGTTGACTGTGCCATTCTGATGAATCCTCAGACATGGGTGGCATCCGGTCATCTTGGCGGATTTTCTGATCCGCTGATGGACTGTAAAGAATGCCATGAACGTTTCCGTGCAGATAAACTGATCGAAGATTACTGCGCAGAACATGACATTAAGCTGGAAGGTTCTGTTGATGCATGGTCTCAGGAACAGATGATGGACTTTATCAAAGAGCACGAAATTCCCTGTCCAACCTGCGGCAAGCATAATTTCACGGATATTCGTCAGTTCAACCTGATGTTCAAGACATTCCAGGGTGTTACCGAGGATGCCAAGAATACCGTATATCTGAGACCGGAGACCGCTCAGGGTATTTTTGTCAATTTCAAAAATGTGCAGAGAACTTCCCGCAAGAAGATTCCGTTCGGTATCGGACAGATCGGTAAATCTTTCCGTAACGAGATCACACCCGGTAACTTCACTTTCCGTACCCGTGAGTTTGAGCAGATGGAACTGGAATTCTTCTGTGAGCCGGATACCGACCTGAAATGGTTTGCATACTGGAAGAAATTCTGTCTTGACTGGCTGAGCTCTCTTGGACTGAAAGAAGATGAGGTACGCTACCGTGACCATGACAAAGAAGAACTGAGCTTCTACAGCAAAGCTACCACTGATGTGGAGTTCCTGTTCCCGTTCGGATGGGGCGAGCTGTGGGGTATTGCAGACAGAACAGACTATGACCTGACACAGCATCAGAATGTTTCCGGACAGGATATGAGTTATTTTGATGACGAAAAGAAAGAAAAATACGTTCCGTATGTCATTGAGCCGTCTCTTGGTGCAGACCGTATGGTTCTTGCATTCCTGTGCAGCGCATATGATGAGGAAGTTCTGGATGCAGAGAAGAATGATGTCCGTACAGTCCTTCACTTCCATCCTGTACTGGCACCGGTGAAGATCGGTGTGCTTCCGCTTTCCAAGAAACTGAATGAGGGTGCAGAGAAGATCTACCAGCAGTTATCCAGGAAATACAACTGTGAATATGATGACCGCGGAAATATCGGAAAACGTTACAGAAGACAGGATGAGATCGGAACTCCATTCTGCATCACATATGATTTTGAGTCTGAGAATGATGGTGCAGTCACTGTACGTGACCGTGATACCATGGAACAGGTTCGTGTGAAGATTGATGAACTGGATGCATATTTTGCAGACAAATTTACATTTTAATCATACAGACAGACGGATTCTCTGGAAAAATAAAACGGAATTTGCCTGAAATAGTTTGTAGTTGAATATAACAGGATAAAAGATGCAGTCAGACAGAGAATGCCGGGCTGCATCTTTTTATAATATAATCGTAATAACTCTGCTATGTATGAAAACAGAAATGATATTTTAATAAACTTTAATGGTATAGGATTTCTCAAATACCTCTTCAGGGTCCAGGGAATTGATTCCCGGTTTTTTCTCCAGAGGACCTTCGTAACCGCAATTGTCGCAGCGTCCCATCCATGGCTCCAGGCAGACAAAAGGAGCACCGGGAACAGACCAGATTCCGAAATTGGGGAATCCTTCACAGCTAAGTTCCAGATAAGGACTGCCATCCGGCAGAAGAATACCTGCCCGGGAAATCTGTTCGTTATCAAAAACGAGGGCATCGTGGTCAAACATATGAGTATCAAGCCTGCATGTTCCGTCAGTGAGTTCCAGCTCACTGGTTTTGTCCGGGCATGCAGTTCCTGAAGCCGGATCCAGAAGAAGATAGGTAAGAGAATCCTGCCCTTCGAAAGAAAGAGAATAATCACTGTACTGTGTCCCTTCAATTACCGGAATACGGAATGCCGGATGACCGCCGATGGTAAAATACATCGGAGTTTCGCTTCTGTTGATGACTTTCCAGGATACCTGCACTTCTTTGTCGGCAAGGGTATGCGTAATCTGAAGTAGAAAATCAAAAGGATAGGATTCTCTGGTAGCATCTGAAGAGATCATTTCATGAGTAATGGAAGCTGCAGTACTTATCGTGCAGGTGAATTCGGTGTCTCTGGCGAATCCATGCTGCTTAGAGGAATATTTCTGTCCGTTTACAGTATAATGGTCGCCGTAATGACGTCCGACATTGGGAAAGAGGACAGGAGCATGGCGTTTCCAGTAAGCGGGATCTGCCTGCCATATTACTTCACGGTTATTCTTTTTATCATAAATACTTATCAGTTCTGCGCCCGCATCTGCAATACCCACACGCAGAAATTCATTTCCCATAGTACGAATCATAAAAAATCCTCCTGTCTCATAATGGTTTAAGTGTCGGGAAGGTGACTTTCCTATGCACTTCACTTACATTATAGCATGATAAAGCCGGAAAATCGAGAAAAAGACACAAAAATCTACAATTCTTTATTGACTTTATCGATGAGACTTGCTAGAATCATGAATTATAGGCCGTTTCAGAGGAGGATAAGACTATGGCAAAGAAAAGAAACATCATTGTAGGACAGTCAGGAGGCCCTACTTCTGTTATTAATTCCAGTCTTGCAGGCGTTTATAAGAATGCCATTGAGAGAGGATTTGATAAGGTTTATGGTATGCTTCACGGCATCCAGGGATTACTGGATGAGCAGTACATTGACCTTTCCACCCAGATTCATTCAGAACTGGACATCGAACTTTTAAAGAGAACACCTTCCGCTTTCCTGGGCTCCTGTCGTTTCAAACTTCCCGAAATTCACCAGGATAAGGCGATTTATGAGAAGATTTTCGAGATTTTAAATAAATTAGATATAGAAGCATTTATCTACATCGGCGGTAATGATTCCATGGACACCATCAAGAAGCTGTCCGATTACGCGATCCTTACCGGTCATACCCAGAAATTCCTGGGCGTTCCCAAGACAATTGACAATGACCTTGCATTGACAGATCATACTCCCGGATTCGGAAGTGCTGCCAAATACATCGGCGCATCCACCAAAGAGGTTATTCGTGATGCAGAAGGTCTTACCTATAAGAAGAATATGATCACCATTATGGAGATCATGGGCCGTAATGCAGGCTGGCTGACAGGTGCTGCAGCACTTGCCAAGACAGAAGACTGTGACGGACCGGATCTGATCTATCTTCCGGAAGTACCGTTTGACGTGGATAAATTCCTTGTAAAAGTCAAAGAACTTCTGAACAAAAAATCATCCATCGTAATTGCAGTTTCTGAAGGAATCAAACTTGCTGACGGACGCTATGTATGTGAGTTGGGCAGCGTTGGCGATTATGTAGATGCATTTGGACATAAGCAGCTTCAGGGAACGGCTACTTATCTGGCTAATTTCCTTGCAGCTGAGTGCGGATGCAAGACAAGAGCTGTGGAGCTTTCCACTCTTCAGAGAAGTGCTTCTCATATGGCATCCCGTGTGGATATTGATGAAGCATTCATGGTTGGCGGCGCAGCAGTCAAAGCAGCTGATGAAGGAGATACCGGCAAGATGATCGTTATTGACCGTGTTTCCGATGATCCTTATATGGCGAAGACCGGCATTTACGATGTACATCGTATTGCCAATGAAGAGAAACTGGTTCCGAGAAACTGGATGAACAAGGATGCCACTTATGTGACAAAAGATTTCATTGATTATATCAATCCGCTGATCCAGGGAGATTACCAGCCGATCATGGTAAATGGTCTTCCGAGACATCTAGTTCTGAACCTGAAGAAAAAGAAATAATTTTTGCAGATACAGAATTTCATAAACGGCAGGTGGGGGCCTGCCGGTGAACTGTTTATTTTTGGAGAAGTGTATATGGGTAAGAGCTGCCGCACATGTGATGATTATCGCATAGTGCGGCAGTTTTTTGTACAGCCCAAAAGTCAGATGCGAAAGTTGTTATCGCAAACATCTAACAAATGGACAGCTTTTTTCGTTAATAGAATCTTGGTTAGTTCATAAAAACAAGTTACAATAGATACAATGAATTTTCAGATAATAGCAACCAAAAGTGATAAAAATTACAAATGCAGTCTCTTTCGATAAGCTGCTGGCGAAATACCATAGCGCATCCGGAAAATCCGGATCAGAGATTCCGGCTGCTGATAGCCGCAGGAATATGCTACCGCTGCAACAGAAAGTGTGGAGGAATCCAGCAGATGCACAGCTTTTGTCAGTCGGAAATTCTGAATATATTCGATCGGAGTCTGACCAGTCTGTTCTTTGAAAATACTGCTGAAATAGCTGCGGTTCAGTCCTACATGGCGGGCAATTTCTTCTACGGTAAGTGATTCTGCAAAATGGTTGTGAATATAATCAGCGGCCTGACGGACATAAAGGTTGCCGTCAGATTTCGGGAGAATTTCCTGGCTCGAAGCAGCAATGACACTGAGAAACTGATAGAACTCTCCCAGAACGGCCAGAGTATCCGCTACGCTGCTGTGGTTGTGAAGCAGCATGTTTGTAACACAGCGATGCAGGATTGCCGATTCGGCACTTTCAAATACCGGCTGCTCCTGAGAAAGGCCAATGGAAGCAATCAGTCGGGATGCTTCTGCTCCTGAAAAACCAACCCAGACATAGGTCCATGGTTCTGCGGCATCGGCTGTATAAGTTGTCAGGTAGTCCGGTGCAATAAGAAAACCCTGACCGGCTTTCAGGTGATAGTCGGTCTGGTTGACAGAAAAGATACCTTTTCCATTCAGAATATAGTGCAGCAGGTAATAGGAACGGACAGCCGGCCCGTATTTATGGCAGGGCTCTGTTATGGAGTGACCGAATGTAATGATGCCCAGAGACTTCTGCTGCGGTGTGGGAAGGGAGAAACTGACTGCGTTTTCCATGAAATAGAATCCTTTCGTAAAGTATAATTAAAAGTATTCTAGCAAAAGTTTTTTGTAAATACAAGACGGGATTCTGATTAAAGAATACGGCATTTTGGAGATATTGTTACTGTTCACAGGTTATCTTGCATTAAGAAAACCGATGGTATAGACTGAGATTAGTCAAAAGCCATCGGTTTATCTTTTATCCAAAGATTCTGGATACTCTGTCAAATATATTTGCCGTTTGATCTTGGCGCATCAAA
>JALEHU010000075.1 GCA_022770365.1 Blautia sp. | reverse complement strand
ATTTTCTGTCTTTCTTTTTCCACACTTAAAGTTACTACAACTTCGGTGTCAGGAGTGAAATACCGTTCCAGCTTCCCAAGCTTGTCCTCAACGGCTGTTCTAAGGCCTTCAGAAACTGTAAGATTTTTTCCGCTAATTATAAATTTCATGCTTCCATCCCCTTTGCTGTTTGATAGGCTTATTATAACACATCAGCCGGGAATTTAACATCATTTTACAAAAATTTTATATATTTATCTGAACTTTTTGGTATCTTTTTTCTCATCCCACAGTTTTTCGGCTGCAGGTGCCCAGCCGGCTGCATACTCCACGCACTTGCCGCACAGATGCTCGGCGGTTTCCGGAGACTCCAGATCTGTGGAATGAGCACCGGATTCTCTGACAATGCGCTGAAGGATTTCCGGATTTTCCAGCATCGGGCACGGGCGGAGATGGTTCTCATTAAACGGCTGGTTGTTGTGATAAGCCATAAACAGCGGCTGCTTCAGAATTTCCAGGATCGTATTCTGACGGATGTTCCCGTTGGAATAATGAATGAAAACACATGGCTCCGCATCGCCGTTTGCATTGATATGGAAATAGTTTCTGCCGCCTGCAATACATCCTCCCACGAATTCACCATCATTCTGGAAATCCATGGTAAAAATACCGGGGCCGGACTTCATATTGCGGATCTCACGGACTCTGTCATGCATATAAAGGCGTTGTTCCACAGAAGGAAGCAGTTCCACAGATGCTACATTTCCAACAGGCATATAATGGAAATACAAAGAATAACGGCAGCCCTTATCAATAATCATCTGAATAAATTCATCACTTGTGACACTCTCAATATTCTGGCTGGTATAGCAGATGGAGGTACCGAATACAAGCCCGTAGGATTTCAGCAGATCCATAGCTTTCATTACCTTGCCGTAAACTCCTTCGCCGCGGCGGAGGTCGTTGACTTCCGGTTTGCCTTCCAGGCTGATCGCAAGAAACAGATTGCCCACCTCCTGCATCTGTCTGCAGAGTTCATCATCTACCAGCGTACCGTTGGTATAAGCCAGAAATACACAGTCATTATGCTTCCTGCAAAGCTCAATTACATCTTTTTTGCGCACAAGGGGTTCTCCACCGGTCAGCATATAAAAATATACACCCAGTTCTTTGCCCTGACAGATAACACTGTCCATCTCGTCCAGAGTCAGGTTCAGCTTATTTCCGTATTCTGCTGCCCAGCATCCGGTGCAGTGCAGGTTGCAGGCACTGGTGGGATCCATCAGGATGATCCAGGGAATGTTGCAGTTGTGGATTTTCCGCATTTCACGAATCGTTTTGGTTCCATGAAAAAGTGCTTCATAACCAAGATTCAGAATCGTTGTCTTCAGAACATGAGGATTCACTTCATCCACAATAGAATCAATATACCGGTTCAGAGTATACCGGGAATCACAAGCCATATCACGAAGATAATTCCAGTCGACTCCCAGATCTTCATCAGCCATGTATTTTTCCGCAGTATCTAAAAACTGTTTATATGCATCTTCACGTTTTTTATCAGCCTTATTTACAACATAATCGGCAATGCCAGAAAACACTTTGCGTCCGGCTGCATGCGAAATTTTACCCATTGTATTTCCTCCTTTGTCCAATCACCGTTTACTTCATTTTTACATCTTATGAAAAAAGAAGCTTTAGAATTACCGACTATTATATTTCTTCTGAAATCTTACGGCTATAGACAAAAAAGTAACAATGTACAGAATTACACCACTCTTGCCAAATTGTCTAATTTTATACTATTTTAAGAAATCATTGCATGCACGCATTTCCTGTCTCACGTCTGTTGTCTGTACCTTTTACACTAAAACGCTGCAATATGGAACGGCATTCACCGGGCATCATTACCCCAACCATCTCAATGATTTCCTTCGGTTCCTGCCTCATATCATGATCTACCCAGTTCAGGAGGATTCCTACCAGTCCATGTGTAAAAAACTGTGCAACAAATTCTTTTTGTTCTTCAGGGACTATGATATCTGCAGCTTCTCTTTCTATCTGATCATGAACAAAAATATAGACCTGCTCCACAAAAAAACCGGTAAGTGTTTCTTTGCTGATGGAACGGTAAACGCTCATTACAAATTTCTTGTCATCTATGGCACGCTTAAGCACCCATTCCATCCCCTGCTGCCAGGAATCTTTTTCTCTGATCTGCTCTCTGGCGTATTCTGTTTCCGTCATATAAATCCACTGTACCAGATCATAAATATCCCTGAAATGATAATAAAAAGTGTGCCTGTTGATTCCGCATTCCGCAGCCAGATCTGTCACGGTAATTTTTGACAGCGGCTTCTTTTCCAGCAGCTTTTTGAGAGAAGCTTCCAATGCTTTTTTGGTTAACTGTGACATCTGCATCACTCCTGTTTCTTACTGTACATTTTTCAGCACGAATGCTCTTGCATTTTCAAAGAAAATCTTATCTGTAAGCTTTCGGCCAAATCCTTCCTTTTCCATGGTTTCGCGGATAAGCGGAACAGACTGAATGCCCTTGAATCCCTGCGGGAACTGATCGCTGCTTCCGTCCAGGTCTCCGCCAAATACCAGGGCATCCTCTCCGCCAAGATTCAGAATATAATCCATATGACGGAGCACATCCTGGATTGTCGGGTTTTCTCCTACAAAAAGGGCAAACATATTCATACCGATCAGGCCCTTTCTGCGGATCAGCTCCCTGATCTGTTCTTTCTGAAGGTTTCTCGGACAGCTGCAGATATCCCGCACATTGGAATGAGAAGCGATCACCGGACCGTCTGTCAGCCGAAAAATATCCTGGGCTCCCGCATCCGAGAGATGAGAGATATCCAGGATGACTCCCTGATCCAGCAGCATCTTTACCGCATCCCTGCCTTCTTCTTTCAGTCCCCCGGTCTGATCTTCCACAGAACCGCAGGCATATTGATTTTCATAGTTCCAGGTCAGCATTGCAAAACGGATTCCAAGCTCGCGTATCTTCGGAGCATAGCTTCCCATAAGAGACAGATCTTCAACAGATAAAAAGGCGGCTGCTTTTCCCGACTGATGCGCCTGTTCCATTTCCTCCCCGGTTCTGCACCAGACAAGCTGATTTTCTTCCGCTTTCATAAGAGAAACTGCTCTGTTGTAAAGCTGCAGAAAGCTTTCATCCACATGACCTTTTTCAATTGCTTTATAATCATTCCAGATGGCAAAGATCTGAGTGTATTTTTCCGCAAATCCCCGTGCTCTTTTTAAATCGATGTTGCACTGGTTTTCTCCCAGAGTTCCCTGCCCCTCCTGCATATTCACCAGGGTATCCGCATGACAGTCAAAATAGTTCATTGTTTTTCCTCATCTCAAAGTAATGCCAAAACAGACGTCCTGATGGTCTATCAAAACGTCTGTTTCCTATTGGTATCAAGTCTTAAATTATCACAGCCCGGAAAGCTTTGTCAAGCATGGTTTATTCGCCGAGATGCCAGATCTCGTCATTATATTCTGCGATTGTACGGTCAGAAGAAAAGAATCCGGCTTTGCTGATATTGATCAGAGTGCGGCGTGTCCAGTTCATGGGATTCAGGGCGTAATCTGCAATGGCCTGCTCTTTGCGGACAAGATAAGCATTAAAGTCCGGAAGAGTCTGGAACCAGTCTTTATTGATCAGTTCATTCTGCAGGCGGCGCAGATTCTCTTCCTGACCGGCAGCCAGCATTTCATTGCCGGTGAGGAAATTGATGGCTCTGCGGATATTGGCATCAATCTCATACCATTCCTTTGCACAGTAATCACCGTGCTGATAACGGCGGATAACCTGCGCACTGCTCTGACCGAAGATATAAATATTATCCTCTCCGACTGCTTCTGCGATCTCCACATTCGCACCGTCCATCGTACCGAGAGTAAGAGCTCCGTTCAGCATGAATTTCATATTGCCGGTACCGGATGCCTCTTTGGAAGCAAGGCTGATCTGCTCGGAAAGATCACATGCCGGAATCATTTTTTCTGCTGCTGTCACATTATAGTTTTCAATGAAAACGATCTGCATCCACTGGGATACCTCCGGATCGTTCTCAATTACTTTTGACAGGGTCAGGATCGCATGAATAATATCCTTTGCAATGGTATAGGCTGGTGCTGCCTTTGCACCGAAAATAGCAGTCACAGGCACTTTCGGCGTATGCCCGGCTTTGATCTCAAAGTACTGATGGATCAGGTACAGCAGATTCAGCTGCTGACGTTTGTATTCATGCAGACGCTTGGACTGGATAGTAAAGATACTGTCCGGATTCACCGTAATATTCTGTGTATGTTTCAGCCAGTTTGCAAGAGCCTTTTTGTTATCATGTTTGATATCCGCCAGTTTCTTCAGTACTGTTTCATCATCGGCAAAATCCATAAGCTTTTCCAGCTCTGCGGCATCTTTTTTGAATCCCGGACCAATGAGACTCTCGATCAGTTCCGTCAGAACGGGATTACATTTCAGAAGCCAGCGGCGGAAAGTAATGCCGTTTGTTTTGTTGTTGAATTTTTCCGGATACATCTGATAGAAATTGTGAAGCTCACTGTTTTTCAGAATTTCCGTATGAAGAGCTGCAACGCCGTTGGTGCTGTGAGTAAAATGGATGTCCATGTGCGCCATATGAACGATCTGATTTCCGTCAATGATCGCGGTGGATTCATCATTGGCTCTCGTACGTGCCATTTCATCCAGTTTTTCGATAATCGGCATCAGCTGCGGAACGACCTGTTCCAGATAGCTTCTCGGCCATTTTTCCAGTGCTTCAGCAAGAATCGTGTGGTTAGTGTATGCGCAGACTTTCGTCACGATTTCCGCAGCCTCATCAAACTCGATTCCTTTTTCCAGGAGAAGGCGGATCAGCTCCGGAATCACCATGGACGGGTGAGTATCGTTGATCTGGATCGCAGCATGATCATAAAGATCATGCAGATTGCTTCCGCGCTCTTCACATTCTTCCAGAATCATCTGTGCTCCGGCACTGACCATCAGATACTGCTGGTAAATTCTGAGAAGGCGACCGGCATCATCACTGTCGTCCGGATACAGAAACAGGGTCAGATTTTTCTCAATATCTGTTTTATCAAAGGAAATTCCCTCCCCGATCACAGACGGGTCAATGGTATCCAGGTCAAACAGATTCAAATGATTGGTACGGCCTTCATATCCGGTTACTGCAATCTGATAGAGTCTTGCCTGGTACTCTATTCCCGCTAAAGAAACCGGATATGTTTTCTCTGTCTTCTGCGCCCAGTCATGACCGCCCAGCCAGAAATCCGGTGTCTCACTCTGGAGCTGATTTTCAAAATTCTGGTGAAACAGACCGCAGTGATATCTCAGCCCGATACCGTCTCCTGGAAGATTCAGAGTAGCCAGGGAATCCAGGAAACATGCGGCAAGTCTTCCAAGGCCGCCATTTCCGAGACTCGGCTCCGGTTCCACCTCTTCCAGCTCTGCCATGGATTTTCCGTGTGCCTCAAGACAGGCCTTCACACTGTCGTAAAGTCCCAGATTGATGAGGTTATTGCTGAGCAGCTTGCCGATGAGAAATTCAGCGGATATATAATAAAGTTTCCGTCCCTTCACAGGTACATATTTTTTTTCGCTCTCTTTTTCCACAAGCTGAAGAAGAGCCGTATATATACTTTCATAAGAACATTTTTCAAGATCGTTTCCACACATTTCTGTCAAAACTTTTTCCATATCTTTCACATTTTTAGTATTCATCATCCTTAAATCCCCTTTCATGTGAAGCTGTTTTCAGAGTATAGTTTTATCATATTTATAGAAACAATGCTTGTATAATGCCATGAAAATATTGTACAATCCTATCATATCGTAAAGCACCAGAAAGGATGGTAAATTGTGGGAAATTTCGAAAAAACAATGAATATTCAAAATTCTGCTTATCACGAGACAAAACGACATTCTGATACAATGTTTGCATTTAATATCTATCCCTGCACCATTCCCGTGGATTTTCCCTTTGTTCCTCTGCACTGGCAGGACAGTGTGGAGATCATTTATATCAAACAGGGAAACGGTATCGTTCAGGTGGATTTTGAAATTTTCCATGCCCAGGCAGGGGATATTTATCTGGTAATGCCGGGGCATCTCCACGGTCTCAGAGGAATTTTCAAGACGCGTATGGAATATGAGAATATCATTTTTGATATGAGTTTTCTTGGAAGTGACAGTGTAGATCTCTGCAGTCAGAAATATCTGCAGCCTGTGCTCAGCGGTAAAATCCATCTTCCGGTACACATAGGCAAAGACAGTCCCCTGTACGATCAGGTTTCCGCATGCCTGGACGCATCCGACCGCCTGTCTGCCCGGCGTCCCAACGGATATGAGCTGGGAGTGAAAGGCAGTCTGATCGTCATGTTTTCACTTTTGCTTCAGGATGCACCGGATACAGGAGATACTCCCGCAGAGAATGAATGTCAGAAACATCTCCAGAAGCTGAAGATGGTACTTGCAAGAATTGAAAAAGATTATGATAAAAAACTGACAGTTCAGGATATGGCTGATGAATGCGGCTACAGTGCCAGCCATTTCATGCGCTGGTTCAAGGAAGCCACGGGCTCCGGATTTTCTGCATACCTCATTGAATACCGCCTGGGCAGAGCGGCCCAGGCGCTTCACAGCAGCAATGATACCATACTGGAGATCGCGGAGCAGTCCGGATTCGAAAATCTGTCAAACTTTAACCGGCTGTTCAAAAAAAGATTTGAAATGACACCGAGCCAGTTCCGGAAGCAGAGATACTGATATTTTGTGTTAATTCATAAACCGGATTCTGTCAATCAGTGACTCTTTTTTCATTATTTTCCCCAGCGCCACGGTCAGAATCATCTGAACACTCACAAGCACCACTGTCAGAATCACAGAAGCCGGGATCGGATAATGGTAACTGCTGATATTAAAGATCCCATGATCTTTCGCCCATAGAAAAATCGGATATCCCGCCAGGCTTCCGCCTCCAACTGCAATCAGCAATGTTCCCGCAGTATAAAATAATCCTTCCATCTGAAGCATTCTGCGCAGCTGTGTATCCGACATGCCTACCGCCTGCAGTATCCCCAGATCTTTTTTTCGCACATGAATACTGTGAATCATCGTGTTGATCATATTCATGATGCAGATCATGCCAAGGACCCCAAGAAATGCATAACAGATTCCGCCTGTCACTGCCATATTACTTTTATATTCTTCATAAACATCCTTCCAGACTCTCAGTTCCATCCGTCCGGATTCTTCTGCAATTGCTTTCAGCTGTACCTCCACCTCTGGGTCGTACGGCTTTTCGGCGTGTATATTATAATAATAGTTCAGATTATAATTACTGAAAGATTCCAGACCTTCCTGTGCCATGATCAGATATCTGTAATTGGTAAAGCTTAACGGATAATCACCGATCGCTGCAATTTCAAGTTTTCTTTCATGTGTTCCATTTCCATCTTCCACGACCACGTCAAGCACATCTCCAATTCGGATATCCGGCCACCAGTACAGCAAATTTTTGTCTGCAATTACCTTATCGCCGGTTTTCAGTTCCTCATATGTGACATTTCCCTCAATGATCCCTTCTTCCAGCTGTTGTTTCCCGGTCTTTGGCACTCCTGCAAGCCATTCCCGATCTCCGTCAAATGCATCAGATGTTACATAAGTGCCTGTATAAGTCTCTACGGAAGTAATTCCATTGATCTGAAGAATCTCCTTTTTCAGCTCCTCCGTCAAAGGATTCTCCTTCTGAACTTCTCCCCATTCCAGCTCTGGATGCTCTTTGTTGTTATATTCGATCACAGGGGAAAGCTCATATTGCGCATGGATGGAATTCCTGGATGCTTCTGCGGGGTTTGCACAGGAAAGAACGGTTGCCACAACCATCACAAGCAGACCTGTCGCTGCCATGGAAAAAATAGTAACTGCACTCTTTTTCTTATTTCCTGCCAGATAGATATTGGCCAGTCTCCCGATAGTGATATCTGTATACCCTTTTCTCACCTTTTTTCCCCTTCGGGCCGTATGGCTGTCCTGATACCGCATTGCCTCAATCTCGGAAACTTTTGAAGCAATTTTCATCGGCTGGAGCAGCGATAAAAATACGGTCAGCACAGCGACAAAAGCTGCAAGAAAATAAAACCATACATGATACAGCTGTACTTTTCCATCCAGGATCAGCTGTCTTCTTGTGGCACCGATCGCCTTGATTTTTCCATATTCCTGTATCCGCTCTCCCATAGAAACGTAGTAGATACCATAAATTGTGATCATACCCGCCCCAACGATGATCAGCATGATCACCGCAATCGCCGGAACATACGACGGATCCACATAATTTGCCCCTAGATAATCCTTATTGATTCCCACAGACTGCTCCGGGATGTCAAACTGCTTTGCCAGGGCGTTTATGTCTTCCTCGATTTCATCGGTATTTGCAGAATCCCCCGTTTTTATCCGGAACAGAAAGCGGTACTTTATCTGTTCTTCCGGAATTTCCTTCTCCAGAAACGCCTTTGATACAAAGGCAGAATATGCCTTCTGCTCTCTGTTTATCTCTGTGTCGGCAATAAATCCGCTGATTACAAATTCCTTTTCCTGGATGTAATCAAGACCGCCATTTCTATATACCTGACAGGGAACTGTAATGACATCACCGATTTTCCCGGACTGAGAAAACGCCTCCAGGATTCCTTCTGATACGACAATTTCATTTTCCGTCTCCGGGAGCCTTCCCTGCGCAAGTTCCATATGGTAAAGATCCAGTCCTTCTTCATCCAGATACAGCATCGCAATCTCTGCATCTTCGGATGCCATATACCCCACATCACTGCGAAGGCCCCAGCGCGAAATCATATGATGTACAGACAGCTTTTCTGCAGTATCCCCGGTAACATCACGGAACAGGGCATGCCAGGTCGGGTACAGCTCATTGATCACCGCCTGCTGTCCGGAAATTGCATCATACCCCACTGCAGGAACAATAAATAAAAGAAGTGTGGTAAGAAAAACCGCAATACCTGTTAAGATGTTTTTACTCTTATGATATCTCATATTCGCAGCAGCAATTTTTCCAATCATGATTTTCTCACCACCCTGCCATCTTCAATCATTACAATACGGTCTGCCATCTGTGCAATTGTTTCATCATGAGTGATCATAACCAGAGTCTGATGATATTCTTTCACGCAGGTCTTCAGAAGCCCCATCACTTCCAGCTCCGTTCCGGAATCCAGGTTTCCTGTCGGTTCATCCGCGAGAATGATTGCCGGTGAACCTGCAAGAGCTCTTGCAATGGCCACTCTCTGTTTCTGTCCGCCGGATAACGTATTCGGCATGGCATCTTTTTTATCCATCAGACCCACTCGTTTCAGAATCGACAGAATTTCCTTACGATTCACTTTTCTTCCGTCCAGGCCCACGGAAGCACTACATTTTCCCACACATTCAGAGACGGGATCAGATTAAAATCCTGAAAAATAAAACCAATCTTTTGTCTGCGGAATACTGCCAGCTGATTTTCTTTTAACTCAAAAATATCTTTCCCATCAATGATGACCCTGCCGGAATCCGGACAGTCCAGCCCTCCAAGCAGATGCAGAAGTGTTGATTTCCCTCCATGTGTCAACTACTTCTCAAAAAAAATTGTCGATTCCTGCGGCTTTTTATCTCTTAGATTTCTGTGTCTTATTAATTTTATCTTTCAGCGGATCATCTTGTGTCCATCCACACTTTTTAATGAACAAATGCCCGTTTTGGTCAGTCTGATATTCAATACTGATCTGGGGACTTTTCATTTCAAAGGCATTTACATTTAAATTCACTTCCAACTTGTCTTTCGTATCATTTTCAAAGGTCATTGCCGGAAACACTGGTCTCAGCTTTCTTTCAATCCAGGATTTCATTTTTTTGCAGCTCTCAAAAGGCATTATAAACAGATGATTAAAAAAAGCATCCATCTGTTCTTTCTTCATGAGGCAACTGCACCGGTCTACCTGATAAATCAATGCAAGACTGCCGCCCCGATCCCAGGAAATATGCAGCCCTCCAGCATCATCAAGCATTCTAACAGTCCCCATGTCTCCCGGTTTCAGCTTGCTATATGGGTCAGCTTCCATATAATCAAGCTGTACCCGGCTGCCAGCCGGGTACATTTCCTCTAAAATC
>JALEHU010000052.1 GCA_022770365.1 Blautia sp. | reverse complement strand
TCAATGGTTTCCAATATTTCTTCATCGCTTAACTCCCGCGACAAATCCAGCTTTTCCATCAGAAGATCCCGCAGTTTTTGAAAATAATTTCTGCTCATTCCGAATCCTTTCTCAACAATTCTCTTACATAATCTCCAAGTTCACTCCACGGCAGCTGCTCAACATAGGACTCCGGAGCAGATGTCCCCACGTGGAACGGAAGCTTCACCTTCACCGTCTTTGACAGAATCTGCGGATAATCCCAGATGCGCACAAGATTTTCAAACTGGGCAATCTTGCACGCAGACATCACATCACTCAGCACCGGCATATAAATCCGTTTACACTGGTCCAAAAGCTGGAATAATTCCTCAATCCCATTCCCAATATCCAGCACAATGACTTCATAAGAGCTGTGCATCATAAGCTCCGAAAGAAGTTTTTCCCAGTCTTTCCATGATGTTCCAAGAATATCCGCAGGTGCCTGTACCGGCGGTATATAATCCAGATTATTTATGCTCTGAATCATACTGTTCATTTTCACCGTCAGATTCTGATTTTCCTGACGCACATAATACAGAAGATCGCTCAGATTATGATGGAAGCCCTTTCCCATCAGTTCCTCAAAACCGGAATATTCCTCCAGATTCAGATAAAGCACAGCCCTGTCCCGCGCCAGTATCTGCCCGAGCGTCAATGCAAAAGAAGTTTTCAGGCAGCGTCCCAGTGGGGAATACACTCCCAGTATCTCCGTAGTCTTCTTCAACACTGGAAACTGAACCGGAAGAGCGGTCTTTTCTTCCCCATAACATGCCATCACTTCTCGTATCACATCCGAAGAAGACTGATACTTATAGACACTTGGATATTGATCCAATCCGGGCGCATGCACACCCTCAGATAAAATCACAATTTTCCCAATGTCCATTTCCTTCACTTCCCGGCACATTGCTTTTCCGGAAATCAGCAGCAACTCAATATGATTTTCTTTTCCGTAAGCAATCAAATTCTGTACACTGGTAAATGCCTGGATTTCAAATGGTATATTCTTCTTCTGATTCAGATAATCCATGAAATTGTAGGCGTAATCCACCTCAAGATCACAGACTGCAAAAATGTTCTTTTTCAATAGACACCTCCCGCATAAAGCATGACACTCATAAAAACAGGTACCGTAAAGTGGAAATTCTCCAGTACCATACCTTTTCTGTAATATGGAACAATCTTTCCTGTGTGTAATAAGTTCTGAAAATAACAGATCAGATAATGGATCCTTGATATGAAACTGCCGCAAAAGATCAGAATTGCCAAAGATATGATTGCACCTAGAAAAAAGGAACTCAGAATGCATTTTCCAATTGCCGCCGGTCCCATCACTCCACCCAAAGCACAAAAGAGTTTGATATCTCCGGGACCCAGCATTCGAAAGTAAAACAACACTCCAAGTATCAGAACAGGCAACAGAGCTCCCATTAAAAAATCAAAAGCTCCATTGATTCCTTCCTGCCAGACACGCCAGACAAAAGAAACAGCCAGAGAAAATAAAATCCATTCATTTTCAACCCGTGCCGTTCTCAGATCCATTACTACAGCAGTCCCCGCAATAATCAGCGGAAGACCGATGCTCAGCCGCATTTCTTCACCGTCCTTCCAAACTATACAGTTTTTGATTCTCCTGGCTTTCTTCCTAAAGCATATTTTCTTTTCTTCATTCGTATAAAACGGGATTTCCCGCCAGAACTTGGCGGATGGGATACCAGATGATTTCTGGTGAGGCTTATTATAGGACAAATATTTTCGTTTGTCCACCCCTTTTTTCAAAATTTTCGCAGAAAACTTTCGACTTTTTTCGACAATTTATGCATCTTCTTTTTATATTTCCGCATGGCTTTTTCTTTTACTTCTCTACAAATCATAACCCTCTCTTTTGCTTTTCCTGACGAATCATTACCCTCCTTTTGCTTTTCCTGATAAATCATTGCCCTATCTTTTACTTTTCCTGATAAATCATAACCCTCTCTTCTACTTTTCCTGATAAATCATTACCCTCTCTTTTACTTTTCTCCGCAAATCATAACTGATTTACATGACACAGTCTTTTCTATCTTCTTCCCGGCAAATGATTTTATATTTTTCTCTTGACCGGATGGCAGCACCGTGATACAGTAGCTTTCAAAGAAAAAATGGAATTTTTGTCATCTGGTTCCCTTAAGCAGGAGGTATTTATGACACATCTACTCTGTCTTGGTGACAGCATCACAGACTGCGGGCGGCTTTTTGATGATCCGCCTCTTGGAAACGGGTATGTAAATCTGCTTTCCCGGAAACTGAAAGAGCAGAACATGCATTGGAATATTACGAACTGTGGTGTGAACGGTTTTACCACCGCCCGGCTGCTTGCCAATGCAGAACCTTTTTATCTGCCTCAAAAAGCAGATCTTGTTACCATTCTGATCGGAATCAATGATATTGGTCTGATGATGAATACAAATCGCACCTCTGATCAGAAAAAACAGATGATGAATCACACACTGGCGCAATACCGCCAGCTGCTTCAATGCCTTTCCCGATTAAAATGTCCTGTCATTCTGATGGAACCATTCATTTTTCCCTGTCCCAGGGAATACCAGAACTGGATTCCACTTGTGGAGACATTATCCCAGGGAATTTTGCATCTTTCAGAAGAATTCCATTTTCCTTACCTCCTTCTTCACCATTATCTGAACAAAGAAGCAGAGCGTCTTGGCACAGAGACATTGACTCCGGACGGCATTCATCTGAATCCTTACGGTCATGAACTTCTGGCAGATAAACTATTTTGGCAATTGATGGATTTATAACCTTCGAGAATGCCACCGGCGTTCCTGATACAAAGCGAATGCTTATCTCCATTCAGGATAGACAACCCAAATCTATAACTCAACACGTACAAAGGAATTTATCACATGGAAATGAATATTAAAAAAATTGAAGACATGTCTCTAAACGCCTGGCCTTCCCATAAGATGGAGCTTTACGACGGATGGATTCTTCGCTTTTCCTACTTTTACACCCATAGAACCAACAGTGTCGAACAATTTGGAACTTCTACCCTTCCCTGGCGTGAAAAAGTCTCTTATTGCGAACATGTTTATAAACGGCTGGGAACTCCGGCTATTTTTAAAATCAGTCCCCTGGTTTCCCAGGATTTTGATTACACACTGGAAAACAGAGGCTATGAAATCCAGCATACCACCAATGTCATGACACTTCGGCTATCCTCCGCACATTTGGAATATCCCTATGAAGATGTCTGTTTTACAGATGACATTCCAGACAAGTGGATCGAGAGTCTTTTTGACCTGAAAGGAACTACAAATCCCATTCACCGTGCGGTTGTTCCCTCTATG
Source organism: Blautia sp. (assembly GCA_022770365.1). Taxonomy (GTDB): domain Bacteria; phylum Bacillota; class Clostridia; order Lachnospirales; family Lachnospiraceae; genus Blautia_A. The sequence continues at coordinate 25,151 of JALEHU010000052.1, read as the reverse complement.
TATCATGCCATTCCAAAAGAGACCATCTGCGCTTCCGTCCTGGAAAACGGAAAGATTATCGCCACGGGACTTGGTATTCTTGACCGGGAATATATCGGCATTTATGCCATTCATGTCCGGGAAGATCATCGCGGACGCGGACTGGCACGCCAGATCTGCACCGGTCTTCTGAAAGAAGGAATGAAAAAAGGAGCGGAATGCGCTTATCTGCAGGTCGTTGAAGGTAACACTCCTGCACGAAAGCTTTATGAATCTCTCGGTTTCCATTATTTTTATACCTACTGGTTCCGCGTACAGCCTGTATAATATAAAGATGTTGGAGGCAAAAAGACGCAGTTCATGGTTAAATCCATGACTGCGTCTTTGATTGGGGAATCGATTTTATATTTTTATCTGCTGATCAATCATCTGTCTATACGTCTGCCAGAATGAATGTCTTTGATTTCAATTTTTAATTATGCCTGATCTCTAAAATCAAACTGTTTTCTTGGATAACACCGCGGGTGAAACGGTTCCAACAACCATGCTTGTAATCGGGCTGAAATACAACAGGCAGGTAAGCACACAATAAATCGGGATCATGATTACAAACTGAACCAGTCTTCCCGGCATAATCGCATAGAAGTTATATCCCATGATCAGTACAAGTCCTGCAGTTGTAAATACAAGTGAGCTCAAAACTGCTGTAATCACAACGGATACACAAATGCCAACTGTTTTTCCTTTTTTGGTTTTGTTGATAAACAATGGTTTCATCAGTGCCGGAAGAATGCCCCAAAGAATTGCAGCAACCGTAATCAACGGATTGATTGCATATCCTTTTATAAAGCATCCAATAATGTCAGCGCATAAGCCGCATACACCGCCTGCTACCGGTCCAAGCCAGAGACCTGCAAGAATGGTACATACACTTCCTACCGAAATACGATATGCGCCAAGTTCAACCACCAGAACACGGGTGAGCACCAGATGCATGGCAATCAAAAGTGCCATAAATACCAGGGTTTTTACATTCCAATAAGTTTTGTAACTATTTTTTTGCATAATAAAAACACCTCCATAATGTTTTAAATAATAGAGTAGTTACCGATAAATAATAATCCCTCCACATTATGAGATGTTCTCATATGTAGCAACGGGTGCGGAAAATATATCGTAAGCCGCTTGCATATTAGCAGACTTTTCGTTTCACGGCGACTCCCCAGCCAATGAACACTTAACGCATAAATTCCTACTTCGCTATTATTTATTTAAGCCGATTATAGCACAATTATTTGAAAATACAATATCTTTTTTCAAATATATTCCATATTTTATCCAACAAAAGATGAAATTCCGGATGAACTTTGTTATAATAAAAACAAACTTTTTATATTTAGCCTTTAAAAGTATAGGTGTCGTTTTTTTTCGCATACTATTTTATAGTAAAACATTGCCGATTTATTCAAGGAGGGGTATGATGGAAAAGAACAGCCGTACCAAAAACGATCATAACACCGATGATCTTTATCATGTTTCTTACGAAAATTACCTGGATACCAATGCATGTACGGAATGTACCGGGCTGATGCCAAACGGTGCAGACGGGCGCAGCGAATGGGATGCATATCGGGAAATTTACGATTTTCTCCCAAGGCCGGTCAAAAAAGATGACGACAGATAATCCGCTCTGATTGGTCTCCGGTAATCAGATTATACCGGAGGATGTAATGAAAAAACTGCTTGCATCATGTATTTGCTTATTCTTTTTTACTTTATCCATGGCCGGATGCAGCCTTGGCACTGTAATTGACCGCTTCGTTTCTGCAGGTGACACTCCTGCTCAGGAGAGTGTGCAGGACAAACCACGTGTATATATGGACGAAATACGGGGAATTCTTCAGGATTTCACCGGGAGTCAGGTTACAGTTCTCTCAGACAAAACACTCTATAATTTTGATGTTTCACAGGCTTCTCTGGAATGTGAGGGAGGTATGATCACAGGAGACGAGATCAGCATTATTTACGAAGGACAGCTGAACGACTCTGACACCAGTGATGTCAAAGCCCTGAAAGTCGTAGATGAATACCACAAAAAAACGTCCCTGGAAGACCGCACGATTCAGGGTACTGTCCTTGACCTTACGCTTAATACCATAACCATCAAATCCAAAGATGGAAATACCGTGATGTTCCCATCTGCCGGTGCGGAACAGTACTATCAGAACGGAATTAAAAAGGGGGCCCCTGTTTATCTTCACTACAAGGGAAAAATACTCTCTCCCAGCGATGAAAACACCGGCTACAACGCCAGCCATCTCAAGGTACTGAGTATTTCCGACACAGATCCGCTGAAAGTACCGAAACCAACTCCTACCCCGGAGCCGGAGCAGAATACCGTAAAAGAAGAGAAACTTTTCTGTGTCATACAGAATGTAAGCCAGAATGTTCTGCAGACTATGGTCGAGGGAACCGACATTTCTCTGTCACTGGACATGTCAGCACTTCCCTGCTACTTTCCCGGAGGAATCGCGGAAGGCTCCCATGTCTCTGTGATTTATACCGGCGAATTTAACGGCACAACACTGGAGGGTTTGACTCTCCTTGGTATCACAGGTGAAAATCCGGCTTCTCAAAAGGATTCCCTTATTTCCTTCCGGGTAACCGGCAGTATCATCGGCTCAACAGCCAACACGATCACCATTCAGACAAATGATAATGCAGTCATTACATTCCGTACAGAACAGGCACAGAATGACTCTACCGGAGGGCTTGCTCAGGGCTGTGGCGTATGCATCACCTATAATCCCGCCGCCTCTCTGCAGACAAATATCTACACCTGCCTCAAAATTGAAGACGCATAAAAACACAGCCCTTCAGGATTTCCTTTCCCGATGGGCTGTATTTTCTGTAAAAATTGCGGGCAGCAGACAAGTCTGTTCACTATAAAATATCCCGGGCAGCAGACAGAGCTGTTTAGTTTCTCCGGAATCTTCTGTATATCTCATATTCTCCTGCTTCCAGCCTTGATCGCACTTGCGGCGTATCACCGAGGATCTGCAAAAATGCATCCAGCTCATCCTGGACCCCCTTTCCATGGGGAACCATATAAGCGCCGGCATCACTCCCCAATGCTATTCTGGCACCTTTTTTATATGCCAGACACAGATTCGAAGCGGCATGCTCCATGATCGGCTGAATAACGGAATCCGCATATCTGCCGCATCCCAGAAGATTTCTCACTGTCACCAGTGTAGGAACCCAGACAGTATTACTCTGGGCAAGCATCAGCACAGTCTCCTCGTCCATATAATTGCCATGCTCCACACTGTCCACACCTGCTTCCAGTGCCGCCCGGACACCGTATACACCATTGGTATGGCTCATCACAGCAAACCCTTCCTCATGAGCAATATGGACCATCTCTTTTACTTCCCTGGCATCCAGAGGCGTTCCTGTCACTTTTCCATGATCAGCAAAATCCAGAAGACCCGTAGTCATGATCTTGATAAAATCTGCTCCTTCCTTCCGGGCTTCCTGCACTCTCCGATAATATTCTTTTATGTTTTGGAAACTTCTTCCTACAATAGAACCGTAGTGTCCTTCTTTGTGTATGGCAAAAACCGGCGTTCTGTAGTCAATGCCATATTCCGGCGCCAGTTCCTTCGCACGCCGTGATACGCCAAGCGAATCTCCGCCGTCTCTCACAAAGCTCACTCCGCCGTCCTGATATGCCTTTAAATGTTTCCTTATCACTTCATCCTGTACATGCTTCGTATGAAGTTCCACTGCTTTTTTGTAATTTTTTCCGTCCATGATGACATGGGCATGACATTCCCCAAACATCGTTTTCACCTGTTTTCAAAAAAATTTCTGATATCACTCTCTTCTGCCTGTACAGACCCCTGTACAAAGTTCGGCTTGCCGCCGCCTCTTCCCTGAAGAACATTGTTCATTTCTTTCGTAAGCTGGCGGAGATCACCATGAATCTGCCCCATGGCGTATTTATAACTGCCGTCCGGATTTTTGGAAAAAACAGCACATCTGCCGCCGCAGGTCTGCATTACTGCATCTGTCAGCCTGCGCACACTGTCTGATTCCAGCCCCTCCTGAAACAGAAGCACATCTCCTGCTCCGGCACACCTGGCAGCTTCACCGGTAAACAGTTTCTCCTCCATGCGGTTCGCCTGGCCTTTCAGACGGAAATTCTCCTCTGCAAGCCTTTCTACTGCAGCCGCTGTCTGAGCCGGCTTCGCAGACAGACACACAGATATCTGATGATTCTGTTCATTTACCATATTGAGATAATCCAGTACTCTCCGCCCGGAAATCATCTCCATGCGGACTCCCTCACGGAATTTCACAACAGAAAGCAGTTTCACCATACCGATTTCTCCGGTATGCGTAACATGGGTTCCGCAGCATGCACAGAGATCTGAGCCCGGAAAACGCACAATACGCACTTTACCGGTCAGCTCCTTCTTGCTTCTGTATGGAAGATCTTTTAATTCTTCCCGGGATGGATATGTAATCTCTACCCGGCTGTTTTCCCAGATTTTAGCATTGGCTTTTGCCTCAATTTCTGCCATCTGCTCCTCATTCAGCATTCCGTTAAAATCAATGGTGACCACATCACTTCCCATATGAAAACCAACATTATCATAGCCAAATGCTTCATGGATCAGACCGCTGACAATATGTTCTCCGGAATGCTGCTGCATCAGGTCAAACCGGCGCTCCCAGTTAATCTTGCCGGTTACTTCAGTTCCCGGCTGAATCGGTGTATCCGTATAATGTAGAAGTTCACCGACTTTTTCGTGAACTTCTTTCACCTTTACTTCGTTCAGAACTCCTGTATCACTTGGCTGTCCGCCGCCCTCCGGGTAAAACGCACTCTGATCCAGAAGAATATGATAACCCTTCCCGGCCTCCCGGCACTCCGTCACAGTGGCATGAAATTCTTTTATGTATACATCTTCGTAATATAAACGTTTTGTTTCTGTCATGTTTCTTCCTCTCTTTGCTGAAGACAGTACATCAATTTTCAAGCAGCTGTACCAGACAGCTTCCAAATCGCTGCACCACGTTTACGATATATTTCAGGAACTTTCTTTATCCTGTACCAGTATAGACCATCCTGCGCAAAAAGCCAAACAGATTTTATTATTTTGAAAGAAAACGGCGATATTGTGCGTTATAATAAATGAACGGGAAACGAAAGGGGGCTGATCGTATTACACCGGAGCAGTATCTGGAATACCTGATAGAGCACTATCAAAATCTGATTTATTCCATATGTTTGAAATCTGTCGGCAATCCATTTGACGCAGAAGATCTGACGCAGGAAGTATTTTTGTCAGCCTACAAAAATCTTTCCCGGTTCGACGGAACTTATGAAAAAGCATGGCTGAGTAAAATTGCCGTTCGCAAATGTCTGGATTTCCTGAAATCTTCCGGCCGCAGGACAATACCGACAGAAGATACCTGCTTTTCCCAGCTCCCTGATAATAATCCTTCTCCTGAGGATACATACCTGAAAAACGATGCTGACCGCCGCATCCGGATGCTGTGCAGTCAGCTTCGCAGTCCTTACAGAGAAGTCGCTTACGCACATTTCTGCGATGAACTGTCTGTCACAGAAATTGCCCGCCGGGAAGGCAAAAATCCCAAAACAATTCAGACCCAGCTATACCGTGCCAGAGCTATGCTGAAGCAGCTTCTGAGCACAAAAGAAAGGAGTGGATAAATGCATATCTCACAGGAAGATTTTAACAAATTCCAGAACAATTCCATGAGCACAGAAGAAACCATTGCGTTTCTGGAACATATGGAGCATTGTGATTACTGTATGGAGCATATGCTTTATCAGGAGGAATCATTTCCGGAAGCTCAGGCACCTTCTTATCTCAAAGATCAGATTCTGACAAAAGCAGCCGCTCCTTCCGTAAAGGCAGACAGAACCATTCATACAGCCTCTTACCGTATGCAATTGCTCTGCTGCGGACTGAAAACAGCCATCGGAGTATTAATGGCTCTGCTTCTTCTGTTCAGTGTGACAGAAGTGGATTTTGCCAGCATCACACCCGAATTTACCATACAAAAAGAACTTCCGGTCAGACAACCGTCTGTTCCTCAAAAATCCCCGAATTACCTCCGGGATTTTTCCCGGAAGGTCAATAAGAATCTTAATGAGGGATCTGATGCACTGGCAGGATATCTAAATGAATTTTCCAACAAAATAATCAATGGAGGCAGATAACATGACAAAACAAAAAAAAGGTTTATGGACTTTCCTATTTTCGCTGATTCCGGGAGCCGGAGAAATGTACATGGGATTCCGCAAACAGGGGATCAGCATCATGCTCCTGTTCTGGGGAATCATCGCAATCGCATCAGGAACAAGTCTGAGCTGGATCATAATGTTCCTCCCGATTCTCTGGTTCTACAGTTTTTTTAATGTGCATAACCTGAAATCACTCTCTGAAGAAGAATTTTATTCCATTGAAGATAACTATGTTCTTCATCTGGATCAGCTGATCGGAGATGCGGACATTTTTGTAAACAAATACCGCACGATCGTGGCAGTTTTGCTGATCTTTTTCGGAGTATCCATTCTCTGGTCCAACTTTACAGATCTGCTGTTCTGGATTTTGCCGTCCCGTCTGGCAGAATTCATCAGTGCTCTTTCCTACCGCCTTCCTGAGATCGTTATAGCGGTGGCGATCATCATTGCCGGCTGTTATATCCTCTCTCATAAAAAGGCTCAGCTGGATGAGGATTATAAAGATTCAAACTCAGAGGAACATTACTGGGAGCCATACCGGCCTTACCAGCAGCCGGAGGACGCCGGCATGACCCACACAAATACCCCGGATACAGCTGCCAGGTCCACAGCGACTGAGGCATATTCTGAATCCACAGCAACTAAAACATTTACTGAATCCACAAAGTTTTCTATCCCTCAGGCTGAATCCACTGTAAAACTGCAGGATTCTCTTCATGAAAACTCCGGCAGTACAACATCTGAACATTCTTCCAATTAACTCCCGGCAACAGTGCTCGCTTCCGGATTCATCAATTTAGAATAGCCCGCATAACGCGGGCTATTTTTATATTATTATTTATAGAAACATCAGAATCACTGTTTCACACTCACGGAAACTTCACCAAAAGACAGCACTGAAATCGTGCCGTCCTCCTCTTCCACCCGCAGGCGTCCATCCGGACAAATATCAAGTGCCCTGGCGTGACAATTTCGGCTTCCATCCATGATCTCAATCTCTTTCCCCGGAATGATATTGTGCTCCACATATTCAGGAGACAGCCTCAGATGCGAGGTTTCTTCCAGAAGACAATTCACAATCTCGGCAGTCAGATAATTTCTGTCCGTTCCGGAAGCTGATGCCTGATCCGGGTACAACGCTCCTGCAATCCCCTGCAGCGCCTCCGGATATCCTCCTGATACCGGATACAGGTTCAGACCAATCCCGACCACAGCAAACTCAATATTACCGCTCTCAAAATCTGTAACTGCCTCTGTAAGAATTCCGCAGACCTTCTGTCCGTGAAAATACAGATCATTTACCCATTTGATGTCCAGGCTGATCCGGCAGACCTTCTTTACCGCCTTATACACTGCGGTCGCAGCTGCTGTAGTCAGAAGAAGGCTCTCCTGAAGCGTTTCTCCTTTCGGCTCCAGAACAACGCTCAAATAAAGCCCTGCATCTTCCGGCGAATAAAAACTTCTTCCTCTTCTGCCCCGTCCTGCAGTCTGCTGCTGTGCAATCACAAAGGCTCCATGACCTGCCTCACCGCTTATCGCCGCCTGTTTCGCCATCTGATTAGTGGATCCGGTTTCTTTATACAGTTTCAGATAAACATCCGGCCGTTTCAGATAGAGTCGTATCGCTTCCACGGACAGACGGTTACTGTCCCGGGGCAGCATATATCCTTTATTCGGACCTGCCTCAATTGCATACCCCTCCTCCCGGAGAGATTTTACTGCCTTCCAGACAGCAGCCCTGGTGCAATGAAGTTCTCCTGCAAGGGCTTCTCCTGACAAAGTCTCACCTTTATGCTGTTCCAAAAGCTCTAAAAGTCTTGATTTCACTGTCATACACATTTCCTCATTTTTCATCTCTGTAGTTCTTCAGAGTATTTTCAAGAAAGTCGGTATATTCTTTTCTGACATTCTCCGGAGACGTAATAACAGCGCCGGACCCAAGACCTGCAAGCCAGCCGAAAAACTGACTGCTTACATTCACACGTATCTGAATGGCAAAATGCTCTCCGTCCTGCTTATGAATCATCACATCATGGCCGAAGCGGTCAATCACCACACCCACAAGCCGATTTTCAAATACGAGCCTCACAGACTCTTCTCTTCCGCCAAACATTCCAAAAGTCCTTGATGCAAATTTCGCTGCATCAAAGTCACGGAAAAATTCTTTTCCATTGCGCTGCTCTTTCTCCACCAGGATCTCCAGCATCTTATCAACACGGTAATGTTTGACAATGCCGCTGTTCTCATCCAAACCGACGAGATAATAATTCTCGTCCTTCCAGATCAGTTCCCAGGGGCTGATACGGTATCTCTCTCCGTCTTTCTTCAGACGCATCTCCTTGGATACAGTCCACTCGTAATATTGAAAACTGATCTGAAAATTCCCGGAAATCGCATCATGAATCTGGTCAATATTGTAATAGATACTCTCATTCATGGTCTTCACACGGCTTCCAACATAAACCTGCCGCTGAAGCTTCCTTGCCTCATATTCACTGGTCAGGCTTTCCAGCTTGTGTATTAACTGACGGGATTTCTTCTGAGTGATAAATTTGGAAGACTGGACCGCATCTACCAGGAGCTTCAGTTCCGGCATCTGGAACTCCCGGCTGGCAAGGAAAAATCCGGAAGGCTTTTCCCTGCGATTCACGATATCCATTCCATAAATGCGAAGCATCTCAATATCATCATAAATGGTCTTGCGCTCTGCGGAAATCCCATATTCCTTCAGATAAGTGATCAGATCATTTACCGTGAGCGGATGCTCCTCATCACTCTTTCTTTGGAATGCCTCCATCAAATATATAATTTTCAGCTTCTGGCGAAAAGACTTCGGCATAACATCTCTCCCGTGATTACTTGTCTGTCAATACTGCTACTACTCCGAAATATAATACTGCAAATGCAAATACAACCGCGATCATGTCCGCTGTATGAAAATCAATATTCAGAACCATTGCCCCGGCAATCATGATCTCAATCGTTACGAGAAGCCCGAGAATCATAGCCATGGAACGCGAAAACTTGCGATTCTCCTGTTTCTTCTCAGGCTGCGGATAATAACCTGTCTCTGCAAATGCAATGATCTTTCTGTTTCCGATCTTTTCTTTTGAACTCAACATAAAATACCCCTCCTCACACATATCATATGCTTTATCAGATATATTCCGGCACAAATACCGAACATATTTTCCGAACATGTTTTCTGTACAGAGTTAGTATCTCATAAATTAAGTCCAATAAAACGGTATAAAGTCTCTTTTTAAGAACTTTTGTTCTGTTTTTATATATTTTACATAAGACCGGCAAAAAAAGAGGCCGCAATTACTGTCAGAAGTCCGGCTACAGCAATCGCAAGACTGCTCATAGCTCCTTCCACTTCACCGAGCTCCATTGCTCTGGCAGTACCGATCGCATGGGCAGATGTCCCCAGGGCAAGCCCTTTTGCAATCGGCTCATGAATCCTGAAAATACGGCACACCGCCTCACCGGTCATATTACCGAGAACTCCTGTAATAATAATGACCGCTACTGTAATTGTCACAATTCCGCCAAGTTCTTCCGATACTCCCATACCGATCGCAGTTGTGATGGATTTCGGAAGAAGCGTAACATATTCCTCATGGGTAAGGCTGAAAAGCTTTGCCAGAAGAAATACACTGAAAAGGCTTGCAAACACTCCTGACAGAATCCCGGCCGCAACTGCTTTCAGGTTATTTTTCAGCAAAGTCATCTGCTCATAAAGAGGTACTGCAAGACAGACAGTGGCTGGAGTAAGAAGATAGCTGATATACTTTCCTCCCTCATAATAACTGTCATAGTCCACATCCAGAACCGCCAGTACACCGATCACACACAGGATCGCTATCAGAAGCGGATTAAAAATGGCAAGCTTGAATTTCTTTTTCAGAATCAGTCCCAGTTCATACGCCGCCAGGCTGATAAGAGCACCCCAGAATACGGATAAATTCAAAAAATCACTCATTTTTGATGTCTCCTCTCTTCATGTCTGATCACTGCCTGAGTGACGCGTCCCGTAACTACCATCACAATCACTGTCGTCAGCACAGTGATAACCGCAAAGGGAGCAAACACCGGTTTCAGCACTCCCCAGGAAGACATCAGGCCCACTCCTGCAGGAATGAACATTACCGGCATAATCTCCACAAGAAATGCTGCTGTCTCTTTCACCTGATCCGTTTTCAGAATACCGCTCATCAGAGCTCCAAGCATCAAAACCAGTCCGTAAACACTTGCCGGTATCGGAAAAGGAAGTAATTCATACAGCACCTCTCCCATAAACGATACCAGCAGAATAATACAGAATTGTCTTACATATTTCATAATAATCTCCTCCATTTCCGGATTCACACCGGAAATGTAATTTTTTCCACCTCAATGGAAAAGTGAAGACTTTTTGCAAGTCCTTTGGCCCATTCTCCGTCATTATTCCCCCGCACAGCATAGATCGATGCAAGGGGTCTTATCATATCCAGGATTTCCGGTTTATTGATATCTCCTCCATGAAAAATGCAGTCACAGGATTTCAGGATCTCAAGTACTTCCGGCCGCATTACACCATGGGTATCTGAGATAATTCCAATTTTTTTCACCGTACTTCACCTCGTATTTTCACTGAAATCCAGACTCTTTATCACTGACTTTTTCCACATTGTCACTGACTTCGTTTATCTTTTCAGACATATACTCTTCCATTTCTTCTGTAAGAAGATACATTTTTTCTCTTGTATCCGGATTCGTATAGTGAAGACGTTCCACGATCCTCGGGACGTATTTTTCTTCTTTCATAATAGAAAAAGTTTCAGGAAAATTCACATCATAATACTGTGCGATATAAGAAACCCAGTAATCTACCGGAGTCACCCGATCTGCTGACAAAACGGAGCTTCTGTTCTGACAGGACGTCCAAACCTCAGGTGAAATGACACCTTTGCCTGCTTCTTCTTCCGTTACTCCCAGAAGAACTTCCAGTGATTCTTCCAGCTTTACACGGCAGTTATCCAGCTTGTCCGCATCACGGATCAGCCGGGCATGAAGAAGAGTTCTCCCGTCCGGGATTTCTCCCAGCTCAAAGCTGCTGTGCCTTGCAATGGCAGTTTCAATGATGCTGTCGAACCTGTCATCTTCCACAAAACGGCGGATCATTCTTTCTTCTCCAAACAGGATTTCCGCGCCATAAGCAGCATGATCCATAGTATCCGGCTGAAAACTGTCAAAACGTTTGAGCTGCTCAAATCTTCCGATGTCATGGAGCAGTCCTATGATTGCCGCCAGATCCTGATCTTCCCGGCTCAGTCTCATCCTTTTTGCAATCTCCCGGGCACACTCTACCACACCATATGTATGAATAATTTTCAGTTTTACTTTCTCATTTTCGCGGTCATATCCATTCAGGTATTCCTCAAAAGCCTGTCCGGCACGTTCAAAATTCATCTGATCATCCTCTCCCTTTTATATGACGATGGGGCAAAAATCTTTTACCCCTGGTGTACTGACCACTTGTATCTTCATATATCAAAATAGAAATTCGGAGCAATGATATGCTGTTCTCTGCAGGAGCACCCGTCCTGACATCCGTCACAGCAGTCACTGCTGGAACAGCACATATAGGTATCTCCTTCTCCTATATGAAACAGCCCTGTATACTGCATGGATGTCCGGTAGGATCTGGCACGTTTTTTGCTGTTCGCATGGTAAATACCATTAGAAATCAGCAGGTTTTCCGGCATATAGGGAGTAAAATCAAAATAATGGGATTCTGTTCCGTGATGAGGTACTTTGATACACCAGTAATGATCAAACAGCGGTATTTTTCCATCATAATTATCCGCGATCATACGCATATGCTTTTGCTGTACATCTCCTGTAAAAAGCAGATTCCATTCACTGTCCTGTGCATTCTGGAATACAATGCTGATCTTATTTTTGAACTGACGAAGTTCCATTTCGCGGGTCTCCATATTACCAAGGAACTGAACAAAATCCGGATCATTTCTCAAAATACGAAACTCCCGCTCTGCAGATTTCAGCTGCTCATCCTGTCCTTCTTCAGTCATATTCCAGATGATCAGGCGCAGTTTCTCTGCAATCCCCACGATTCTCTCCCAGATCTCCCCGCTGCCTTCTTCTATCCGTTTCAGAAATTCTTCAGTCTCCTCTGATATGACTTCTGTGTCAGGCCAGAGCACCTGATATCTTCCTTCAAAAATCCGTCCTCTTGAAAGCAGCTCCAGGTTCTGCTTCCGTTTGCTCAACGCCCCGACAAGGGCAAAAAGACTCACCTGATGGCTCGGAAGACAGGAATCTTTTGCAAGATCCGCCAGAAGCATAAGAGCCAGTGTCCTGCTCATTTCCGGCACGGAAAAAACATCCGGCAGATAGATTTTACCGAATTCATAAGAATTCTTTCGCGTCTTCATCATATAGAGCAGCCCTGACAGATGATCCAGATGGAAATGAGTCAGAAGAAGATTTTTATGAGAAATCGTTGACAGGTCGGAAATAACCATATCAAACACTTCCCGGCGGGTTCTTTCTCCAATCCGGTTGTTGCTCGTCCCAAAATCAACCAGAAGGTTTTTCTTCCTGTCTCTGAGGCAGAAACAGTCTCCAAATCCAACATTATACATCCGTATTTTCATCGTTCGTCCTCTATTCTTCCACACCATTTTTATGGCAGATATCATTCAGACAACAGCGGCTGCAATGAGGTTTTGTCCGTGCAGTGCATATCTCTCTGCCATGATAAACCAGCCGGTGACAGAAGTCGCTGCCCTCCTTCGGAGGAATGATCTTCCAAAGGGCCATCTCCACTTTTTTTGGCTCTTTGACATTATCCACCAGACCGATACGATTCGTCAGACGGATACAGTGGGTATCTGTGACAATCGCAGGTTCTCCGAATACATCCCCCATGATCAGATTGGCACTCTTGCGTCCGACTCCCGGCAGTTTCAGAAGTGCCTGAAAATCGTTGGGAACTTTTCCGCCATATTCTTCCATCAGCATTTTCATACATCCGCTGATGTCGCGGGCTTTGCTCCTTCCAAGACCGCAGGGCCTCACAATCGCTTCTATATCATCCACAGGAGCCGCTGCAAGAGATGCAATGTCCGGGTATTTTGCATACAGGTCTTCTACCACCACATTTACTCTCGCATCGGTACACTGAGCAGCCAGCCGGACACTCACAAGAAGCTTCCACGCCTGATCATAATCCAGCGTGCATCCCGCGTCCGGATATTCCTCTTTTAGTCTCCGGATCACCTCCAGAGCCAGTTCTTCTTTTGTCATTTCATACTCCTATTCACAGGGATATTTCATTCCCCACTGGCCACGGATCTCATCCATCAGCTTCATCACTTTCAGAGTCTCCGAATGAGGCATTTCTTCACATTCCACTCTGCCGTCTTCAATTGCCTTCTGGCAGGCGATAACCTCATATTCATATCCGTTAATCTGCTCCGGGACCTGATAACGTGCGGTAATTTCTCTGTCCAGATTAAAGACCCTGATTTCTTCACAGTTGTTAATATTCTGGATTTCTATATAACCTTTGCTTCCATTGATCACACCTTCACGGTCTGTCTGAGCCAGCATATTGCTGTGAAGAACAGCCATTTTTCCATCTTCAAAAGTAAGTGTAATGCTGTTCATCCAGTCAATGCCTTTTGGTGACATCACTGCTGAAGAAGCAACATTTTTGATTTCACTGTGAAATACCATCATCGCAAAATTAATAGGATAAACGCCAAGATCCAGCAGTGCTCCGCCTGCCAGTTCCGGGTTCTGCATACGTTCCACATGATCCAGAACATATCCCAGGTTTGCTGTAAGAGAAGTCACTTCCCCGATAACTCCACTGTCCACAAGTTCATCGATCATTCTGCGGCTCGGCATGTAGCGGGTCCAGATTGCCTCTGTCAGAAGAAGCCCTTTTTCCTCTGAGAGACGGATCAGCTCTTCTGCCTGAGCTGCATTCACAGTAAATGCTTTTTCTACCAGAACATGTTTGCCGTGTTCCAGACACATTCTGGCATACTGATAGTGATGGGAATGAGGAGTTGCTATATAGACCAGTTCCACCTCCGGGTCTTCCAGCATTTCCTCATAGGAACCGTAGGCTTTCTCAAATCCCCATTCATCAGCAAAAGCCTTCGCTTTATCGTAAGTTCTGGATGCTACCGCATAACGCTGCACACTTTCTAAACCGGACACAGCCTCTGCCATTTTACGAGCAATACCGCCCGGTGCCAAAATCGAAAATTTCATAACCATCATCTCCTGTTTTTTATATGTCTGTATTCGACTTTTATTATTGGAAATGTCTGCGTAAACAGACATTTCCGTTTCGTTTGTCTGCAAGGTAAATCATAGCAGAATAACAGCGGATTTTCAACCGGATCAGCAAAGTCCGTTCACCGCAATCCGTTGTTTCTGTTCACTGATAATATCCCCCGGAAAAAAATCAATCCAGTTCTCCCCGGATCCGCTCCATCAGTTCTTCCCCTCCCTGCTGGTACCACTGCTGTACAAAAACATCAAAATATGCCATAGGCTCTTTGCCCACGATCATCTTAATGAACGCATCTGTTTCCAGATTCTGAAGGTTCTGGGGGGGTTCGCTGTCTATTTCTTTCAGATATTCCCGCTTCGGCGGCTGGTAGCTGCTGTCTACCAGAAGCCCGACCGCCGATATCCTGGATTTATATGCAGCCCAGTCCTCACCACTGATGTCATTGCCGTTCAGATAATTCCGACAGGCATTACAGTATGACTTTTCAATGGCACTCAGGCTGTCCCACTCTCTCTTTCCTTCCAGTGCTTTGCGGATATCCTTTGTTACTGTATAAGTAGCTTCATTATAATCCACATTAATGACAAGCGGCCTTGCCGTGGGATCTACATTCAGGGCAAAATATGCGTTAACTTCATCCGCGTCACCGGCCTCATAACGTGTGTAATCAAAGAGAACACTGATGATTTTCGCGGCTATTTCCGGATGATCATATCCTTTGCGCACCACCACGAATTTGCTGTCCCTGAAAGAACTGTAGGTATGCACGCTCTTACTACTCTCAAAATAATACGGTTCCCACTGCGCAGAAGGATCACTCTCATAAACATCCATCAGCGGATTATTCGGAGCCCACCACAGTCCAAAAAAAGCGCCGCATCTTCCTTCCACTACCAGTTCACGGATATTGTTCTGTGTCCGCAGCGCAAAATCCTGATCCAGGATTCCTCTGAAATAAAGCTGTCTCAGCCGGTAAATCCCCTGCTGTGTTTCATTTGTCAGGGAACCGTACATGATCTCACCGTTTTTTTCGATCCATTTGCGGGGCTCCGCACCATAATACTGAAAAACCGGCTCCACAGAATAATTGCTGCTGGTAGTACCGATCAGCGACGGATCACACACCAGTCCGATGGGATCTTCCCCGGCTTGTGCACCCATTCGGTTTTCCACGAAGGTCTCAATGATTCTGAACGCATCCTCCAGCGTCTCCGGCTCTTCCAGGCCAAGAGCATCCATCCAGTCCTTACGAAGCCACATCAGACGCGGTCCGTGATCGATCACTGTTTCCGGAATGGCCATCAGTCTGCCGTCAAACGTACATGCTTCCAGGAGTTCCCCTCCATAGCTGTCATACATTGCTTTAATGCGCTCTGTCGTACAGTTTTCGAATACCTCTGTCAGATCCTCCACAAGATCGTTTTCCACCAGCTCCTTCAGCATTTCTCTGTCCGACAGCACCAGAATATCCGGAAGCGTTCTGTCCTTTACGAGAACATTGATGAAATCATCATATTTGTCCTCCGCCTCCATATAAATACTGTCATTCTGGATGTTCAGCATCTTACGGAGATATCTGGTATACGCATTATCTTCATAGGTGTCTCCTTCCGGAAGATTTGAATTATTGGCTCCGCTCATCTGTCCCAGAGTATAGGTAACAAGCTCCGGATATTTTCCGTATGGTGTTTCTTCAGCTGTTTTCCAGTCTGCCCCATCTGTTTCTTTCTGTTCTGATCTGTCCTCTGTCTTTTTATTTTCCTCAGGCACAGTCTTCCCGGAACATCCTGACACCATACAGAGCCCAAGCATGCCCAGACACAGGCCTGCGAATATTTTATAGAGTCTTTTCATTTTCACCATTTTTGTATTCGCCTTTCGGAATTCTGATTTCAACACAGGTTCCTCTGCCCACAGCACTTGTGATTTTGATGGCATATTCTTCTCCGTAAAGAAGGCACATCCGGTCATTGACATTTTTCAGTCCATACCCTTTTGCCTGGTAAGTTACCAGTGCTTCAGCCACTTCTTGTTCCATGCCAAATCCATTATCCTCAACCATAAAAAGGACATCATCCCCATCACTCAGGAAAGAAAGCTTCAGTATCTTTTCTCCCTCTTCTTTCAGGTCCAGACCATGCTCCAATGCATTCTCCACTACCGGCTGAAGGAGAAGCTTTGGTACTTTTTCATTCCTGATCTCGTTATCCGTATTCCATTTAATCACGAAATCATTGTCATGCATCACCAGCTGAATCTCCAGGTAGGCTTCTATATTTTTGATGCAGTTTTCTACAGTCACCATGTCTTCTCCGCGGCTTAAAGCTGTTCTGTAAAAAGTTGACAAAGCCAGGGTCACTTTGCTGATTTCCTTCTGATTGCTGCGGATTGCCATCCAGTTGATGATAGAAAGAGAATTATACAGAAAATGAGGATTGATCTGAGCCTGCAGTGCTTTCAGTTCATATTCTTTCAATGCGATTTTATTCTCATAAACCTCCTTGATCAGACGGTCGATCTCGTCCATCATCCCACGGAAACTGCGGATCAGAACACCGATCTCATCCTCGGAATCACTGTATACCGTAACCTCACGGCTGCCTGAATTGACCTGATTCATGTTTTCTGTAAGCTGTTCGATTCCTCTCGTCAGCATTTTGGAAAGAACCGGTCCGACTCCCAGAATCACAGCCAGGCAGACCAATACCAGAGGGATTTCACTGATGAGCACTTCCGATACGGACTGTGTAATATCATCCTTCGGTCTGTACAGATAATAGATCCAGTTATTGCTCTGACTTTCACTGCTTACACAGACGCATTCTTTCTTAATATCTGCCAGCACGTCTTCTGCATTTCCAGAAAAATCCCATCCCAAATCCAGATTATCACTGTGAAAAAGTATATTTCCCCGGTCATCCGCAATAATACCGCCTAAATCTTCATCCGCAATATCCCGGAACGGCTGAAACACGCTGTCATAATCCAGAATCACACACAGCATTGCCTTTTGTTCATGTCCGT
This sequence comes from Blautia sp., assembly GCA_022770365.1. GTDB lineage: Bacteria > Bacillota > Clostridia > Lachnospirales > Lachnospiraceae > Blautia_A. The sequence goes on along the minus strand of JALEHU010000052.1, from coordinate 7,548 downwards.
TATAGATGCGGCGTACTGCCACGACCTCTCTTGTTTCTCTGCTTACCATCCACTGGACATTCACATCATCTTTCAGCCCGGCATACCACCACTCTTCTTCTGCATCCGCAAGAGGAATCAGCGTGTAATCATGCTGAACCTGTATATTGTCTGAATAAAGCTGGATCTGGAGAATTGCCGCATGATAGGATTTTGGCACCGACAGAAGCGGATCTGCCACCTTCGTGTACATTTCGTAAGTGTCATAAACATCCATATCCGTATTATAGATCAGCCCCTCAAGATCCGGCGAATATGTGAGATAATTGATCAGGTTGGTATATACCTGCACCTGATTGGTGATGGTATTTCGGGTCTGTTCCAGAATTGACTCCATGCCTTCCACTTCATTGGCATGTACCAGGCTGCTCATCCTGGCATAACTGTACATGACAAGTACCATCATAGGAACTAAGCTGGCAACCACCAGTATGATTGTCAGCTTATAACGGTACTTCATATTTTTAATTTTCAGACGAATGCTCTTCATCCTCACCTGTTCCTTTCCGGTAAGATTCCGGGCTGGTTCCATAGTATTCCCGGAAACTCCTGCAAAAATAAGATACATTTGCGAAGCCCACCTTCTCACTGATCTGGGCCACTTTCATACCGGTCCCGCACAGAAGCTCCTTGGCTTTTTCCATGCGAAAAACACGAATGAAACGGTTCAGGTTCATCCCTGTTTCTTTCTTGAAAATAAAGCTCAGATAGCCGGAAGAAAGGTACACTTTTTCTGCGAGCATCTCCAGATTCAGATCCTCATCATAGTGCTGAGAAATGTAATTCTTTACTGCGGCAACCTCGTTTCTGGATTCACTCATAGACTGTTTTACAAATTTCTCATATTCCCGGATATTAGCCTCTGTCACGTCCAGGATCTGCAGAATATCCTGGCAGTTATACAGCCTGTCTATCTCCTGCTCCAGACGTTTTTCTCCGACAAACTGGTTTTCCTGGTATAGCTCCTGAATCACATTGGAAAATACAAATTTAATATACATTGCGGAAAATTGAGTGTTTTCCTTGTATTTTTCTTTTAGGCAGGTGAAATGTTTCCAGAGATTCTCCACATCCTTGCGGGTGATATCCTCGGATATCATCTGCATCAGATGGGAGTCCTGCACCTCCTTGCCGGACAGCTTCCAGTCTTCCTCCTCACAGGAAAAAATATGCTTCTCCGGATGGTAAAATTTCTCTTCCATCTGCTGTTCCAGCTGATTCATAATATCCGGAAGACATTCATATCCATCAAACTTTCGGCTCACAGCCAGATAAAACCTTATCGGATAGTTCCGTTTCAGGAATTGGTAAATATGGTTCGCAACAAGCTGATAATCACAGTAAACATCATAAAAAAGAAGAAGTGACTGCCGTGCGTTCAGATTCAGATAGAAGAAATTCCTGCGCAGTTCTTTCTGAATCTGTTCCGGCATCGTCTCTTCCGCAGAGTCAAAAAAAGCTTCACCGGACTCTATCAGAATCGCATTATGCCATCCGTTCCATTTCTCCAGATCGATCATTTTTTCTGCTCTGTTCAGAATTTCTTTCTGACCCGCATACAGATAATTCTGGAGAAAATACTGCTGTAAAAAGTTCTGTCCCTGTATATCCTGAGATTCCTTTTCTTTCATTTTGATAATCTCATTTCTCACCTTGTTTATTACCTTGTGAAAATGATCCGGATCAACAGGCTTCAGGACATAATCCCTCACTCCGTACCGCATTGCCTCCTGCGCAAATGTGAAATCATTATACCCGCTGAAGATCACCACCTGAAGGCGTTCATCCGCTTCCTTGGCTCTTCTTGCCAGTTCCAGCCCATCCATATGCGGCATTTTGATATCCGTAAGAAGCAGATCGATTTTCTCTGTACGCAAAATCTGCAAGGCCTGTTTTCCGTTGCCGGCCTCACGGATCTCACTTAATCCCTCTTCCTGAGAAAGGAGGTATTTCACCCCTTCTCTCTCAATTTTTTCATCATCAACTACTAATATTCTGATCATTCTACACCCTGTCCCCCGTCGGTCAAAACAACAATCCAACTATTCGTATCTGTTCAGTACCTTCACAGATAGTGGTTTCTGAACAGTTACAACTATTCTTATTTTAACATTTCACACTTTCTTTGTGAAGAGGATTCTTCCTGCAAAATAGAGTTCCTTTCACGCAAAAATTCCGGTTCGCATCTGCTCAGCATCTTTGCTGATACGAACCGGAACTTCATTATGATCATGCTGAACAGTGATCTGCCGCGTCGGACATTCCGCCGTATCAGCCTTTTACTGCACCTGAAACGACACCTTCAATAATATATTTCTGGCAGAACAGATAGAAGATAATGATCGGGATAATGGAAAGTACCAGAACACCCATCATTGCTCCCATATCTACGGAACCATATCCGCCTTTCAGGTACTGAACTGCCATAGGAATAGTTCTGTATTTCTTCTGATCCAATACCAGAGACGGCAGAAGGTAATCGTTCCATACCCACATTGCCTGAAGGATCGTAACGGTAATACAGGTAGGTTTCATGATCGGAAGCACGACCTGGAAGAAGGTCTGCAGCGGAGTACATCCGTCGATCATGGCTGCCTCTTCAATTTCCAGAGGAATGGATTTTACAAAACCGGTAAACATAAATACCGACAGGCCGGCTCCAAATCCAACATAAACAACAACGATGCCGACCGGATTGCCCAGATGAAGCATATTGGCTGTTTTTGACAGAGTATACATTACCATCTGGAAAGGTACGATCATAGCAAACAGACAGAGATAGTAAATGGATTTTGTAAAGACATCACTTACTCTCATAATATACCATGCTGTCATGGAACAGCAGATAATGATTGCCAGCACGGAGAATACCGTAATAAACAGGGATGTCCAGAATGCATCAAAAAATCCTGTTTTTTCAATACCGTTAATGTAGTTTTCGATGCCTACAAACATTTTGTCTGTCGGAATCTCAAACGGCCTTCTGGTAATATAGGCTTTCTTTTTAAATGAGTTGATCACAATCAGTACAATCGGGAACACCCACAGCAGTGAAATTACAGTAAAAATCGCAGTTAAAATACCACCATGTTTTGCTTTCTTTGCTTCCATTACTGCTGCACCTCCTTAGATGTAGTCAATCTGTTCTGAATAAGGGCAATCAAAGCCACCAGGATAAAGAACACAACTGCCTTGGCCTGTCCGACGCCTTCCCAACCGTTTCTGGAATAGAAGGTATTGTAAATATTCAGAGCAAGCATTTCAGACATTTTGGACGGCTCACCTGCTGTCAGGGCAAGGTTCTGGTCGAACAGCTTGAATGAGTTGGTCAGTGTCAGGAATGTACAAATGGTAATGGACGGCATTACCATCGGAATGGTTACATATCTCAAGATCTGAGAGGATGTCGCACCGTCAATTTTTGCAGCTTCCATAAGTTCTCCCGGGATATTGTTGATACCGGAAATATAAATGATCATCATATAACCGATCTGCTGCCAGCACATCAGGACAACCAGACCCCAGAATCCATACATTCCTGTATAAGTCAGTGTACGGTTAAACTGAAGAAGAATACCATTTAAAAGCAGGTTCCAGATATAACCAAGGATAATGCCGCCGATCAGGTTCGGCATAAAGAATACAGTACGGAATGCATTGGTTCCTCTGATCTTTTTTGTCAGAAGAAGAGCAATGGCAAATCCGAGAACGTTGATCAGAATCACTGTTACGATTGTGAACAATGCCGTATACCACAGAGAATGAATAAAAGAACCATCTCCCCAGATTTTTATGTAGTTTTTCAGTCCAACCCATTTTGCATCCACAACTGTAGTAAATTCACAAAATGAAAGATAAATTCCAAGGATAAACGGTACGATGAAACCGATGGTGAATGCAATCAATGTCGGTCCCAGAAAAATAGGGGAATATTTCCTCATTGTTTTTGTATTCATATTTTTCCTCTTTCCTTAAAAAGAGAGGGGAGCGAAGTACCGCTCTCCCCTCGTGATTATCTGTTTCTGCCAAAAACTCCGACGGAACTTTTTCCGAAATCTGTTTTACTTAACCAGCTATGAATTAGTTTGCTGCTGCGTATTCAGCTGCCCAGCCGTCAACAAATGCAGTTTTAACTCCATCCCAGTCGCCTGTGCCCTGTGCATACTCAAGAAGTGCGGAACCAACGCCGTTCTTCCACTCTTCAGACGGCATAGTCGGGAAGCACCATGCTACCGGTGTATGTCCTGCTGCAATGTCATCATTCGCGCACTGTACAAGCGGGTTAGCCGGCAGATACTCATCACCGATTGTCTTAAAGGTTGTTACAAAGCCCATTTCCTGTGTCAGAGCCTCGATACCTGTTTCGCTGGTGATCACCCATTTCAGGAAGTCGATGGTTGCCTGGATATCTTCTTCCGGAGCATTTTTGTTGATGCACCAGTAGTTTTCTGTACCTGTGCAGAGGCCCTGATTTTCCTCGCCTTCTACACCGATGTAGATTGGAAGCATTCCAAGATCTTCGTCAGCTACTTCATTATCTTTGATGTCACCGTATGCCCATGTTCCGTTCTGATAGAATACTGCTTCACCAAGTGCGAATTCAGCTGCTGCATCTTCACCTGTCTTGCTGGAAAGAAGTGCCGGGTCACAGGTAGAATCTGTCAGGTACAGATCCCAGATCTGCTTATAGTTGTCAAGGTAGGTACCTTTGATCGCATCTGTTGTTCCGATTCCGTCTGCCTGATATTCATAGTAGATCGGAAGGTTTGCAAGATGTGTTTTGAATCTCCAGTCAGAGGAGGAATCCATACCAGCGGATGTAAATGCGCCTTCAATGCCAAGGTCATCTTTCTTAGCCTGGATGTCATCTGCAACTGCTTTCAGTGTTTCGAAATTATTGATTTCGGAAACATCGGAGATCACTGCGCCATCTGTTGCAATGTAGTCATTCAGAATTGCTTTGTTGTAGATGATACCATATGTCTCAACTGCAAATGCAACACCGAGAACCTGGTCATCTTCTTTCAGTGCGAAGTCTTCGCTCTTCAGTTCTTTGTAAATATCTGTGTCAGATAAATCTCTGCAGTAGTCTTTCCAGGTAGAAAGTCCAACAGGTCCGTTTACATGGAACAGAGTCGGAACTTCGTCTTTTGCCATCTCTGCTTTGAGAGTGGACTCATATGTTCCGGATGCTGCTGTAACTACGTTTACTTCTACGCCGGTCTCTTCTGTGTATTTCTCTGCAAGTGCGGTCCACTGATCTGCTGCTTCCGGTTTGAACTGCAGATAGTATACGGAACCCTGTGCGTCGTCAGCCATTACCGGAACTGCCGGGATCATGGTTGCGGTCATTAATGCTGCCATTCCTAATGCGGTAACTTTTTTCATTTTCATGTTTTTACCTCTCCTTTACATCTTAGAAATAAGACATCTTGTTTTGATGGTCTTATTTTAATTTTGTGAGCGTTTTTTCTCCATAGTAAAAAATCAAGAAACGTATAAAAATTTCAAGAACATGAAAAAAATTACAGACCGGCAAAAAACAATTCGTAGAAATCATCTTCGCCTTCCAGCATAGGAGAATTCTCTCCGCCTCCGTTGGTGCTTCTCTTCATTGCCGCATAAAACTCCTCTCCGGCATTGATCAGATCCATATCATAAACCGGGTATCCCAGATCACGGCATTTTCTGCAAAAGGCTGCAACCGGATGCGCATCCTTCCTGGTGGCAAGGAATTCTCTCTTTAAGGCTTCATCTGCCAGAGCTTTTCTTTTAATCTCATCCAGCATTTCTGCTATTTCCATATTTGATACCATCCTTCTTCTATATTATCCGAAACTAAAGTGTCAATTCGATCAGCCTGACTTCTTACAAACTGCAGACATTGCCTGTGCATTTGCTCCGGACTGCATCATTCATCAAAAATCGTAACAATTTCTCCATCCAGAATACGGTTGGTATTCTTAACAGCACAGAAGTTGCCGCACATACTGCAGGTATCTTCTTTTTCCGGTTTTGCCTCTGCGCGGTAACGTCTTGCTTTCTCCGGATCCATGCTGAGACGGAACATTTCTTCCCAGTCAAGGCGTTTTCTTGCTTCACTCATCTTGTAATCCCAGTCTGACGCCCCGGAGATTCCCTTGGCAATATCAGCTGCATGTGCTGCGATCTTGGCTGCAATGATTCCCTCTTTTACATCGGCTGCATTGGGAAGACGGAGATGTTCCGCAGGAGTCACATAGCACAGGAACGCTGCGCCGGAGGCTGCCGCAATCGCCCCGCCGATAGCGGATGTAATATGGTCATATCCCGGTGCCACATCTGTTACAAGCGGTCCCAGTACATAGAACGGAGCTCCGTGACAAAGCGTCTTCTGGATTTCCATATTGGCTGCGATCTGGTTCATCGGCATATGTCCCGGTCCCTCGATCATAACCTGGACATCCTTGTCCCATGCACGTTTTGTCAGCTCTCCAAGGGTGATCAGTTCTTCAATCTGTGCGGTATCTGTAGCATCTGCAAGACATCCCGGACGGCAGGCATCTCCAAGGCTCATGGTGATATCATATTCTCTGCAGATATCCAGAATTTCATCATAATGCTCATAGAACGGGTTCTCTTTTCCTGTCATTTCCATCCAGGCGAACATAATGGAACCGCCTCTGGAAACAATATTCATTAGTCTCTTATTTTTCTTAAAGCGCTCTGCGGTAGCACGATTCATACCACAGTGAATGGTCATAAAATCCACGCCGTCTTCCGCATGCATGCGCACAATGTCGATCCACTCTTCTGAGGTGATTTTGCCCAGAGCTTTGTGATAATACACAACTGCATCGTAGATGGGAACGGTTCCGATCATAGCCGGGCATTCTTCCGTCAGCTTGCGGCGGAAGCTTCTTGTATCGCCGTAAGAGCTCAGATCCATAATTGCTTCTGCGCCCATTTCCACTGCGGAACGAACCTTTTCGTATTCCATATCTACGTCTTTCCAGTCACGGGAAACACCCAGATTTACGTTGATCTTTGTAGTCAGTTTTGCGCCTATGCCGCTGGGGCTCAGGCATTTGTGGTTCTTATTGCACGGGATGATGACTTCTCCTTTTGCAATCAGCTTTCTTAATTCTTCCGCATCCCAGTGCTCCTTTTCTGCTACGATTTTCATCTGTGGAGTAATGATTCCCTGTTTTGCGGCGCCCATTTGAGTTGTGTAATCTGACATTATTTTGTCCTCCTTGTCTTTTTGGCAGAAGGTGGTGCCCCCAATCTGCCTTTGCATTTATTTTTTCTCACTTCAATATTGTGATGTTGGGGTCAAAAGGTATTTTGACCCCTCTGATACACGGATTTCTCCGCACTTTGTGCTCCCGAAATCCTAAAAACATTCGAAATCCGCCCTATTCGGGCTACTTTCTCATGTTTTGCGGGTCCCAAAGTCATGTTTTTTCATGCAAGCATGAAACACATGACCTTTTGACCCTTGTATCATATTGTTATGTCAAGGGAAAA
>JALEHU010000039.1 GCA_022770365.1 Blautia sp. | reverse complement strand
TGTATGAGGAAGTGAGAGATGACAGCGGCATCATTATCAACCTTGCTTCAAAGGAATATTCCAGATGCGTTGAAAAGTATCTGACAGATACAGATCGGTATATAACGGTTGTCTTTTGTGAGAAATCCGGCGAGAAACTGGTGACGAAGGGTACTTATGCCAAGATGGCCAGGGGCGAAATGGTGCGCTATATGGCTGAGAATCAAATAGAAAATCCGGAAGAGATACAGAACTTTGACCGATTGGGCTACATATTCCGGCCGGATTTGTCATCAGACAAAGAATATCTGTTTGAAAGAATTCATTGACAAAACATGGATGTATAAAAAATGATGAGCAAAATTCTTTTTGAGACATTGCGGCTTTTTTCTGTAGATTTAGTACATGAGGATAACTTGACAGTTGTATCCATTGGAGAGTACAATGAAAACTGCAATACGGAGATTATATATGGATGAGTTCCGTTATTTAGCCTGTGGGAAGGGGATGATTTTATGCTTAAAGTTTTTTTAGGAGACTTGAAAGATGAGATTTATAATCCACCCATTTATTTTGACAATCAATACGAAGACGAATGGATTACAGATGCTTTGTCCAGACAAATGATTCTGGATATTGATAAATCTGATGTCATATCCAGTCATATAATAGAAAGCCCGTATTTAGGCGCTATTACACCAAAGGAATTATCTGGCGGAGTAAAGACTTTGATTCTTATGGCAAATGATGAGAGCGGCAGTATCTTTAATGCAACGGCATGTGGTGATAATTGTGCCAAATGGATACTTGAAATTGCAAACAGGAAGGATCTTATTATCACGTTGCATCATGGCATGAGATTCGGGGAGGGGCCTTTTGAAATCATGATTTTGAATACTGGAAGGGTGGTACACAATCGACAGGAATGGCTGGATGTTGTGTATGATTATGTGTGAGGTGAGCGGATGAAGGGGTTATATGAAGTGAATATCCAAAACAAGCGTATTCGCTATCAGTTTACCATAAAACGCAACATTACAATTATCCGTGGAGATAGTGCAACCGGAAAGACAAAACTTCTGGAGATGATAGAGGCATTTTCAAGAGAAGGTCGTTCAAGCGGAGTTGAATTAAAATGTGATGTTCCATGTGTTGTACTTCATGGTGGAGATTGGAAACAGAGACTGGATTATATACACAATAGTTTAGTGTTTATTGATGAGTGTAATAGTTTCATCCGACAGGAAGCGTTTGCAAGTGAGGTAAAATATTCGGATAATTACTTCATTCTGGTCACCAGAGATGATTTGCCGAATTTGTCATACAGTGTTGAGGAAATTTATGGGATTCGTTTGTCAAAGCAGTATGCAGGGCTGAAACAAACATACAATGAATTGTATCACTTGTATGGAGAATATGAAAATGTTTTTGTTGAACAACCGAAGAAACTGCTTGTTGAAGATTCGAATTCCGGGTATGATTTTTTTAGAAAACTTATAGTTAAAGGAATTTCCTGCGATACGGCGAGAGGAAAGTCAAATATTTATCGTATATTGCTGCAAAATAAGTCAGATGAAAAGTGTGCTGTAGTTGCAGATGGAGCTGCATTTGGATCTGAGATGGAAAGAATTATTCAATTGATTGAGTCCGGCAGAGCAATTGCACTATATTTACCAGAATCATTTGAATGGATGATTTTGAAATCGGATATATTGGATGATAAGGAGACTCGTGATATTTTAAGCCATCCAGAGGATTACATTGAAAGTGAGAAGTATTCCAGTTGGGAACAGTATTTTACGAAGCTTCTGATTTCTAAGACAGTAGGGACATACCTAAAGTATCAAAAAGATTTCATAAATAAAAACTACCTGCAGGAGAAAATAGCACGGCAGATCATAGATGTTTTCCCGGACAGGATGCAGAAATTGTTTGTGCCAGAAAAAAATGTTGAATCATTGTCTGATTAATTACTGGATGAGAAAATATTTCTGGAAAATGATGATATGGTACCTAATCACTGAAAATGGCTCGAAAACATTCCGGTATAAAAAAACAGGGAAAGTAAATAAAAAGATAACCAGGCCGTTGGAGCCTGGTTATCTTTGCTTTTGTAAAAAACAGCGAAGTGGATTTAAAAGCTGTGCAAGTCTGGTTGGACTTACACAGCAATACTGTTACTCAACAAATGTATTTTATGATATGGTTGAGGGGAATCTGTGATAAAAATGTGAATATTCTGTGAACAAAATGCACAGAAGAAAAGAGGTTTCTTCTGCATTTTTCAGCAGTTCCTTGCAACTATTTGTCAAGTTCTGCAATGTTTTTCTTTAATTCCAGCATCTTATCACGCAGTTCTGCCGCAAGTTCAAAATTCAGATCAGCAGCGGCAGCGCGCATCTGCTTCTCTACCTGAGCAACCAGTTTGGTCAGTTCTTTGCGATTCATGGATTCCGGATCTTTTTTCAGTTTATCTTCTGTCCGGGCTACGGCTTTGGACACAGCAATCAGGTCACGAACTGCCTTTTTGATCGTTGTCGGTGTAATTCCATGCTCTTCATTGTATGCTTCCTGAATCGTACGCCTTCGTTCGGTCTCTCTGATCGCATTGCGCATAGAATCTGTCATCGTATCTGCATACATGATAACGTGGCCCTCACTGTTGCGGGCAGCACGTCCAATCGTCTGAATCAGGGAAATTTCTGAACGCAGGAAGCCTTCTTTGTCGGCATCCAGTATGGCAACCAGTGTGATTTCCGGAATATCCAGACCTTCTCTCAAAAGATTGATTCCAATCAGTACATCAAACACATCCAGACGCATATCACGGATAATTTCCGCACGTTCCAGTGTATCAATATCAGAATGCAGATAACGGACACGGATTCCCACATCACGCATATATTCCGTCAGGTCTTCTGCCATTCGTTTCGTCAGAGTGGTAATCAGTATCTTATGCTTCTTTTCTACTTCTTTATTCACTTCACTGATCAGATCATCAATCTGTCCTTCCACAGGCCGTACTTCCACTTTGGGATCAAGAAGTCCTGTCGGGCGGATAATCTGCTCTGCCCGGAGCAGTTCATGTTCTGCCTCGTATTTGCCCGGCGTTGCAGATACAAAAAGGACCTGATCGATCTTGGATTCAAATTCTTCAAAGCTTAACGGACGGTTATCCTTGGCAGACGGAAGACGGAATCCATAATCTACAAGTGTCTGTTTTCTGCTCTGGTCACCGGAATACATTGCTCCAACCTGTGAGACTGTCTTATGGGATTCATCTATAATAAGAAGAAAATCATCGCCAAAATAATCCATCAGGGTGTACGGCGGCTGTCCCGGCTTCAGGCCTGTCAGATGTCTGGAATAATTCTCAATCCCGGAGCAGAAGCCTGTTTCTTTCATCATTTCAATGTCAAAATTGGTCCGTTCCGCAATACGCTGGGCTTCCAGAAGCTTATCTTCGCTTTTGAAATATTCCACCCGTTCTTTCATCTCTTCTTCTATGGCATCCGCAGCTTTCAGAATCTGTTCCATCGGTACAACATAATGAGATGCCGGGAAAATACCCACATGTGTGTCCTCGCATTTGATTTCACCGGTAAGTACATCGATGTCTGTAATCCTGTCAATCTCATCCCCGAAGAACTCTACCCGTACTGCCCGGTCCGTGTAGTTGGCAGGATAAATCTCCAGAACATCTCCCCGCACACGAAAGGTACCGCGATGAAAATCCATTTCATTTCTTGTATATTGAATGTCGATCAGCTGACGGATCACCTCGTCACGATCCTTCATCATTCCCGGGCGAAGGGAAATCATCATGTCCTGAAAATCTTTCGGTGAACCCAGACCGTAAATACAGGAAACAGAGGATACGATGATCACATCTCTCCGTTCCGACAAAGCTGCAGTTGCCGACAGCCGAAGCTTATCGATTTCATCGTTGGTGGACGCATCTTTGGCAATGTAAGTGTCCGTAGAAGGAACGTAAGCCTCGGGCTGATAGTAGTCGTAGTAGCTTACAAAGTATTCAACGGCATTGTTCGGAAAAAATTCTTTAAATTCTCCGTACAGCTGTGCTGCAAGTGTCTTATTATGGGCTAAAATCAGTGTTGGCTTGTTCAAAGCCTGTATGATATTTGCCATCGTAAAAGTCTTGCCGGACCCCGTAACCCCTAGTAAAGTCTGACATTGGTTGCCCTCCCTGAAGCCCTGGACAAGCTTATCAATGGCCTGCGGCTGGTCGCCGGTGGGATTGTATTCTGAATGCAATTTGAACGTTTCCATACTCAAATACTCCTTATTATGATTAGTATTAGCCCGAAAATTCGTGTATAATTCGAGGGAAATTCGTGTGGCAAAATTCTGTTTCACTGCCCGAATCGGTGACTACACGAAAAAGTCATAATTATTATTTACCGACCAGGAGATATCAATTATTACTCCACAACGCATGTTAATACAGAATGCATAATTATAAATCAGAATGCATTTTCAGAACATTTGTTCTATCCATGATTTTATCAGATGTTATAGATAAATACAAGACCTAAATTGCTTCTCTTCTATCTTTGTCACATGAACCTGAGCATCAGACTTTTCAAATATGATATTCAAGAAATAAAAGCCGCCATCTGTAATTTTATTGAATAAAATGAGCCTGTATGGTATGCTGATTAAGCTTGGACGTATTGGAACGGAAAGCAGTAAAGGAATATAGTGCGGGACTGATTCATTGGATTTTTGAATCACCTGGTAATATTTCTGCCAACTGTGATGGATGAGCCGGAAGGGTTCCGTGAGGATTTGGTTGTTGCAGTGAAACTGATACTGAGCAGGTGATTATTATGTTGAGGAATATTCTGATCGTAGTGAGTGATATGGAGTTGTCGAAGTTATTTTATCAGGAATACTTTGGACTGCAGGTAAAAACTGATTTTGGAGAAAATGTCATTCTGACGGAGGGACTGGTATTACAGGAACAAAAGAGCTGGGAACAGTTGATTGAAGCAGATACAGTTACCGGAAATGCGTGTGAACTGTTCTTTATCGAGACTGATCTGGATGCATTTATGCATAAAATCGAAAAATATATGATTGAAACTGATCAGGAAATGAAAATCCGAAAGAATTTCTGGGGTAAGAGAGTTGTTATGCTGAAGGATCCGGACGGACATTTGATCGAAGTAGCTGAGAGATCGTGACGCAACTTTTGATAAGATTTTAGGGCTGCCCGGATTGTTTACCGGAATGTTTCAGAATTATTCTGTGGCAGTTTCAGCCCGGGCTTTGGGTGTATATTTTTAAATTTATTAACAACAAGACTGATAAAACAATCAGGTTCATGCTTTTATGCATTGTAAAAATAGTGTATACTGTTATTATCATGATGATGGGGTCAAAAGGTATTTTGACTCCTCTGATACACGGATTTCTCCGCACTTTGTGCTCCCGAAAACCTGCGGAATTTAGCGGGCAGAGAACAGAAGTTGTTTTCGCCCTGCGGTTGCAGAAAATTTTGTCTTTATCTGGAGATGATGTTTATGAAAATATGGATTGACGATGTAAGACCGGAGCCATCCGGCTATGTACGTTGCAAAAGCGTAAACGAAACAAAGAGGATGATCCTTGATGCTGAAAGAAATGGTTTGCCTGTAGAGGTTCTGGATCTGGATCATGATGCCGGAGAATATGAGCCGGATGGCGGCGACTATATTAAGCTGCTTGACTGGATGGCAGAAACCGGACGTAAGTATCCTGTGAAACTGCATACTGCAAATCCGGTTGGCCGCGCAAATATGGAAAGGCTGATCAGGCGGTATCTGGTATAAATGGTGTCAATGGATTAGGAACATTTTGGAGCCAGGGCAAAATATCATTTGATTCCAGTGTCATATGATTCTGGTATCATGAAGCATAGGAGTGATTGTAAATGAAAAAAGATAAATTTGCGTGTAATTGCAAAAGCATAACTTATGGAATGATCGAAGATGCTGTTAAAAACGGAGACAAATCCTACGAAGAAGTGGAAAAACGTCTTCGCTTTGGCACCGGTTGCGGAAAATGCAAAGAATTTATCCAGTACCTTGTCAGGGATTTACTGACAGAGGACGGACGGTAAAATGGAAAACAGGGATTTCAATGTTTTCTGAATGAAGGAGATGAATGATATGAGAATAAAAAAGTGGCTTTTTGCCCTTTTTGCCGGTGCAGTCCTGCTGAGCGGGTGCACCGGTAATGACAGTGAGACCGAGAAAAAAACAGAAACTGTGTCTTCTCAGGATAATAAAGAATCTTCTGATTCCGGTATGTCCTCCGGAAAATCAGATGCACTTCCTCTTCCGGTTGCCTTTGAGGCAAAGGACATGGAGGGAAACGAGGTTACTTCCGGGGTTTTTGCGGAATCGAAGCTTACCATGATCAATGTATGGGCGACTTATTGTAATCCCTGCCTGAATGAAATGCCGGATCTTGGGGAACTTTCCGGTGAGTATGACAGTGAAGAGTTTCAGATCATTGGTATTATCAGTGATGTGCAGGATGGGGCAGACCAGAGTACGCTGGAAAAGGCTTCCGGGCTGATTGAGTCGACCGGAGCAGTTTACCCGCATTTACTTCTGAATGAATCCCTGTATCATGCGATGCTGACAGACGTGACGGCAGTTCCGACTACTTTTTTCTTCGATGATCATGGAATGATAATAGATACTGTCGTAGGTTCGAGAGATAAAGATGCATGGAAGGAAATGATCGATGAGTTTCTGGAAAAACAATAAAGATTGCAGATGGCTTGCGGGAGTGCTTGCCGGTATTTTGTTTCTGGGTATTGGTGCGGTGCAGGGGCAGTTTGATGTCATCTGGAGAAAGGCAGTCATGATCTGCCTGGAATGTATCGGGATCGGGTGAAAAGATGAAACGGTTAAGACTGGCCGTTCAGATCATATATACCATTTTGACTAATGGGTATCTGTACGGCTTTTTAAATGGAAGAATCTATCAGGGAAATTTGAAATATATTTGCGTGCCGGGATTGAACTGCTACTCCTGTCCGGGAGCTGTGGGCTCCTGTCCGATCGGAGCATTGCAGGCTGTTCTGAATGAGCAGGGCTTCCGGGTGCCTTTTGCAGTGATCGGATTCTTTTTTCTGTTCGGCAGCCTTCTTGGGCGTTTTGTCTGCGGATGGCTGTGTCCCTTTGGACTGGTGCAGGATCTGTTACATAAAATTCCTGTTTTCAGAAAGAGAAAAAGACTGCCGTTTCACCATGTTTTAAAGTATGGGAAATATGTGGTACTTGCTCTGCTGGTATGTGTCGGTTCCATGTTTTTGTTCAGTGGATTTGCAAAGGTACCTGCTTTTTGTAAATATCTTTGTCCCTCAGGGACTTTATTTGGAGCATTGCCGCTCCTTGGGGCAAATGGGCAGCTTCGCAGCCAGGCTGGTCTGCTTTTCTTCTGGAAGCTGGGTATTTTGCTGGTGATTCTGATATTGTCTGTGAAAGTTTATCGTCCTTTCTGCCAGTACCTTTGTCCGCTGGGAACTGTTTACGGGTGGTTCAACCGTTTCAGTCTTGTACAGATTCACTGGGAAAAAGAAAGGTGCAGCTCTTGTATGGCATGCAAAAAAGCATGTCCGGTGGATCTTTCCCCGGAGGAGATCTCAGTTTCTACGGAATGCATACGCTGCGGGCAGTGTGCTGCGGCCTGCCCGGAGAAGTGTCTGCATTTTAAGAAATGACGTGATTTTTATGAGACCAGGGTCAAAATACCTTTTGATCCCATCATCATTTTTATTCTAAGTCCTTATTCAGATCCATTCTTTTGCCAGCAGGAAGTCGCGAATATTGCGATGTTTAATTCCATCACGGCTCATGTCAAATTCGTCCAGTGTGACAACATACTTTGGAAAATTGTCACGGATGCCGAAAAAGGCACCAAACTCCCGATTGATGGTATCGTCTGAGGACAACAGGTAGGCAACCTGAACATATAGTTTGTTTCCCTGGTTTTCGCATACGAAGTCGATTTCTTTGTCAGAAACTTTACCGACGGTGACAGTGTAGCCCCGGCGAAGCAGTTCCATGTAAACAATGTTTTCAAGGACAAGATTGATATCCTTCATGTTACCGCCGAATACCGCATCACGGATACCGTGGTCCGCAACATAGTATTTTTCGTTAACGGTCAGTATCTTTTTTCCCTGGAGATCCTGACGCTTCACCTGGTAAAACAGAAAAGCGTCCGTGCAGGCTTTGATATAGTTTAGTACAGTTTCCGGTGACACGGACCGGCCTTCATTTTTCAGGTATCTGGAAACAGACGTGGAGGAAAAGGTAGTTCCGATATTGGCGGTAATATAGGAGATGATTCTCTCCAGCATATCCACATCACGAATGTTATTTCTTTTGACGACATCTTTCAATTCAACGGAATTAAACAAATCTTTCAAATACTGACGACTTGCGTTTTCGTCGTAACTAAGATTGCTTAGATACGGCATACCTCCCAAAGTCAGATATTTACTGAAGCATTGCCGTGTATCGGTATTGGGGAAAACAGTAAGGTACAATTCGGTGAATTCCTCAAAGGAAAACGGGTAGATTACAAATTCCACATATCGGCCTGCCAGATAGGTGGCGAGTTCGCCGGAAAGGAGTTTTGCATTGGAGCCGGTGATGTAGATATCACAATCCAGTTCCACCCGGAAAGAGTTGATACATTTCTCCCAGGACTTTACTTCCTGTATTTCATCAAAGAACAGATACACTTTTCCCTCTATTCCGGCTGCTCTGCGAATGATTTCTTCATGCAGAGCTGCGGCGGTGCAGAGGTGAGCATTGCTCATGTTTTCAAAGTTCAGACAAATAAATTGCCGCTGATCAATACCTCTCTCGGTAAGTTCATCCTGAATTAAGTTCAACATGACAGATTTACCGCTGCGGCGTATACCTGTTAAAACTTTGATTAATTCGCTTCCGATGAAGGGACGGATACGTCTCATATATGTTTCTCGCTTAATCATTTTGAACATTCCCCTTTCTGATATTGCCATTATCATATCAAAAGTATAACTGAAATTCAAGAAAATAAAAATATATTTAGCGGTTATACTGGATAAAAAACAAAAAATGACACAAGCAGACATTTATAACAAATATATTTACAGATTGTATGTTGTAATTGCCAGCCAAAAAGGTATGTGTTATACTGACATCACGAAAAGTCAGGGAAGGATTGAAACTATGGAGCACTTGCGTTGTGTGGTGGAGAGAATTACATACCAGAATGAAGAAAATGGCTACACAGTATTAAAGTGCGCCGTAAAGAATTATCACGATCTGGTCACGGTTGTGGGGATCATGCCGGATACCCATGTGGGCTCTGTTCTGTCTCTGGATGGATTCTGGAAAGTGGATGCAAAGTATGGAAAGCAGTTTTCTGTTGAGAAATTTGAGGAGACCCTTCCGGCAACGGTTTATGGAATTGAAAAATATCTGGGTTCCGGTTTGATCAAGGGGGTCGGACCGAAGTTTGCGAAGCGGATCGTAGAAAAATTCGGGAAGGATACACTGGATGTAATTGAGGAAAATCCGGATTCCCTGATTCAGGTGGAAGGGATCGGAAAGGTCCGTGTGGAGCGGATCAAGAACAGCTGGCAGGAACAGAAGGAGATTAAAAATATCATGCTGTTTCTCCAGAGCCATGAAGTCAGTACTTCTCATGCCACAAAGATTTTTAAGACCTATGGAAGCGAGAGTATACAGATTGTTAAGGAGAATCCCTACCGGCTGGCGGATGATATCTGGGGCATCGGGTTTAAGACCGCGGATGCCATCGCTGAGAAGATGGGAATCGAAAAAGGAAGATTTGTACGTTTGAGAAGCGGTATTCTTTATACCTTGAATAAACTATCCGAGAGCGGACACTGTTATGCTGTCCGGGAGCAGCTGGTGGAAAAGGCGACGGAGCTTCTGGAAGTAGATGCACCGGAACTGGAGATTACTCTGGATGAAATGATCCGTACCGGTGATGTGATCAAGGAGGAAGAGGCGATTTATCTGCCGCCTTTTTATTTTTCCGAAACCGGCTGCGCGAAGCGTCTGATACGGCTTCTTTCTGAAGAGAGAAAGATAAAGGCTGATACGGATGACATTGTGCAAAAGGTTATCCGTGAGTCCAGGAGCAGGTCTCAGATTGCCTATGATGAGATTCAGCTGGAGGCCGTTCGGACAGCCATTTCATCCAAAGTGATGGTGCTGACCGGAGGTCCCGGCACCGGAAAGACCACCACCACAATGGGAATTATTTCCGCGTATCGGCTGGCAGGGTGCAGAATTCTGCTGGCAGCTCCTACAGGCAGAGCTGCAAAGCGTATGTCAGAGGCGACCGGAATGGAGGCGAAGACGATTCACCGGCTTCTGGAATTCAAGCCTCCGGAAGGGTACCAGAAAAATGAGGAAAAGCCTCTGGAAGGAGATGTTCTCATTCTGGACGAGTGTTCCATGGTGGATGTGATGCTCATGTATAACCTGTTGAAGGCAATTCCGGAACATATGTCGCTGATTCTGGTCGGTGATACGGATCAGCTGCCCAGTGTGGGAGCAGGAAATGTATTAAAAGATATTATTGATTCCGGCAGAATTCCGGTGGTGCGTCTTACAAAGATTTTCCGTCAGGCGCAGGGAAGCCGGATTATCATGAATGCACACCGGATCAATAAAGGGGAAAATATCGATATGCGCGGCGGAAAAGACGCAGATTTCTTTTTTGCCGGCAAGGAGACCAACGAGGAGGTAGTGGATACTCTGGTGAAATATTGTACGCAGAATCTTCCCAGATATTATCATGCAGACGCAGTTCGGGATATTCAGGTGCTGACACCCATGCAAAGGGGCATTTGCGGAGCAGCCAATCTTAATCAGGTACTGCAGGAAGCCATGAACCCTTCTAAGATTTTTCTCCGCCGTGGAGGCACCCAGTATCGCCTGCACGACAAGGTAATGCAGATTCGGAATGATTACGACAAGGAAGTTTTTAACGGAGATATTGGAACAGTCACAAAAGTAGACATGGAAGAACGGGAACTGACCGTTGATTTTGACGGCAGGGAAGTGGTCTATGATGTGACGGAGCTGGAGGAACTGGTGCTGGCTTATGCAGTTACCATCCACAAAGCCCAGGGAAGTGAGTATCCGATTGTGGTAATGCCGTTTACCATGAGCCATTTTGTCATGCTGCAGCGAAATCTTCTTTACACCGGTGTGACCAGAGCAAAGAAAATCCTGGTGCTGATCGGGGAAAAGAAAGCTGTTTACTATGCGATAAAAAATGAAACAACCACGGACCGGAATACAAAGCTGGCAGAGCGGTTGAAAGCAGGCAGTAAGGAATCTCAGATGGTGGAGGCGGAACTGAGGAAGGAAGCCATGGAGTCTGCAGTTGATGCTTTGGGGAGTCAGGCAGAAGAATCGCAGATACGGGGAAAAGAAAAAATGATCACGTATAAAGGCAGTGTTCAGCCATCTATGGTTTGCGAAACTCCGGCAGTATACGAGGGCAATCTGTGGAAACGGCTGTCGCAGTCAAAATTCCGCAGCAGTTTTTCCTTGAAATCCAATGACCGGTATTATGTATCAGAAAAAGGAATGGATACCGTTCGCAGTCATGCCCGGGAGTTTGTTCAAAAAAGGCTGGCGCCTGCCTGCCCGCACAATGATGGAAAGCAGACACCTATGCGCGGTCATCCTGTTTTTGTCGCACAGCATGCGACAGCTGCCTGCTGCAGAGGCTGCCTGGAAAAGTGGCACCATATTCCTCAGGGGCGTGACCTGACAGAGAGTGAGCAGGACTATATTGTAAATGTTATCATGGAATGGATTGACCGGCAGATGAGAAGTTGAAATCTTGGAGGATGCGGCAAAATGATAAATCGTGAAGATATGCTGGAATTGACCAGAAGGATGACACCGGCGCGGTCATCTGTAGTCAGAATTGCAGGTGCTTATTTCGATGAGGGACGCCATAGGACGTATAATTTACGGAGATTTGTGGAAAAATAATATTTATTTTTTCACGGAGGTGGATGAATGCATGGTTCTTTTTATGGATGGTATTTGAAATGTCAGTCTGATACACAGACTTTAGCGGTGATACCTGCCGTCCACAAGTCAGGTCGAAAACATGCCTGTTCAATTCAGGTTATTACGGATAGTGATGCCTGGACAGCTGTATTTCCGGCAGAGGGATTTCGCAGGACGGGAAAAAATATCTCCATCGGTGAGAACCGGTTTGGTGAAGAAGGTATTCAGCTGGCAGTACACACACCGGAGTTAAATATCAGGGGGAAATTGGATTTTGGACCACTTTCCCCCTTAAAATATGATATCATGGGGCCAGGGCTGTTCAGATTCAGAATAAAATGGTTCGTATTGTTCAGGGAAATCTGGAACTGGAAGCCCGTCTGCTGAAAACGTCTGAACATCCTCTTAAAGCTCCTGCGAAGGGGGATATGGTGAGGACAATCCATGAAAGTGCAGCCTGTCGGGCTTCCTATCGATTTTGCAAAGAAGGCATTACCCTTTTTGCCTTTGAAACAGACAGGGCTTCTTTTGAATATGAATATCCTTCTTGAGTTGTGGTGTAGAATGATAGAAGGCTACAGGCTGCTAAAAAAGCCGGATTTTCACGCAATCTTAATTGATGATAATTTTATAAGTTCAGGAACTGGAAATCCGATGTTTACTCTACGCTTCGTAGGTTGTTCCGGAAAACTTTCCAGTGTAGAATTAACTCATAATAAAGAGATGGGAGAGGTATCATTTTATGAGTTATGTAACAGGAAAAACAATAAAAAGATTAAGAGAGGAACAAAAGATCACACAAAAAGAACTTGCCGAAAAAATTAAGGGTCAATCATTTTTTTCGTGGTAATGTCAATCCCACGAAAAAAATGATTGACCCAAAAGAAATTCAGAATATTTTTCGCAGTTGGGAATCAGAAGAATGTCCCCAACTGTTTGTTGAATACATGATGAAACAGATTATTTATATTTCACGGAAGTACAGTAACACGGAAATCTCACATCAACAGATTGAAATGGAAAGGATCTTGGAAGAAATATTGGCTGAAGCTGATCACATGGAAGATGTCTGTAATGGTTTTCTTGATATTTTGCTGCAAAATTTACAGGATACATCTGTGGAAAAAGTAGATGCACCAGAATTTCTTGAAAAAATAAAGGACTATGTAGAGCATCATATAGCAGAAGAAATTTCTCTTACCAGTATCTGTAATACGTTTGGAGTTTCGCAGCCATATTTCAGCAAAATATTCCGAAAATATATGAATAAGTCATTTAATCAGTATATTACAGAACAGCGAATGGAGAAGGCAAAAGAAATTATGAGAAATAATAAAGAAATGCTAATTAAAGAAGTGGCCTTATCCGTTGGTTATGAGAATCAATTTTATTTCAGCAGAATTTTTCATGCTTACACGAAGATGAGCCCTTCTGAATATTTTGATACATTCTAAACGGAAATGTCTGCTTACGCAGACATTACCAATAAATAAAAGTCGAATACTGACGCAATCGCTCCATATTCGCAATTTGCTTCGCTACTTGCTCATACGGGATGTAGAAGAAAATAATATGAGTTTCAGGGGGATTTGTGTTATGAATCCGACCTGAGACTGAGTGTAAATGAAGAAGTGAAAACCGCCTCAGATACGAAAATATCTGAGGCGGAAATTTTTATCTCATGTTATGGGAAATCAGATGTCGAGCAGATCACTGTATACTTTGAGAGCTCCGTCGGTATTATGAGCAAGTACACGCTTTGCAAGGACTTTACCGAGCTGAACACCTTCCTGGTCGAAGCTGTTCAGATTCCATACGAATCCCTGGAACATGATCTTGTTCTCAAAGTGAGCAAGTAATGCACCGAGAGATGCAGGAGTCAGCTGTTCACCGATGATGATGCTGGAAGGACGTCCGCCATTGAATTTTTTATTCAGGTTTTCATCGTCCTTGCCGCATGCAAATGCCACGATCTGGGCAGCTACATTCGCGCAGAGTTTCTGCTGGCTGGTGCTGTCTTCGATGTCAACATCAACGCCAAGCTGGCTCTTTTTGAATCCGATAAACTGCAGAGGAACAATGTCAGATCCCTGATGCAGAAGCTGATAGAAGGAATGCTGTCCGTTGGTACCGGGCTCACCGAAAATAACCGGCCCTGTTACATAATTTACAGGTTCGCCGAAGCGGTTCACGGTCTTGCCGTTGGACTCCATATCGCACTGCTGTAAATGTGCCGGGAAGCGGCTTAATGCCTGAGAATACGGCAGAACAGCGGTAGCAGGATATCCCTGGATATTTCTTTCATAAACACCGATAAGAGCATCCAGCATATCAGGATTTTTTAATAAATCTCTGTTGGTTGCAAGCTCGTCTTCTGCAGCAGCGCCGTCCAGAATCTGTGCAAATACTTCCGGTCCGAATGCGAGAGAAAGGATTGCTCCGCCCACAGCGGATACGGAAGAATAACGTCCGCCGATATAGTCGTCCATGAAAATTGCTGCAAGATAATCGTCGCTCTTGGCTAAAGGAGAGGTCTCGCTGGTTACGGCAAGCATATGTTTGGATGGATTTAATCCGGCTTTAGTCAGGGCATCTTTTACGAATGCTTCATTGGTAAGGGTTTCCAGGGTTGTTCCGGATTTGGAAACAACGATGAACAGGGCATGTGCAAGGTCTGTGGAAGCGAGAACAGCAGCTGCGTCATCAGGATCAACATTGCTGATGAATTTGGCTTCCATCTTGAATGTGTTGTTGGCTTTTGCCCAGTTTTCAAGTGCGATGTACAAAGCGCGGGGACCCAGGTCGCTTCCGCCGATACCTATCTGAACAACGGTGGTAAATTTTTCACCGGCTTCGTTGGTGATTTCACCTGCATGGACTTTGTTTGCAAAATCAGCAGCTTTTTTCTGCTGTGCAACGTAGAATTCACGCTTGTTCACACCGTCAACCACAACCGGATTTCCCAGCTGTCTGCGTGCCAGATGATGGAGAACCATACGTTTTTCTCCGGTGTTGATCACAGCACCGTTATATAATTCTTCAAATTTGTCGATAAGCTGGGCTTCGTCAGCCAGTTCAGCAAGTGCAGATAAAACGGTTTCGTCCACCTGTTTGGCTGCATAATTGAAATTCAGACCTTCTGCCATAGGTGTGCTGTAACCGGATGCACGCTCTGCGCCTTTTTCGCCGGACATAGCCTCAGCGATATTTACATGATCTTTCAGACCGGAAAGCTTGCTGTAGGAAGCAAGTGTATCCAGATTTTTCCATG
>JALEHU010000036.1 GCA_022770365.1 Blautia sp. | reverse complement strand
CAGAATATTGTATTTCCGCTTTTGCTTGATTACCAGAAGCCGGATAAGAAACATCTTGATGAACTTCTGAAGGTTTTGAATCTTGAGAATCGAAGAAAACATTTGCCAAGTCAGTTGTCCGGGGGACAGCAGCAGAGAGTGACCATAGGTCGTGCACTGATTACCAGACCCAGTATTATTCTGGCAGATGAACCTACGGGAAATCTGGATTCCAGGACGAGTCAGGATGTTTTGGGATTACTGAAAATGACCAGTGTGAAATTCAAACAGACTATCGTAATGATTACGCATAATGAAGAAATCGCTCAGATGGCTGACCGAATCATTCGAATTGAAGATGGCAAAGTATACGGGGGAGAAAAGGCAAATGCGTAAAGTAAAGAATCAGAAATGCCTTTCCAATATTTCGAGGAAAAGCATGCTGGCAAATAAGAAAAGAAATATCATTCTTTTGATAGCGATCGTGCTTACCACTGTTATGCTTACCACGTTATTCACAGTGGGCAGCAGCATCATGAAATCAATGGAAATCAGTACGACCTATCAGGTTGGAACAAGCTACCATGCAGGTTTTAAGTTTCTGACTCAGGAAGAATATGACGAATTGGCAACGGATACCCACATTATCGATCTTTCTTATAACGTCATTGCAGGTGTTACTGAGAGCGAAGAATTGAAAGAGGATTACACGGAGATCAGATATACAGAAGCTGAGAGTGCAAAGAACAGCTATTCCTATCCAAGTCAGGGAAAGCTGCCTGAGAAGTATCATGAAGTTGCAACCTGTACGACTGTGCTGGATGCTTTTGGCTTACCCCATGAATTGGGTCAGACGATTCATCTGAAAATGAGCAATGGATTTACTACGTATGAAGGTGATTTTTACGTATGTGGCATTTGGGAAAAACCTGCCAGTACAGTTGCGAATCAGATTTATGTATCAAAGGCCTTCCAGGAAGAGTTTTCACCTACCTGGAAAAACAGAGAAGATTATGATCGCTTCATTCAGGCAGGTTCATATTGCGGCTCGATCAATCCGGGGTTCAACTTCAAGACCTCCTTTAACATTTCAGGGCAAATGGATCAGTTAAAGGAAAGACATGGGTTTGGTCCTGAGATCAATGATGGTATAAAATGGGCTTATGCAGCCAGTGAGTTGGATTTTACTTCCGTAATGATTGTGGTAATTATTTTGTTCATGATCATTCTGTCGGGGTATCTGATCATTCATAATATATTTTTAATTGCGGTGACATCCGATATCCATTATTATGGATTGCTGAAAACAATTGGAACAACCAACAGACAGTTAAAGAAAATAGTGCTGAAGCAGGCTTTATCCCTTAGCCTTATTGCCATTCCTATAGGCTTAGTGCTGGGCTTTGTAACATCATACTTTGTTTTCCCATTTATCGTTGTCAATCTGGCCATTCAAAAATGTGAGATCATTCCAAATATCTGGGTATTTGTGATATGTGCACTTTTTTCCTGGTTTACCGTGAGAATCAGTTGCGAAAAGCCTTTCAGATTTATAAGAAAAATATCACCGGTTGAAGCGGTAAGGTATAACGATGCTACGGTAGGGAAACTGTCAAAGAAAAGAAAGAGTAAAAAAGTAACCACGCTTTCCATGGCATGGGAAAATCTGAAGAGAAATAAACGCAGAACGGTTGCAGTTCTGTTATCTATGGCTTTAAGTATTGTAATGATTAATGTTACCGTATCGATTGTAGCCTGCATGGATAAGGAAAAATATATTTCAAACTTTTCCAGTGCGGATTTTACAATTGCAGATGCAGCGATTATGAATTTTACTTCTCTTGAAATTGTTTGTGATGGAGTTCGTTTTGAGGATATACAGGCATTGGAAAGCAATCTGGAAGTGGAAGAATCCGGTGCAATTTACATGTCAGAGTCACTGCAGCATTTGGAAGGGACGCCATATGAGCGTTTCGTGGCGCTTTATGAAGAACATCCGGACTGGTTTATCTACGATATGTCACAGAAGGAAAGCTATGATCAATTAGTTTATGAAAATAAGAGCATAAATTCACGCATTTATGGAGTAGACCGGATTGCTTTTGATAAGATGGAAATGGATACGAAGGTTATAGACTATGAAACCTTTTGCTCCGGTGACTATGCGATTGTTTCATCTCCTGTCGAAGGTGGAGGTGATGACAGCAAATATGCCTATTATCATGTTGGAGATAAGATAACGGTAGACTTTCCTGATGGGAGCAGCAAGGAGTATGAGGTGATTGGAATTGGAGATGTGAGCTATTCCATGGGCCCCGGACATTCCCATGGAATGGATATCTATATTACGATTCCATCGAAGGAATATAGGGAAGTCATTCCGGATACCAAAGGAGCTCTTAAATACTTCATAAATGTAAAAGAGGATCATATCGATACTGCCGAAGAATATATCTCCGATTATTGTGAGAATATCAGCTCAGGCCTGGATTACACATCAAGAGAGACGTATTTGAAAGATTTCAATGAGACGATCCGCACATTCCTTGTAATCGGAGGAGCTTTAAGTGCGATTCTTGCATTGATTGCTATATTAAATATGATTAATCTGACATATACCTCCATTCATGAAAGAAAGCAGGAACTATCCGTGCTTGGTGCCATTGGAATGACAAAGAAACAAATCGCAGCCATGTTATCTTATGAAGGAATATTCAGAGTTTTACTTACATTTGCATTAGTGATTACCATAGGCCAGCTGCTTAACTATGCAATTGTCCATTTGATGGCAGGAAGTATGATTATGTTTAGCTACAGGTATGTTGTGTGGCCGATGCTGGTATGCATTCCAGTCTTTTTGATCATTGTGGCACTTATTCCAAGAATCATTTGGAGAAATCATGTATCATAGACTATTCTGGTCAGCTTAAGCTGACCAGAATCGCGTGCCAAGTCTCACGTGCGTTCGACTTGAATTCCGTGTAAAACAGACTGAAATCCGTGTGGTTTTGGTCTGTTTTTTATTTTTTGTTATGATATTAAAAATGAGTGTGAATGGAAGTGAAACAAATGCAGAATCGAAAAAAGATTCTCATCATTGATGATGATTTAAAAATCGGGGACCTGGAGCAGGAGGTGCTGGAACAGGCGGGATACTCCTGTCATAGGGCATATTCAGGGACAGAGGCACTGTTATGCCTGGAATACATCAGACCGGATCTGATTCTCCTTGATCTGATGCTTCCGGGATTGTCCGGAGAGGAGCTTCTTGGGAAAATACAGGGAATTCCCGTGATCGTGGTGAGTGCAAAAGCAGGAATTGATGATAAGGTTGCACTGCTTCTTGGAGGGGCGGAGGATTATATTACAAAGCCATTTTCGACAAAGGAATTACTGGCACGGGTGGAAGTGCAGCTTAGGAAAGCAGTTTTCCCATTGTCTGACAGTTTTCGATACAAAGATCTGATGATGGATACGGCTTCCCGTGCAGTGACGGTGGGGGAGCAGCCGGTGCTTTTGACAAAAACAGAATATGCGATTCTGAAGCTTCTGATTCAGAATCCGGAGCAGGTGATCGCAAAATCTGTCATACTGGATCGTATCAGCGAAGATACCATGGATTGTACAGAGACTTCTCTCAAGACGCATATGAGCCATCTGCGGTCAAAACTTCGGGAAGCCGGTGGAAGAGATTATATTAAATCTGTGTGGGGAATCGGATTTATGCTGAAAGAGGAGTCCTATTCTGGTAAATCTTAACGATTTCTCAACGATTTCCTTCACCGGTTTCTTAACCTTTGCATGATAGACTTCAGTTGAACAATTGAAGGAGGTTTTCATATGCAATACGTTCTTGAAACAAAAGGGCTGTGTAAACAGTATAAGAATTTTCAGGCACTTGCCGATCTGGATATGCATGTGCCAAAGGGCTCTATTTATGGATTTGTCGGGAAAAACGGAGCCGGTAAGACGACACTGATCCGTGTAATTACAGGGCTGCAGTATCCGACGTCCGGAAGTTATCGTCTATATGAGATCCCGGATTCGGATAAGATGATCCGTCAATCCCGCAGAAGAATAGGTGCGGTGGTGGAAACACCATCGATCTATCTGGATATGACGGCAGAAGATAATTTGAAACAGCAATATCTGATTTTGGGGAAACCAGACTTTGACGGAATTCGGGAGCTGCTTAAGCTTGTAGGATTAGAGGATATCGGGAAGAAAAAAGTGAAAGATTTTTCCCTTGGTATGCGTCAGAGACTTGGCATTGCCATTGCTCTTGCAGGAAATCCGGATTTTCTGGTGCTGGATGAACCGGTAAATGGTCTGGATCCTCAGGGAATCATTGAGATTCGTGAACTGATCCTGAAATTAAACCGGGAGCAGGGAATCACGGTGCTGATCTCCAGTCATATTCTGGATGAACTGTCAAGACTGGCAAAGCATTACGGATTTATCGATCATGGGCACATGGTGAAAGAAATCAGTGCAGAGGAACTGGAAGCTGCATGTGCAAAGAAGATCCGGGTAAAAGTTTCGGATATGACTGCTTTTTCAAAAGCACTGGAATATCGAAAAGCTGATTACAGGATTGTTTCGGAATCGGAAGCTGATATTTACAGTGAGATGACGGTTTCGGAACTGGTGGAGGCAGCAGATTCCTATGACTGCCAGATCCTGACGATGAAAGAACAGGATGAAAGTCTGGAAAGCTTCTATCTGAACCTGATTGGAGGTGCTGACCATGTGTAATCTGATTCATGCAAATATGAAAAGAATCTGGAAAACCCGTGTTTTTCAGATCAGCGCAATCATTGTAGCGGGTCTGGCATTGTTTCAGGTACTGATGAATTACCGGGATTATGTTGTGTGTGGAGGGACTCCGTATTTTGACAATGCATTGTTTGCGATTGCGGCGGTGGCAGTATTTCCGCTGGCAGCATTTGTTTCCCTTTATATAGGAACGGAATACAGTGACGGGACACTTCGGAATAAGATTGTGGTCGGACAGGGAAGAACGGCAATTTACCTTGCGAATCTGATCACGACTATGGTAGCAGGGTGGCTGTTTCTCCTGATATGGTCTGTGGCTTATCTTGTTCCGGGCATCATTCTGATGGAGAATGGAAATCCACTGTTTGTCTATTGCCTGGTTTATGCAGGAATCTTCTTTATGCTGGCAGTTTTTTCGGCAATTTTCACCTGGATATCCATGGTGCTTGGGAAAAAGGCAGGTTCTTCCGTAGTATGTATTTTATTGACTGTTCTCGTGCTTGTGAGTGGTGTAGTGATTCAATCCACACTGGATCAGGATGAATTTTATTCTCCGGAATATACAGTGACGGAATCAGGCGAAATCGAATATACTGGAGAACTGGAGCCAAATCCGAATTATCTGCCGGAAGGAAGTACAAAGCGTGCGGTCTATGAGTTCCTTTTGGATTTTACACCGGGCGGGCAGGTCATGCAGCTTAGTGCAATACGGATTGATCGCATCGGATATATGATGCTTTATGATGTTGGCTGGTTTGTGGTAATGACCGGAGCTGGTATCCTGATGTTCCGGCGAAAATCTTTGAAATAATACAAAGAAAGTGAGGGATAAGAAGATGCATATTGGATGTCTGATGTTAACAGGAATCCTTATATCTGTGATTGTTGTAAAGATTTTGTATATTCTTTTCCTCAGAAAGAACATTTCAGAAATTGCAGATCGTTTTTCTGAGAAGCTGTCCATGGATACGAATACATGTATTTCCGTATCTATACGAGACAGATATGTTCGTAAATTGGCATCTCGTATCAATAAAGAACTGATCGAACTTCGGAAAGAACGTTTAAGGCTCAGGCAGGGGGATCAGGAACTGAAAAATGCTGTTACGAATATTGCCCACGATCTGCGCACACCTCTCACGGCGATCATTGGTTATCTGGAGCTGATGGAGGATAATCCTGCAGATGAAAAGATGAAGGCATATCTGGAAATTGTCCGGGAACGGACAGATGCATTAAAAAGACTTACGGAGGAGCTTTTTCGATATTCTGTCATTACTTCTGCAAGTGAAGAACTGTGTCCGGTATGCCTGTCGTTAAATCGTGAACTGGAGATTGCACTGGCAGGGGCATACGCCATGTTGACAGAACAGGGTATTTCTCCGGAAATTGATATGCCGGATGAACCAGTGATGCGGAAGATGGATCAGGGCGCATTACAGCGTGTTTTTGCGAATATTCTTTCCAATGCTGCGAAATACTCGGATGGTGATTTGAAGGTCGTACTTGAGAGAAATGGATGCATTACGTTTAAGAACAGAGCGTCGCATCTTTCGGAAGTGGAAGCGGGAAAACTGTTTGACCGATTCTATACCGTAGAAAATGCCAAAGGTTCTACCGGACTGGGGCTTTCGATTGCAAGGCTTTTGACAGAAAAGATGGGCGGAAGTATCAAAGCTTCCTGGAGCGTTGGATATCTTGTGATCACTCTCGGCTTTGGGAAATGATACCTTTACAAAATAAATGACGGTATTTTACACCACAGGTTGGACAAAAACGGCTTTTACAGCGGAAAGGAACAAATTTCATGTTGCCGCAGTGGGGACAGACATACATGGCACCGCCAAAGGAAGGGTCACCACAATTAATCATCCTGGAGATGTTATCCAT
>JALEHU010000108.1 GCA_022770365.1 Blautia sp. | reverse complement strand
TTCAGCAGGACAAATGAATTTCTGGAAGCCAATGGACTTACTCCCATTGACTGGCAGATTGAGAATATATAAAGGAACCGTGAGAAATGGGAAATAAAAATAATAATACACTCGAAAAAAATGCAACTTTTCTGATGATTGCCGCGCTGGTCTCCAAGATCATCGGCATGCTGTACAAAAGTCCGTTGTCCACGACTCTTGGTTCCCAGAGTTTTGCACTTTTTCAGTTTGCGCAGAATATCTATTTTATTCTGCTGATGATCGCGACGTTCAGTATCCCTCAGGCTGTTTCAAAAATAATGGCTGAGAAGATTGCATTTAAAAGATACAGGGATGCGCAGAGAGTATTTCGGTGTGCTCTTCTGTATGCGGTGATTGCCGGAGGAGCGGTGGCACTGTTCTGCGTATTCGGCGCATCCATACTGGTGCCGGATAATATGGCAAATGCACGTCTGGCTCTGCAGATGCTTGCTCCTACGATTTTTCTCTCGGGTATTCTCGGAGTATTCAGGGGATATTTTCAGGCATACAGAAATATGCTTCCCACATCCATTTCACAGATCATCGAACAGATTTTTGTTGCGATCGTTGCACTTGGCATGTCCGGCTTTATGGTCAACCATTTCAAAGGACAGGGCGAGGATGTGGTACAGAGATGGAGCGCTGCAGGAGCTACTCTCGGAACGGGTGCGGGCGTGTTGTCTGCACTGTTATTCATGCTGCTGGTTTATAAGCTGAATCATAAGATCATCCGCAGAAAAATGGAACATGACAGACGATCGGTCAATGAGAGCTACTCTGTACTGATGAAAAGCATCATGCTGATCGTGCTTCCTATTATTTTAAGTACGTTTATCTATAATGTGAATGGAACCGTAAACAGCTATATGTATATGGGAATTATGGGAATGCGCGGTAAAGAAGAAGATATGCTGCAGGTTCTGTATGCGGAATACGGGTTTTTTATGACACTGATCAATATACCGCTGACTCTGGCCAGCACGGCGCCTACTTCCATGATTCCTGAGGTTTCTGCGCATTATGCGACAGGTGATCTTGAAGCAGCGAATGCCAAGACGGACAGAGCAACCTGGATCAGCATGCTGATCTCTATTCCGGCAGCAGTTGGACTAGCAGTCCTTTCCGGTCCGATTACCCGTCTGATTTTTCCAAAAACGAATGGTGTGGCAGGACAACTTCTGATTCTTGGTGCGATTACGATCATTTTGAACGGGAATTCCAATATTTCAAACGGCGTACTTCAGGGAATCGGGAAACCGAATATTCCCATGATCCATGCCGCTGTTGCACTGGTGGTGGATGTGATTGTAATGGCTCTTCTGATGTTCTTTACGGATCTTGGAATTTATGGTGTAGTCATTGCCATGATCGTGTATGCAGTGGTGATGGTGCTTCTCAATGATCGTGCCATGAGAAAATATATGGGACATCGTAATCCATGGAAGAGTGCTTATCTGTATCCGCTTGTGGCATCCATTCCCATGGGTCTGGTGGCAGGAGGGGTATATTATGGACTGTATGCACTGATTCATATCAATATTATCTGTCTGGGAGTATCGGTGATTTTTGCAGTGGCGGTATATTTTGTAGTTTATCTTCTTGTCAGCAGACCGACAGAAGAAGAATTATCTGCACTTCCAGGAGGACGTTATCTGGCTCGGGTGGCAGGAAGAATGTACCGGTCACGAGATCCGGAGTAATGAATCACTATAAAAGTTCTGTCTGCGTAAACAGACATTTTCGCTTCAATTACAAAAATAATACAAAAATAAGACGCTGAACTGTGAATAGATACAACACAGTTCAGCGTCTTATATTATATTAATCACGGATTCTTATTCAGATTCTTTACTGCCGTGGACAGCATCAGTTTGATACGGTTCAGCTGATTTACTTCGCTGGCACCCGGATCATAGTCGATAGCAACGATATTGGCCTGGGGATGCGTCCTGCGTATTTCCTTGATAACGCCTTTTCCTACAATGTGGTTGGGCAGGCAGGCAAATGGCTGGATACATACGATATTTGGTACACCTCCGTGGATCAGTTCCATCATTTCGCCGGTAAGGAACCATCCTTCACCTGTCTGGTTGCCCGGAGATACAATTGGTAATGCCATTTCTGCCAGATCACGGATATCTGCGGAAGGAGTAAAATGACGGCTTTCAGTGAAGGCATCGTTTGCGGTTTTTCTGATCCATTCAATCCCCTTGATTCCCAGATTACCCATAGTCGCTTTGGATTTCTTGAAACCAAGGTATTCGGACTTGAAATTCTGGTTATAGAAGCAGTAATTGAAGAAATCAATCAGGTCCGGGCAGACAGCTTCGGCGCCCTCTGCTTCCAGAAGCTCTGCCAGGTGGTTGTTGGCTGCTGGCAGAAATTTTACAAGAATTTCGCCTACAATACCGACTCTTGGCTTTTTCTCATCTGTGATGGGAATGGTATCAAAATCATGGACCATCTCCCTGCAGAGCTTCTTAAACTGGCTGTGGCTGACACTGCCTCCCTGAAGAAAGGAAATGACACGCTGCTCCCAGATTTTGTGCTTACGGTTGACGATCCCTTTTTCCACTTCATAAGGACGCATGCGGTAAACGCATTTCATCAGAATATCACCGAACACGGCACCGTACACCATGCGTTTCGCCAGAGGAAGTGTGATCTTAAATCCCGGATTGCTCTCAAGGCCGCTTAAGTTGGCGGAAATAACCGGAACCTGTTCCATACCGGCCTTCTTTAATGCTCGGCGTATAAAGGCAATATAGTTGGAAGCACGGCATCCGCCTCCTGTCTGGGACATGATGACAGCTGTTTTGTTCAGGTCATACTTGCCGGAAAGCAGTGCATCCATAATCTGACCGACAACGATCAGGGATGGATAGCAGGCATCATTGTTGACGTATTTCAGCCCCACATCTACGGCGTGCTTGTTATCGTTCGGAAGGACTTCCAGATGATAGCCGCAGGTATTGAGTGCTGCCTGAATGATCGTAAAGTGGAAAGGTGACATCTGCGGGCAGAGGATCGTGTAATCCTTACGCATTTCTTTGGTAAATACCACTTTTTCGATGGAAGAAGGCTGAATCTCCCTTGGTTTGTTCTGTGATTCTTTGGCACGGATGGCAGCAAGCAGAGAGCGCACACGGATACGGGCAGCACCGAGGTTGTTGACTTCATCAATTTTCAGGCAGGTGTAGATCTTGCCGCTTCCGTCCAGAATTTCATAAACCTCATCTGTAGTAACAGCATCCAGACCGCAGCCGAAGGAGTTCAGCTGAATAAGATCCAGGTCATCTCTTGTCTTTACGAAGTTTGCTGCAGCATACAGACGAGAGTGATACATCCACTGGTCGTTGACACGGATGGGACGTTCCACCTGTGCCAGATGGGAGACGGAATCTTCCGTGAGTACTGCTATGCCGTAGCTGTTGATGAGATCCGGAATACCGTGATGGATTTCCGGGTCAATGTGGTAGGGACGTCCGGCGAGAACGATTCCTCTGCGGCCGGTTTCTTTCAGGTAGGAGAGTGTTTCTTCGCCTTTTTTCTGAACATCTTTATGTACCAGATCCAGTTCTGCCCAGGCTTTGTGAGCAGCAGCTTTCACTTCATCAGCAGGGATTTCCGGGAATACCTGTACCAGGCGGTCAGTCAGAATTGCTTCGGAGGTAAATGCCAGGAACGGATTGCGGAAATCGATGGACGGATCATGAAGCTCGTCCACGTTGTTCTTGATATTCTCTGCATAGGAGGTGACAATCGGGCAGTTATAGTGGTTGACTGCGTCCGGGAATTCATTTCTTTCGTATGGAATACACGGATAGAAAATGAATTTGACACCTTTCTGCAAAAGCCAGCTGATATGACCATGTGCCAGTTTGGCAGGATAGCATTCCGACTCGCTCGGGATGGATTCAATACCAAGTTCATAAATCTTTCTGGTGGAAGTAGGAGAAAGAACCACTTCATATTTTAATTCTGTGAAGAACGTGAACCAGAAAGGATAGTTCTCAAACATATTCAGAACACGGGGGATACCTACACGGCCTCTTTCTGCTTTATCTGCAGTCAGCGGTTCATAGGAAAACAGCCGTTTGTATTTGTATTCAAAAAGATTCGGCACATGGTCTTTATTTTTTTCTTTGCCGATACCGCGCTCGCAGCGGTTGCCGCTGATAAACTGGCGTCCACCTGTGAATTTGTTGATGGTAAGACGGCAGTTATTGGTACATCCGCGGCAGTTTGCCATGGATGTGGTATATTTCAGTTCATTGACCTTATTGATGGAGAGCATGGTAGTTTCTTTGCCTTCTTCATACCGCTCTCTTGCAATCAGTGCTGCTCCGAAAGCTCCCATGATTCCGGCAATATCCGGACGGATTGCTTCGCAGTTGGCAATTCGCTCAAAGCTTCGCAGAACCGCATCATTGTAGAAGGTACCGCCCTGTACTACGATATGCCTTCCGAGCTCTGCGGCATCGGATACTTTTATTACCTTATAAAGCGCATTTTTGATAACAGAATAAGCAAGTCCGGCGGAGATATCTGATACTTCAGCGCCTTCTTTCTGGGCCTGCTTGACTTTTGAGTTCATGAATACGGTACAGCGTGTTCCAAGATCAATGGGATGCCGGGCAAAGAGTGCTGCCTTTGCGAAATCCTGCACGCTGTAATTCAGGGATTTTGCGAAGGTTTCAATAAAGGATCCACAGCCGGAAGAGCATGCTTCATTCAGCTGTACGCTGTCAACAGTCTGGTTTTTGATCTTGATACATTTCATATCCTGACCGCCGATATCCAGAATACAATCTACTTCCGGATCAAAGAAAGCTGCGGCATAATAATGGGAAACGGTTTCTACCTCTCCTTCGTCAAGAAGCAGAGCAGCTTTGATAAGAGCTTCGCCGTAACCGGTGGAACAGGAGTAGGCGATATGCGCATCTTCCGGCAGCAGGGAATAAATTTCCTGGATAGAACGGATGGCGGTTTTTAAGGGACTTCCGTTGTTGTTGCTGTAGAAAGAATAGAGAAGGCTTCCGTCTTCTCCCACAAGTGCGGTTTTTGTTGTAGTGGAACCTGCGTCAATACCAAGGTAGCAGTTGCCTTTGTAGGAAGAAAGGTCACCTGTGGT
This sequence comes from Blautia sp., assembly GCA_022770365.1. Taxonomy (GTDB): domain Bacteria; phylum Bacillota; class Clostridia; order Lachnospirales; family Lachnospiraceae; genus Blautia_A. The sequence goes on along the minus strand of JALEHU010000108.1, from coordinate 60,656 downwards.
AACTTTGTAGCTGTCCTGACGTGTGCGGAATGCTTCGTACTCTTCGTCTGAGGCGAACAGCGGCTCCATACGTGCCACCTCGAAATCAAGTTTGATGGAATTTCTGAGGCGGTTTTTTAAGTCGGTCAGTGATACAATGGTTTCTTTTCTGGAGTTCAAAGCGGAACCGATGGCTGCGAACAGATGGGAATTCTCCGGAACAATGGTGTGTTCCTCATCAAGCTTCAGGGTACGGATAAATGCGGTTTTTAATTCGGATAAAAAGTGAAGAGGTCCGCCAAGAAATGCCACATGTCCACGGATGGGCTTGCCGCATGCCAGGCCTGAAATAGTCTGGTTCACAACAGCCTGGAAGATAGAAGCGGACAGGTCTTCTTTGGTAGCACCTTCATTGATCAGCGGCTGGATATCTGTTTTGGCAAAAACACCGCAGCGTGCGGCAATGGGGTAAAGCGCTTTGTAGTTCTTTGCGTATTCATTCAGTCCGGAAGCGTCTGTCTGGAGCAGAGATGCCATCTGGTCAATGAAAGAACCGGTTCCTCCGGCGCAGATGCCGTTCATACGCTGTTCAATATTGCCGCCTTCAAAATATATGATTTTTGCGTCTTCTCCGCCCAGCTCAATAGCGACATCTGTCTTTGGTGCCATCTTCTCAAGCGAAGTGGAAACTGCGATCACTTCCTGGACAAAGGGCACTTCCAGATGTGTTGCAAGCGTCAGACCGCCGGAACCGGTGATCACGGGGCTCAGGGAAAGCTCCCCGAGTCTTGTGTACGCCTTCTCCAACAGGTCTGCCAGAGTTTCCTGAATATTGGCAAAGTGTCTTTCGTAGTCCGCAAACATCAGATGTTCCTGTTCATCCAGGATCGCAATCTTGACGGTTGTGGATCCGATATCAATTCCCAATGTATAAGTACTCATATGAATCAGTATTGCCTCCTCATCTAATAACACTAACGGTAGACTGTAAATTATTTCTTATTAAAATATATGCAGATTTACAGATATTCCGTAACATTATACGACAAAGTTTGCGAAATGACAATGTTAAAGTTCCACAAGGATTCTTCATACTGACAGTTGAAATTTAGGATAAATCAAGATATACTGATACATGATTCACTGAGAAAAAGATTGAGAAAAAAGAGGAGCAGAAATGGCAGAATATAAACTGATAAAGACAGAGGGACGGGCGAAACGTGCGGAGTTTCACACTGTACACGGAACAATTCAGACGCCTGTTTTTATGAATGTCGGAACGATCGCAGCGATCAAAGGCGCGGTTTCCACGACCGATCTGCAGGAAATCGGGACTCAGGTGGAGCTTTCCAATACCTATCATCTTCACGTGCGTCCGGGAGATAAAATTGTCAAACAGCTGGGCGGCCTTCACAAATTTATGGTCTGGGACAAGCCGATCCTGACAGATTCCGGCGGTTTTCAGGTGTTTTCTCTTTCCGGCCTGCGCAAGATCAAGGAAGAAGGGGTTTATTTCCGTTCTCATATTGACGGACATAAGATTTTCATGGGACCGGAAGAGAGCATGCAGATCCAGTCAAATCTTGCCTCTACTATTGCAATGGCATTTGATGAGTGTCCCAGCAGTGTGGCGGACAGGGATTATGTGCAGAAATCCGTTGACCGCACGACCCGCTGGCTGGCCAGATGCAAGGATGAAATGGCAAGACTGAACAGCCTTCCTGATACGATCAACAAAGAACAGCTGCTTTTTGGAATCAATCAGGGCGCAGTTTATGAAGATATCCGTATTGCCCACGCGCAGCAGATTTCTGAGATGAATCTCGACGGTTATGCCATCGGCGGTCTTGCAGTGGGAGAGACGCATGCGGAAATGTACAGAATCCTGGATGAAGTGGTTCCTTATCTTCCCCAGAACAAGCCTACCTATCTAATGGGAGTGGGAACTCCGGCAAATATTCTGGAAGGCGTGGAACGGGGTGTTGACTTCTTTGACTGCGTATATCCAAGCAGAAACGGCCGTCATGGACATGTGTATACGAATCAGGGCAAGCTGAATCTTTTTAATGCTCAGTATGAGCTGGATTCCCGCCCGATTGAAGAGGGATGCCAGTGCCCGGCCTGCCGTCATTACAGCAGAGCCTATATCCGTCATCTTCTGAAGGCCAGGGAAATGCTTGGAATGCGTCTTTGTGTGCTCCATAATCTGTATTTTTATAATCATATGATGGAAGAAATCAGAGATGCCCTGGATGCCGGTAATTTTGCAGAGTATAAGAAAATGCGCCTGGAAGGTTTTGAACAGGGAAAAATAAACAGCAGCCGGTAATAGTCGGTTCTTTTATAATTATTGAGAAAAAATGTGAAAACTACTTGAAGTATCAAACATTTTTGTGTATGATATCCTATAGTGTTCCTGAAAATTGGAATGAGAATGACTGAAACAGGAGGAAATAACATGGACGCACAGACCGGAGCAAGTTTGGGAATGTTGATTATCTGGATGGTTATTATCTTTGGTATGATGTACTTTCTGACGATCCGTCCCCAGAAAAAAGAGCAGAAAAGACTGCAGGCCATGCTGAACAGTATGGAAGTGGGCGACAGTATTGTAACCACCAGTGGATTTTATGGAGTTGTAATCGACATGACAGATGAAGATGTCATTGTTGAATTCGGTAATAATAAGAACTGCCGTATCCCAATGAGAAAACAGGCTATTGCAGAAGTGGAGAAAGCTGAGCAGGCATCTGCCTGAGTTTCCGCAGATTGTGATGGAGAAGAAAGTAAGTACTGCATGATGTGGTGCTTACTTTTTATTTTTGCTTACGGGAAGTCCTGCACAGACACTATTTACAGTATTTTTGGGCATATTTCCTGTCATATTTTGTATAAATCCGGATGTTTTTTCACTTTAATAGGTTGAAATCATGGAAAAAGTGCGTTATTATAATAACAATACTCTGGCGGGAGCGAAAGCAGGCTCGGACCGTGCAGGAAGCCTGACGCATAATGGCGCCATAGAAGGAGAGGAAATTATTATGGAATGTAAGATTGCATTGATTCCCGGTGATGGAATCGGACCTGAGATTGTGAGAGAAGCCAAAAAAGTTCTGGATCAGGTCTGCAAAAAATATCACCATACATTTACATACTCGGAAGTTCTTCTGGGAGGTGCATCCATTGATGTACACGGTGTTCCCCTTACAGAAGAAGCAATTGCAGAGTCAAAAGCGTCTGACGCAGTTCTGATGGGATCTATCGGCGGGGACGCGAAGACATCCCCGTGGTATCAGCTGGAACCGTCTAAGCGGCCGGAGGCAGGTCTTCTGGCTATCCGTAAAGCTTTGAATCTGTTTGCAAATCTCCGTCCGGCATATTTATATAATGAATTAAAAGCAGCATGCCCTCTGCGTGAGGACATTATCGGTGATGGATTTGACATGATCATTGTCCGTGAGCTTACTGGAGGTCTTTATTTCGGAGAACGTAAGACTGTAGAGGAGAATGGCGTAATGAAGGCCATTGATACGCTTTCCTATAATGAAAACGAGATTCGCCGTATTGCGGTAAAAGCTTTTGAGATCGCCATGAAGCGTTCACGAAAAGTAACAAGTGTAGATAAGGCAAATGTACTGGATTCTTCCCATCTCTGGAGAAAAGTGGTAGAGGAAGTTGCCAGAGATTATCCGGAGGTTACTCTGGAACATATGCTGGTTGATAACTGTGCAATGCAGCTGGTTCGTGATCCGAAACAGTTTGATGTCATTCTGACAGAGAACATGTTCGGAGATATTCTTTCTGATGAGGCAAGTATGGTAACAGGTTCTATCGGAATGCTTTCTTCCGCGAGCCTGAACGAGACAAAATTCGGTCTTTATGAACCGAGCCATGGTTCTGCACCTGACATCGCAGGCCAGAACAAAGCCAACCCCATTGCGACCATTCTTTCAGCTGCCATGATGCTTCGTTATTCTCTGGATCTTGATGCGGAAGCAGACGCAGTGGAGGCAGCAGTCCAGAAGGTCCTGACTGATGGGTACCGCACCGGTGATATTATGTCTGAAGGCTGCACACTTGTTGGTACAAAAGAAATGGGCGATCTGATCGCAGCCGCAGTCTGATTTTGATTCTATATAAGGATCTGATTTTTTATAATAAAAGGAGTGGAAATATATGAGAAGTGATGCAGTAAAAAAGGGCTCACAGCAGGCGCCGCACAGGTCTCTGTTCAATGCTCTTGGAATGACAAAAGAAGAAATGGAACGTCCTCTGGTAGGAATCGTCAGCTCTTACAATGAGATCGTTCCGGGACATATGAATCTTGATAAAATCGTAAATGCTGTTAAACAGGGCGTTGCCATGGCAGGAGGAACACCGGTTGTTTTCCCGGCAATTGCTGTTTGTGACGGTATTGCAATGGGACACATCGGAATGAAATATTCTCTGGTCACCCGTGATCTGATCGCGGATTCCACGGAATCTATGGCTCTTGCGCATCAGTTTGACGCACTGGTCATGGTGCCGAACTGCGACAAGAATGTTCCAGGACTTCTGATGGCAGCAGCCAGAATCAATGTACCTACTGTATTCGTAAGCGGTGGTCCGATGATGGCAGGACATATTGACGGACATAAAACCAGTCTTTCCAGTATGTTTGAAGCTGTCGGAGCTTATGCGGCAGGAACAATCGATGAAGAGAAACTGACAGAGTGGGAAAACAAAACCTGTCCTACCTGCGGATCCTGTTCCGGTATGTATACCGCCAACAGCATGAACTGTCTGACAGAAGCTCTTGGTATGGGCCTTCGGGGCAATGGAACAATCCCTGCAGTTTATTCCGAGAGAATCCGTCTTGCAAAACATGCAGGAATGCAGGTAATGGAACTTTACCGTCAGAACATCCGTCCGAGAGATATCATGACAAAAGAGGCAATCCTCAATGCTCTGACTGTGGATATGGCACTTGGCTGTTCCACCAACAGTATGCTGCATCTTCCGGCTATTGCCCATGAGATCGGTATGGATTTTGACATCAGTTTTGCAAATGAAATCAGCGAGAAGACCCCGAACCTCTGTCATCTGGCACCTGCAGGCCCGACCTACATGGAAGACCTGAATGAGGCAGGCGGTGTATACGCTGTTATGAATGAACTGGCAGAAGCCGGGCTTCTGCATACAGACTGCATGACAGTTACCGGAAAAACCATTGGCGAGAATATCAGAAACTGCGTGAATCTGAATCCGCAGGTCATTCGTCCTCTTGATAATCCATACAGCAAAACTGGCGGACTTGCCGTACTGAAAGGAAATCTTGCTCCGGACGGCGGTGTTGTAAAACGTTCCGCAGTAGTTCCGGAAATGATGGTACATGAAGGCCCTGCACGGGTATTTGACTGTGAAGAAGACGCGATCGAAGCCATCAAAGGCGGCAGGATCGTGGCAGGTGACGTTGTAGTCATCCGTTACGAGGGACCAAAAGGCGGTCCGGGTATGAGAGAAATGCTGAACCCGACTTCAGCAATCGCAGGTATGGGACTTGGATCTTCCGTAGCCCTGATCACAGACGGACGTTTCAGCGGAGCATCCAGAGGCGCATCCATCGGACACGTTTCTCCGGAAGCAGCAGTAGGCGGCCCGATTGCCCTGGTGGAAGAGGGCGACATTATCAGCATTAATATTCCGGAAATGAAACTGGAAATAAAAGTTTCTGACGAAGAGATGCAGGCAAGAAAAGAAAAATGGCAGCCTCGTGAGCCAAAGGTTACAACCGGTTATCTTGCTAGATACGCAGCAATGGTAACTTCCGGCAACAGAGGTGCCATTCTGGAAATACCAAAGGCGAAATAAGGAGGTAATAAAATGCAGCTTACAGGTGCAGAAATCATCGTAGAATGTCTTAAGGAACAGGGTGTTGATACTGTTTTCGGATATCCGGGCGGAGCGATTCTGAACGTTTATGATGCACTTTATGAATACAAAGATGAGATCACGCATGTGCTGACTTCTCATGAGCAGGGAGCTTCCCATGCTGCAGACGGTTATGCCCGTGCGACCGGCAAAGTGGGCGTCTGCCTGGCAACTTCCGGACCTGGTGCAACGAACCTTGTAACCGGGATCGCGACCGCATATATGGACTCAGTCCCAATGGTAGCCATTACAGCAAATGTCGGCAAATCTCTTCTTGGCAAGGACTCTTTCCAGGAGGTTGATATTGCCGGAATCGTAATGCCGATCACCAAACACAGTTATATCGTTAAAGATATTCATCAGCTTGCGGATACGATCCGCAAAGCATTCTATATTGCAAAAAGCGGACGTCCCGGTCCTGTACTGGTGGATGTGACGAAGGATGTGACAGGAGCTACATATGAGTATTCTCCCCGCCGTCCGGCGACCATTCACAGAGAAACAAGTGAGGTTCATAAATCTGATATTGATGCTGCAGTGCAGATGATCTGCAGCGCAAGAAAGCCGTTTATTTTCGTGGGCGGCGGAGCTGTCATATCAGATGCCTCCGAGGAAGTTACGGAACTGGCACACAGAATTGATGCTCCCGTATGCGACAGTCTGATGGGCAAGGGTGCATTCAGTGGAGAAGATCCTCTGTATACCGGTATGCTTGGAATGCACGGAACCAAGACATCCAACCTTGGTGTCAGCCAGTGTGATCTTCTTATTGTACTGGGTTCCCGTTTCAGTGACCGTGTAACCGGAAATGCCCGGACTTTTGCAAAAAATGCCAAAATTCTCCAGATTGATGTTGATGCTGCCGAAATCAATAAAAACGTAGTGGTTGATGCTTCTATTGTCGGCGATGTCAAAGAGATTCTGAAGAGAATACTTGCAGATATTCCGGAGAAGAAGCATACAGAGTGGGTTTCTCACATTCAGGAAATGAAAGAAAAATACCCGCTGAGATATGATCATACACAGCTGACAGGTCCATATATTATTGAAAAACTGTATGAACTGACAAATGGTGATGCGATTATCACCACAGATGTTGGTCAGCATCAGATGTGGGCTGCACAGTATTATAAGTATAAAGAGCCGCACACCTTTTTGACATCCGGCGGTCTCGGAACCATGGGCTATGGCCTTGGTGCGGCTATCGGAGCCAAGATGGGAAGACCGGACAAACCGGTTGTCAATATTGCTGGTGACGGCTGTTTCCGTATGAACATGAATGAAATTGCTACAGCAGTGCGCTGCGGCAGACCGCTGATCCAGATTGTTCTGAACAATCATGTGCTTGGTATGGTACGCCAGTGGCAGACTCTGTTCTATGAGAAGAGATATTCTCATACCATTCTGAACGACGCAGTGGATTTTGTGAAGATTTCAGAAGGTATGGGAGCAAAGGCTATTCGCGTTACAAAAATGGAAGATGTGGAGCCTGCACTGAAAGAAGCTCTTGCATCCGACGGACCAGTGGTGCTGGATTGCTGGATCGACCAGGATCTCAGTGTATTCCCGATGGTTCCGGCAGGAGCAAATATTGACGATGTATTCGACGAGGAGGATATGAAGAAAGATGAGCAGAGTATATAATTTTTCCGCAGGACCGGCTGTTTTGCCGGAAGAGGTATTAAAAGAAGTTGCAGATGAGATGATGGATTATAATGGAACAGGAATGTCTGTTATGGAAATGAGCCACAGAAGCGCTGCTTTTCAGTCAATCATTGATGAAGCTGAAAAGGATCTCCGCGAGCTGATGAACATTCCGGACAATTACAAAGTTCTGTTCCTGCAGGGCGGTGCTTCTCAGCAGTTTGCCATGATTCCGATGAACCTTATGAAAAATAAAGTGGCAGACTATATCGTAACCGGACAGTGGGCAAAGAAAGCATATCAGGAAGCACAGAAATACGGCAAAGCGAACAAAATCGCTTCTTCCGAAGATGAGACCTTTTCCTATATTCCGGACTGCAGCGATCTTCCTGTCAGCCCGGATGCGGATTATGTTTACATCTGCGAAAACAATACGATTTACGGAACAAAATATAAAGAACTTCCCAATACAAAAGGCAAAACTCTGGTAGCAGATGTTTCTTCCTGCTTCCTTTCCGAGCCTGTGGATGTGACAAAATACGGCATTATCTATGGCGGTGTCCAGAAAAACATCGGGCCTGCAGGTATGGTCATTGTGATCATACGCGAAGACCTGATCACAGAGGATGTCCTTCCTGGAACACCTACCATGCTGACTTACAAGACTCATTCAGATGCAGGTTCTCTCTATAACACTCCGAATGCATACTGCATCTATGTCTGCGGAAAGGTATTCAAGTGGCTCAAAGCTATGGGCGGCCTTGAAGAAATGAAGAGAAGAAATGAAGAAAAAGCAAAGATCCTTTATGATTATCTTGATCAGAGCAAGCTTTTCCATGGAACTGTTGTGGCAAAAGACCGTTCTCTTATGAATGTGCCGTTTGTCACCGGCGACAAGGAAATGGATGCTAAATTTGTGAAAGAAGCAGCCGCAGCAGGTCTTGTCAATTTGAAAGGACATCGCAGCGTAGGCGGTATGCGTGCCAGCATTTATAATGCCATGCCGAAAGCAGGTGTAGAAGCTCTGGTTGCTTTTATGAAAAAATTTGAGGAGGAGAATGCGTAATGTTCCAGTATCATTGCCTGAATCCCATTGCAGATAAAGGATTAAATATTTTTAGTGAGAATTACAAAAAAGCAGACACACTGGAAGGTGCGGATGCCATCCTGGTAAGAAGTGCCAAGATGCATGATATGGAGCTTCCGGACAGTGTCAAAGCCATTGCACGTGCAGGTGCGGGAGTGAATAATATTCCCATCAGAGAATGTGCAGACAAGGGAATTGTTGTTTTTAATACGCCGGGAGCGAATGCAAATGGTGTAAAGGAGCTTGTTCTTGCGGGCATGCTCCTTGCTTCCCGTGATATCGTGGGCGGTATCGAATGGGTTGCTCAGCAGGAAGACAAAACAGATATTGACAAGCGTGCGGAAAAACAGAAAAAACAGTTTGCCGGATGTGAGATCAGCGGAAAGAAACTGGGTATCATCGGTCTTGGTGCGATTGGTGCTATGGTTGCCAATTCTGCTTCTCTTCTCGGCATGGAAGTTTATGGATATGATCCGTATATTTCCATTGATGCGGCATGGAATTTAAGCCGTACTATCAGACACAGCAAAACTCTGGATGAGATTTATACACAGTGTGACTACATTACCATTCATGTTCCGCTGCTGGACAGTACCAGAAAGATGATCAATAAAGAAGCTTTCACAAAAATGAAAGACGGTGTAGTTCTTCTGAACTTTGCCCGGGATCTTCTGGTAGATGAGGAAGCTCTGATCGAAGCTCTGGAGAGCGGCAAGGTGAAAAAATATGTGACCGATTTTGCCAATCCGCTGGTAGCCGGAAGAGAGGGAATTCTTGTAACTCCTCATCTTGGCGCATCCACAGAGGAATCCGAAGAAAACTGTGCAGAAATGGCAGTAAAAGAACTTCGTGATTTCCTGGAGAATGGCAATATTAAAAACTCTGTAAACTTCCCGAACTGTGATATGGGTACCTGTGTGACAGTGGGAAGAATTTCCATCACACATAAGAATATTCCGAACATGATCAGCCAGTTCACCAAGATTCTGGGTGAGGAGAACATCAATATCGCTGATATGACCAATAAGAGCAAAGGTGAGTTTGCCTATACTCTGATCGACCTGGAAAGTGCCGCTTCCAGAGGCGCTCTTGATGCGCTGCAGGCTGTGGAAGGTGTTTCCAGGGTACGTGTGATCAAATAAACTTGATTCCGGGAGGATTCAGCCAGATGAAATCAGGAAAAATCGGTAAACTGGAAATAAAAATGAAATGGAATCCGAAATGGAATAAAAAAGCAAAGAAATGGAAGAAGAGAATCAGACATGCCAAATGGCTTCCGAAGTTATATCATAAAAGAAAACGCGTCGGGAATGCCATTTACAGTGCGATGTATCTTGCGGCCAATTTTAAGAAAAATGACAATTGATAAACAGTCGGCAGTTCAGTCAGGCCGGACTTAAAAACTTGCAAATAAAAAGAGCAGGCTCCCGGAAAATGGGAAACCTGCTTTTTTTGTGTTTTTTCAGCGTCCGCTTTCTGCGATGAAATCAAGTACATTCTGGCGGGACGGCATTACACGGAGTGCGCCCTTGCGTGTGGTGATCAGAGATGCTGCAGCATTGGCGAAGGTAAGAAGCTCCATGAGATTTTCTTCCGTAAGGTTGTCAAGTCCGTGCTCAAGGACATAATTCAGTGCACTTGCGCAGAAGGTATCTCCGGCTCCTGTTGTTTCGATGGTGTTTTCCTGAAGGAATGGGGCTGCCTCGACGCGGAGATCTTTGTAGTAAGCGCGGCTTCCTTCTTTTCCCATGGTAATGAGAACAAGAGGAATATTGTATTTCTCACGGATCAGTGCAGCGCCCTTGTCGTAATCAGTGGTGCCGAAAAGAAATTCCACTTCATTGTCGGAAATCTTCAGAACATCACATTTGGTCATGCCGTATTCAATCTCGGTTCTGGCATCCTCCAGGGATTTCCACAGAGGCGGGCGGAGATTCGGGTCAAATGTGATGATGCAGCCGGCATCTTTGGCCACTTCAATTGCATGGCGGGTAGCTTCTCTAACACCCTCATGAGTGGAAGAAAGTGTTCCGAAATGGAAAATGCGGGAATTACGGATCAGGTCTTCCTGAACTTCGGATTTATTCAGCATCATATCTGCACCCGGGTTACGGTAGAAAGAGAAATCTCTGTCTCCGTCCGGGTAAGTATGTACAAAAGCGAGTGTGGTGTGGACTTCTTCGTCCATGATCAGATTACGGGTGTCAATGCCCACTTCCTCAACGGCATTTTTTAACTGGGTTCCGAACATGTCCTTGCCGACTTTGCCGATGAAAGCAGTTTTTTTGCCAAGGCGTTCCAGCATGGCCAGTACATTGCAGGGAGCACCACCCGGATTGGCTTCCAGCATCGGATTCCCCTGAGAACTGTTTCCATTCTCCGTAAAATCAATTAATAACTCGCCGAGGGCGGTTACATCATATAATCTGTTTTCCATTGCAAAAATCCTCCTTGAAACAAGTGTGATAAGTAACTGTTCTGAATCTTCAAAGATTATCCTCTGAACAGTTAGTGCTATATCCAATTTATCGCAGGAGCAGTCGTTTGTCAAATTAATTCCTTTATTTTTATATACAAAAATGATAAACTGTAAATAAAGATGCGGGGATGATGACCGGAGGATTTTTCCACCGATTCATGAATCCCATGCGATATACGGATGAAATAATAAATATACAACAGGATTCAGGAGGAAGATATGAACGAGAAATGTTATGATTATATGGACTGGCCGCGGATTGAAGCAATTGTCTATGCAGAAGAAGCATCTCCGAGAGATGTTATGAGTCCGAGAATCACTCCTGACGGTATTTTGATTCAGGGCTTTTTTCCGGAAGCAGGATCCGCAGATGTAATCATAGATGGAACCACCTATCCGATGGAACAGGAAGATGAAGCAGGATATTTTGCCGCCATGATTCCGGGAAGGAAAATCCCCGGGTATCGTTTTTCGGTGACGCGGGGAGAGCAGATGGAAGAATTCGAAGATCCCTATGCATTTCCATGCCAGATCACAGAGGAGGAAGAGAAGGCATTCTGTGCCGGTGTTTATTATCATGCATATGAAAAGCTTGGGGCACATCCCATGACGGTTAATGGTGTGGAAGGTACATTATTTGCAGTATGGGCGCCTAACGCCATGCGCGTGAGTGCTGTGGGCGATTTTAATAACTGGGACGGACGCTGTCATATGATGCACCGGATGCCTATGTCCGGTATTTTTGAACTGTTTATTCCGGGAGTGAAAGCCGGAAATGCCTATAAATATGAGATGAAGCTGAAACATGGAGCAATTCAGTTAAAAGCAGATCCTTATGCCGCCTCGGCTGCGGCACCTTTGTCTGATAATTCCGTGGTGGCGGATCTTGGCAGCGCAGCAGATCCGGCTGCATGGAATGATGGGGAATGGATGAAAAACAGGAGTATATTTGCTGACCGCAGACAGCCTCTATCTATCTATGAGACAAGTCTTACAGACTGGGATGGCCCGGATGAACTGGCTGCTTTTGTGAAAAATCTGGGATATACTCATGTGGAACTGAAGCCGGTTATGGAATATCTGGATGAGAATGCCGGACCATATTCGACGTTTGCTTATTTTGCTCCTACTGCACGTTTTGGTACAGCACAGGATTTTAAAGCGCTGGTAGAGAAGCTTCATCAGGAAGGAATCGGTGTGATTCTTGACTGGACACCTGCACAGTTTCCGCGAGTGGAAGCGGGGCTGGAAAGTTTTGACGGAACACCTCTTTATGAGGTACAGAATCCTGCAGAAGCAGTACATCCCAAATGGGGTACGTTGCTGTATAATTATGCAAGTCCCATGGTCAGAGATTTCCTGATTTCCAATGCGTTTTACTGGCTGGAGTTTTTCCATGCAGACGGACTTCGCATGGATGACGTGGATGCGATGCTTTATCTGGATTATGGACGGGCTCCGGGACAATGGACACCGAATCTTTACGGAACTAACGAAAACCTTTATGCCATGGAATTTTTGAAACATCTGAATTCTGTAGTGAAAAGAAAGCTTCCGGGCGTTCTTCTGATTGCTCAGGAGGACGGACTGTGGCCGGAGCTGACGGACAGCGTGGAGAATGATCATCTTGGATTTGACTATAAATGGAATACTTCCTGGACACAGGACTTTTTGAAATATCTTTCCGTTGATCCCATCGAACGGAAAAATCATCATGATGAACTGACGCTTTCCATGCTGTATACTTATTGCGAACACTATGTGCTGACACTTGCAGGCAGAGATGTGGGAAGCCTTGTATCCTTTATGGAGAGAATGCCGGGGGATGAAAAACAGAAGGCTGCACAGATCCGTGCTGCTTATGCATATCAGATGCTTCATCCCGGCTGCATGATGACTGCACCTGACAAGGATGCACCTGAACAGATCAAAACATTTCTTCGGGATCTGAATGCTCTTTATAAAGCACAGCCGGCACTCTGGGAGAAGGATGACGATTATGAAGGTTTTGAGTGGGTTCAGCTGATGAAATATGAAGAAAATGTGCTTGTTTTCGAGAGAAGGACGGACAAACCGGAAGAGACCCTTCTGGCATTGTGCAATTTTGCCGCGATTCCATATGAGAATTATCAGGTAGGTGTTCCGTTCTACGGAAAGTATAAAGAGATTTTTAATTCTGATCAGAAGACTTATGGAGGAGAAGGCGTGGTCAACGCCAGAGGCAAAACCTGCAGAGCGGAGGAATGTGATGAACGCAAATACTCCATAAAGCTGAATCTTCCGGCGCTTGGCGTTGTGATTTTTTCCTGTACGCCGATGGAAGAGCCGATAGAAGAACCGAAAGAAGAGACTGACAAAGTGAAAAAAACAGCATAAACCAAGGTGCCGGCATGCAGGATGCTTGAGAAGCATGGATATGCCGGCACCTTGGCTTATTAATCAATGATCTGTAAAGAAGCCGGAGATTCGGATCAACCGAACATTCAATCATCCCTGCATGCCGATCTGCGGGCTGCTAAAGAAGCCAGCATATCACCGAGAGTCATGAAATCAGCTGATAAAACGGCTATTTCCTGTTCATCAAAACACTGGAACAGTTTACATGCGATTGTGGATAAAAAAATCAGATCAGAGCATTGGTTCATTGCCTGGATCCTTTATGGCTTTTTATTAAAATATGCAGGAAATTGCCAAAATGATATTCCGGGAATTATGCTTCTGCTTCTGCGACAATCTGTTCCAGTATATGAATCAGATCAGGAAGTGACCGAATCTGTACATTCCGCTGTAAAATGACATTTTTCAGATCAATCGAAAGTGTTTCAAATTTATCCCGGATTTCCGGAGCAATATAAGATGCCATGTGATCACCTCTGATATATCATAATTTGAATAGAATATTCGTTCAGGCACTATTAATAATGAGCAGCTGTATCAATTGTCCCGTTCAGCAGTAAAATAATCAAGAACATGCTGTACTTCATCTGCACAGGCACCACATCCGTCGGTTGCACCGGTTGCTTCTCTTATTTCTTCCAGCGTACTTGCTCCATTTTCAACGGCTGATTTGATATCACCATTTGTTACCTGCAGGCATTCACATACAATTTTGTCCAGATTCATATTCAACACCATCCTTTCGGAGATAGGATGTGCGGAATGTCGGGATTTATTCATTCCTGGAAGAAAATGTTGCCGGGCTACTCAGAACAAGGTATCCGGATAAGTAAATCAGGAGGCTGCAGAAGCAACCTCCATATTTATATCTAATAACGGTTTCTGCGGTCATTTCTGCGATCGTCTCTGCGATCGTCTCTGCGATCATCTCTGCGATCGTCTCTGCGATCATCTCTGCGATCGTCTCTGCGATCGTCTCTGCGGTCATACCTGCGATCATCTCGTCTGTCATCCCTGCGGTTATCCCATCGATCATCGTGCCGATCACAGTCGCAATGACACGGCGGACATGAAGGGCATCCGCGCCATCTGCGATCCTGGAAGAAAGAATCGAAGTTATCAGGCATAATAAAATCTCCTTTTTTAGTTTAGGATATGCTTGAGCTGTCAGGACGGTTAATAATCAATAAAGATGTCTTGCCTGAGATCTCACCGGGATGCGGCAGGATCAGCAAATAATGCAATCTCCGGAGGACAGCAGGTAAATATCATGAAACTGATTGCCAGAAAACATATTACAGCGCATAAAAGAAATGTATGTTTCTGCATTCTGCAGTTTGAAGCAAGCCAATAGACAGAAAGAAACGAAATGATAACACTGAAAATAAAAGTACCGATATCCAGTGCTGGCAAGTGGTATCCGAGTATTCCTGTATATGTGTAAAAAATAACAGGAATCAGGAGTGTTCCGAGTAAAATGCCGGCTGAAAATGCAGAGATAATACAAGGGTAACTTTTGTTGAGTCTGGGAATCACAGCAAGTGCATACAACAGCATTGGAAAAAAGACAAGTTTCATATGCTCCCAGATGGATTCGTTAACAGGCGAAAATAAGCCAACAATGAAATTGTTATTTGACCATTCATAGAAAAAATGAGAAAACGTTCCCAACGTAAGAACAAATAATGTCCCTGCAATTATATAAATTTTTAATTTATTCAAAACAGTCACCTCAGGTATAGTATATGTGGTTATGCGATGATCAATACATGGAATATGTATATTTTGTTGAATTTTGGTAATGCTATTGTTGAGGTGATAATAGTGAATAAGAAAGAGATAGAAAAGCTTCAGCGAAAGAAATCCAACGAAAAATTTAATAGTGTAACTAATAAAGTAACTGTAGAAAACCAGAATCAGACCCACAATGTCCGGAAAGAAGGCATTGCACCGATTAATCAAAAACGTTAGAATTGCCTGACTACCTCTTTATTATGCCTGTAAAAAGTCTGTCTGCATAAATAACTTCCTGTCACATCATAAAGTTGTGCACATTATATTGTGTAATCTAATAATAGGAGATTTGTCATGTCCGAAGATATGAATTGCAGAATACAAAAACATGTTCATGAATTATCAGGAAGCACCAAGATATTTCATGAATGTAATGGATGCCATAACCATAGATTTTGCACCGTTACAGGTGAAGCAAAATATACACCTGATAAATCCGATCATTTCCATGAAGTAAAATTCCACACAGATTTTGATGATGAGCATTTTCATGAATTTTGCGGAAAAACAACCGGTGCCATTAATGTAGGCAATGGAAAACATGTGCACTTTATAAAAGACTTCACTGAGGAACAGGACCACCACCGTCATGAATTTCAGGCTGCAACACAGATTGACAGTCCAATCGATTTCAAATGTAAATAGATTTTGGACCCCGGCTTATGCCGGGGCATTCTTATATTCGGCTTTTTCTATTATTTCCATTTGATTAACCACTTTTATTCCATTAAAAGCAAAAAATCTCTTGCTTTTTTTTCAAAATACGGTATAATATCTTTTGTGTCAAACACAAGCTGAAATAGCTCAGTCGGTAGAGCACTTCACTCGTAATGAAGGGGTCGTGAGTTCGAGTCTCATTTTCAGCTTACTTGTAAACAGCCGGAGGTCTCAGTATTTTGTATGGACTTCCGGCTGTTTTTATACACCCTTTGTCCAACTACGTATTTTAATCAAAGTACTGCCGAACTTCAAATATATTCAAAACCATCCACATTCCCTGTGGAATTCATGTCCATTAGCGTACAAAACAGCAAATAACGAAAAAACGTGCATTTCAGACAAATTTATGATAGTATAGAGGATGTTAATGAGAGGTGAATCGGAAATGGACCTGATAGAGAAGAAAATCATTGATATTATCGACAGTCGCCGTGCAGAAATCCTTTCTTTTGCGCAGGATATTGAGCAGCATCCGGAGCCGGGATTTGAAGAGAAGAGGACTGCAGAAAAAACGGCAGGTTTTTTGCGCTCTCTTGGTTATGATATACATGCCGGGCTTGCCTGTACCGGAGTCAGAGGAGACTGGAAGGAGAAAGACGGACCAAACGTGACCATTATCGGGGAAATGGACGCGATCGGATGTAAGACACATCCGGAGGCGGACCCGGTGAATGGAACAGCACATGCATGCGGACACCACGCACAGCTTGCGGCCATGATCGGGGCTTCACTGGCACTTGCCGATGAAGAAATCAGGGCTTCTCTGTCGGGGTCCGTATCTTTTTTTGCTGTACCTGCAGAAGAATATATTGATGCAGGGAGGCGGGAAAATCTTAAAAAAGAAGGTGTGGTTTTTGCCGGTTCCGGGAAAAGTGAACTGATCCGTCTGGGGGCTTTTGATGATACAGATGTTGTGCTGACAACGCATGTACATATGGTTCCGGTAAAAGAAGATTTTTATCTGGGCAATCCCGCCTGCAATGGCTTTACCGCAGAAAAAGTAACTGTTTGCGGCAAGGCTGCCCATGCAGCAATTGATCCGTGGAACGGAGTCAATGCCCTGAGCATTACCACAAGTGCCATTCAGATGATGGGGCTTATGAGAGAAACTTTCCGGGAAGAAGATCATGCCCGTCTGCATAATGTCATACGCAAAGCCGGAGATGTACTGAACAGTGTTCCGGATGAAGCCATTGTGGAAACAAAAATCCGTGCTTCTTCCCTGCAGCGTATCCAGGAGATACGGGAAATGATCGACCGGGCTTATGACGGTGCGGCGTATGCATTTGGCGGAATGATTGAAAGGGAAGTTCTGCAGGGTTATATGCCCATCCTTCCTCGAGGGGCTGACAAAGTCATGATCGAGGCCATGCAGGATCTGACGGAAAGTGAGCAGAAGAGAAACCCCGACAGTGCAGAAAGAAATTTATCCTGGCGTGAAGTGAGGGAATCTGATTTCAACAATGCGTGCACAGATGTTGGTGATCTGACCCATCTTTTTCCTGTACTGAATTTTACATTTTCAGGATTTGAGGGAAAACTTCACGGAGCAGATTTTCGTATAGTCAATGAGGAAAAAGCATATATTCTTCCGGCCAAGCTTCTTGCTCTGACAGTATACAAACTTCTGAAAAACAAAGCTGTGGAAGCCGGAAAAATCATAGATGATTTTCAGCCGGTATTTGACAAAGAAAGTTATATCCGTTATGTGCAGAAAACGACAGAATAAAAACATGGAGTGAAGAAAAGAAACATTAATGAATCAGTGGAATTAATTATGAGATAGTACTTATCAACAACATACAATCGATGGAAATATAGGAGCATGGGATGACAGAAATTTGTTTGGAATTAAAAAGTATTAAGAAACGTTTTACGGAAGAAAAGGGTGTTCTGAAAGGAATCAGTCTGTCAGTGGCAAAGGGAGAATTTATCACTCTTCTCGGAGCTTCCGGCTGCGGAAAGACGACCACGCTGCGCATTATCGCAGGTCTGGAAGTGCCGGATGCGGGGCAGGTTTTTCTGGACGGCAGGGATGTTACGAACCTGGAGCCGGAGCAGAGAGATGTAAACACAGTTTTTCAGAATTATGCTCTTTTTCCTCATATGAATGTAGAGGATAATATTGGTTACGGACTGAAGCTGAGACGGGTTCCTAAAAGCGACATCCGCCGGAAAGTATCCGAAATGCTGGAGCTTGTACAGCTTTCGGGATATGAGAAACGCAGGCCATCGGAGCTTTCCGGAGGGCAGAGGCAGAGAGTGGCAATTGCCCGTGCGCTTGTGAATAATCCTAAAGTACTGCTTCTTGATGAACCTCTTGGCGCGCTTGATCTGCAGCTTCGCCGTGCCATGCAGGTGGAACTGAAACGTCTTCAGAAAAAACTTGGAATCACTTTTATTTATATTACCCATGACCAGGAAGAGGCAATCAACATGTCTGACCGCATCGCCGTGATGAATCAGGGCAAATTTGAACAGATGGGAACACCGGATGAAATCTACAACCATCCGAAAACAAGCTATGTGGCTACGTTTGTAGGGAATGCCAATATTCTGGAAGGAACTGTGAAGAAAGTTGATGGAACCAGAGCACTGGTAAATCTCTGCTGCGGTGACGCCATGGTGGAAACAGGGAGAGAACGTCTGGTTATCGGAGAACCTGTTACTCTTGCTGTGCGCAGTGAAAATCTCCGTCTTGACGAAAGCGGAAGCATCGGAATGCAAGCAGTTGTCCGTGAAAAAAGTTTTGCTGCAGGTCAGCTTCGTGTCACACTTGTTCTTCCTGACGGCAGCGAAATAGTTGCCAGCCGATATGGAATTGATGCAAATGTTACTGTGGGACAGAATGTGTGCTGGAATTTCTTTCCTGAGGATGCGGTGCTGGTTGACCGGCCGGAGGAGCATCATGCGTAGGCGCAGGTCCGGCTCCGTCTGGATGATTCTTCCGCTGTATATTTTTACCCTGATATTTGTGGCAGGCCCGCTGATCTATATGGTGGCGCTGAGCTTTGCGACAGCGAATGAAGTACACGGAGTGGACTGGATCTTTACTCTTGATAATTATAAAAAAATACTGGAACCGGTATATCTGGACACCTTTGTTCAGTCTTTTCAGCTTGCATTGACCAGTACAGCCATTAACTGTCTGGTAGGATACCCTTTTGGCTATTTTATGGCAAAAATGTCAGAAAGCGGAAAGAAAAAAGCAATGCTGTTTCTGATGCTGCCATTCTGGGTGAATTCCCTGATACGTCTGTACGGCTGGATCATTATTCTTCAGAAAAAAGGACTGCTGAACTATCTTCTGCAATCCCTGGGAATCATCGATAAGCCACTGTCAATCCTCTACAGTTATCCGGCAATTGTGGTAGGCATGGTGTATGCGCTGCTGCCGTTTATGATTCTGTCAGTTTATTCCAGCGCTGAGAAACTGGACTGGTCATTGATCGAAGCTGCCAGAGATCTGGGGGCATCCAGAACGAAAGCTTTCTGGACTATTTCATTCCGTCTGACAGTTCCGGGACTTTTATCAGGTATCATCCTGACTTTCATCCCGTCTATGGGATTGTTCTTTATTGCGGATATTCTGGGAGGAAATAAAATCGTCCTTGTTGGAAGCCTCATTCAGGAACAGATGACAAGAGTGGGCAACTGGCCGTTTGCCGCTGCCATGGCAGTTGTGATGATGGTGCTTACAACTATAATGATTGCCCTTTATCGCAAAATCACCAATGTAAAAGAACTGGAGGGAATCGGATGAACGGGAACAGAATGAAGAAAAATTCGAAATTTGCCGGTTTTTATCTTGGGCTGATTTTCTTTTTGATGTATCTTCCTATTGGTGTGGTAGTGGCTTTTTCATTTAATGAATCGAAGCTGCCCGTACGATTTACCGGTTTCTCGCTTCAATGGTATGAAAAACTGTTTCATAACAGTGCCATGCTGGAAGCTCTTGGAAACAGTCTGATCCTCGGCGTTTTAAGCTGTCTGATATCTGCCGTGATCGGGACGCTGGGGGCAGTGGGACTTGCCAGGATACACTGGAAGACGAAAGGGGTTATGGAATATATCTCCATTTTACCTTTAATGACTCCGGAGATTATTCTTGGTATGGTTCTTATGGCATTTTTCTATATGCTGAATCTGCCTTTTGGAATGCTGACTCTGCTGATCGGGCATACGGTGTTCTGCGTTCCCTATATTCTCATGGAGGTAAAGGCACGGCTGGCAGGCATGGATCCGGCACTGGAAGAAGCTGCAAGGGATCTGGGAGCAAGTCCGTTTCGGGCTTTTCGGGATATCACCCTGCCTCTCATCATGCCGGCTGTACTTTCCGGATCACTGCTGGCTTTTGCAATGTCCATGGATGATGTGGTCATCAGTATCTTTATTAATGGTCCGAAGGTATCCACACTGCCGATTAAAGTATATACACAGCTGAAAACAGGGGTAACGCCTGAGATCAATGCGCTCTGTACGATTATGCTTGCAGTGACATTGACAGTGCTTGTGCTTTATTCTCTTATCAGAAGGATTGGCAGAATAGGCAGAAAAAGAAAAGATTCTGCTGCTGATTTCCAATGATTTGTGATATAGGGAAGAAAATCATGGAAAAATAAAATCTTTTCTTTTCAAGACATGAGAAGTGAGATATACTTTTAATTGTATTTGTGTCTGCGTATTTATTTTGCAGATGCTAAAAATAAATATTGGAGGAAAATATTATGAAAAAAGTAGCAGCAGGTGTATTGTGCGCAGCTTTGGCAGCATCTTCTATGGCAGTGCCGGTTCTGGCCGATGATAATGAGATGGTGCTGTATACCTGGGAGGGAATGTTCCCGCAGGAAGTCCTTGATGGATTTCAGGAAGAAACAGGCATTAAACTGATCTATTCGAATTTTGATACAGATGAAACAATGCTGGAAAAGCTTTCCATGGCGAAAGGCGGTGACTACGATGTGATCATCGCGGATGATTATATTATCGAGACTGTTGTCCAGGAGGGTCTTGCAGAAAAACTGGATAAAGAAAAACTCACCGGATATGACAATATCAACCCTCTTTATCAGGGACAGTTTTATGATCCGGATGATGAATATACGGTACCGTACGGCGCAGGTATTCCTTTGATTGTTTATGATCCGGAAATGGTGGATATTGAGATTAAGGGATACAATGATCTGTGGAATCCGGAGCTGGAGGACAGTATTGCACTGACTGCCAATTATCGCGTGATCAACGGTATTACCAATCTGGCCCTTGGCAAGAGCATGAATGAGGAAGATGTGGAATCTATTCAGGAAACCGGTGAGAAGCTTCTGGAACTGGCACCGAATGTGCGCCTGATTCAGGATGATAATACACAGAATGCACTGTTAAGCGGTGAAGCAAGCGTGGCGTTTCTTTATACTTCTCAGGTGATGGCAGCACTTGCGGAGAATCCTGATCTGGAAGTAGTATATCCGGAAGAAGGACTTGGCTTCGGAATTATGGGAATGTTCATAGCGAGCGACGCGCCTGATAAAGATGCTGCTTATCAGTTCGTAGATTATATTCTGCGGCCGGAAATCGCAGCACAGTGTTTTGATTATATGGGATACTACTGCACGAACAAAGCCGCCGATGATTTGGTAGATCCGAAACTGGTTGTTCCGGATTCTGTAACAGGCGGTGAAATTGTGCAGAACGTAAGTCAGGAAGCAGAAGAACAGTATAACAAAAACTGGACGGAGTTCAGAGCTGCCTGCGATTAAGCGAGAATTTAACAGGGGGACGATGAAATGGAAATCTACAAGGGGACGGCTACCTTTCCGGGGATTGCGATCGGCAGACTGCTGATTTATCAGAGAGCAGAGTATCAGATACGTCAGTACCTGATCAGTAATGTGAAAAAAGAACTGGATGATTTCAGTTCAGCGCGGATCCGGGTTAAAGAGCAGCTGGAGGCCCTTTATGAGCAGTATAAAGGTGTTCAGGAATCAGAGGCAAGAACCTTTTTAAATCAGTCGAAGCTTCTGAATCCGGGAAGCTTCCAGAGAGCAGTGGAGAGTATTATCACTTCTGAGAAGGTCAATGCGTCTTATGCCATCATGACCACAAGGGATGAACTTACCAGTACATTCCGCAATCTGGAAGACCCGCTCATCCGGGAACGCATTAATAATATCCGGGAGATTTCCAATCGTCTGATTGAGGTGCTTGGTGGTGATTCTGTGAAGATCGATCTTGGCAAGGAGCCGGTTATCGTGGCTGCAGAGTCAATTCTGCCCACTGAGATGATGGAAATGGGAAAGGAGAAGCTGCTGGCAATTGTGACATATCAGGGGTCCAGTGATTCTCACACTGCCATTATGGCTAAGACTATGGGGATTCCCGTTCTGGTGGATATTGAGCCGGGTGAAGACTGGGATGGCGCTCAGGCAATTGTGGATGGTTATACAGGAACGTTATATGTTCATCCGGATGCTGAACTGAAAAAGGAGTATGAGATACGGCAGAAAGAGGATCTGAAAGAGCAGGAGGAACTTTTTGCCCTGAGAGACGAAAAGGATGAGACTCTGGACGGCAGACAGGTGAAGCTTTATGCCAATACCGGAAGTCTGGATGATCTCAATAATGTGTTATTCTATGGTGCTGAGGGGATTGGTCTTCTGCGAAGTGAATTTCAGTATCTGGGCAGAGAAAATTATCCAAGAGAAAATGAACTTTTTCTCGCGTACAAAAAAATCGCCGAGACGATGGGTGACCGCCCGGTAGTCATACGTACAGCAGATCTTGGTGCTGACAAGAAAGCGGATTATATGGATATTCCGGATGAAGTGAATCCGATTATGGGCAATCGCGGAATCCGGCTTTGTCTGGACCGCAGGAAAATGTTCAAGGCTCAGCTTCGGGCTATTTACCGGGCAAGTGCCTATGGAAATCTGGCTGTGATGTATCCGATGCTCAGTTCAGAAGAAGAACTGGATGAGATTGAAGAGATCATCTGCGATGTAAAAGAAGGACTGAAACAAAAAGGGATTCCATTTAAAGATATAATGACGGGTATTATGATCGAGACGCCTGCTGCAGTGATGATCAGCCGGGAGCTTGCAAGCAGGGTGGATTTTCTGAGTCTGGGAACAAACGACCTGACACAGTATACACTTGCCATGGATCGACAGAATCCTCTTTTGCGCAATAAATATAATGATCATCATCCTGCAATCATGCGTATGGTGCAGATGGTGGTGGAGGAAGGCCATAAAGAAAACTGCAAGGTATGCATCTGCGGGGAGCTTGCCGCGGACACTGCACTTACAGAGACTTTCCTGCGAATGGGTGTGGACGCTCTGTCAGTTGTGCCGGCCTGTATTCTTCCTGTGCGCAAGGCAATCAGAAATGTGGATTTATCATAACTGTGTGTCAGGTGTTTTTACATAACCCGGTACAGATCCTTTTATCTGGACGCTTTAACTGAATAATAGGTGGACATATGAAAAGCAAAGTGATTGTTCTTCCCTGCGATTGTTACAGGGAAGAATTTGTTTATGAGAATTTAAAAAAAGGCCTGTTACTTCTGGGAGGTCTTGAATCAATGATATCGAAGGAAGAAAAAATCCTTCTGAAACCGAATCTTCTGAAAAAAGCAGAAGTGGAAAAGGCTGTGATCACGCATCCGGCAGTGATTGCTGCTTTTGGCAGGATCCTTCGTGAAGAGGGATATGAGAATATCATTCTTGCGGATTCCTGCGGTACAGGGAGTACAGTCAGGGTTATTAAAGGCACAGGGATGGATACGGCTCTTGAGAAGCTTGGAATTCCGGCTGTAGACTTTTCGGAAGGAATACATGTAACTTACCCGGAAGGCATTCAGGCAAAAGAATTTATCATTCCAAGAGAACTTCTGGAATCGGACTGTGTGATCTCCATATCGAAAATGAAAACCCATGCATTGGAACGCATTACTGGTGCAGTCAAAAACAGTTATGGATTTATCTTTGGTATGAACAAAGCCATGGGGCATACAAAATATCCCAGCGCGGACAGTTTTGCCCGGATGCTGGTGGATCTGAATAAATATGTGAAACCGCGTCTTTATATTATGGATGGCATTGTGGCAATGGAAGGGAATGGCCCGGGCTCCGGAGATCCTGTACCGATGAATATCTTGCTGATGTCAACAGATCCGGTGGCTCTGGACAGTGTCTTCTGTTCCCTGGTTCACCTGAAGCCGCAGATGGTTCCGACGAATTACCATGGAGAGAAGATGGGACTTGGTGTTTGGAAAGAGGAAGATATGGAACTGTATACTCCGGATGGAAGGATTTCCCTTGAAGAAGCAGTAAAGAGATACGGAAATCCGTCTTTCAATGTGGACAGAAGACCGGTACGACATGGTATCTGGGAAAAAATGGCCAAAGCACTGAATATTTTTCAGAAGAAACCTTACATCCGGAAAAATCTGTGTGTGCGATGCGGCATCTGTGTAAACAGCTGCCCGGTTCCCGGCAAAGCAGTAGACTTCAGGAACGGCAAAGCCAAACCGCCTGTTTATGATTACAGGAAATGTATCCGATGTTTCTGCTGCCAGGAAATGTGCCCCAAAAAAGCAATCAAAGTAAAATAAAAACATAAAAATGATACAAGGGTTCCAAAGTCATGTTTTTTCATGCAAGCATGAAACACATGACCTATTGACCCTTGTATCATTTTATAACAGATTAAGGATTTCAGCGGTCTTACGGATATATTCAGGTGTGGTGCCGCAGCATCCTCCCACGAGTGTGGCTCCGTTTTCTGCCAGGACTTTCATATGGCGGGCAAACTCTTCCGGTTTCATGGAATAGATGGCATTGCCCTGGTTATCAATAAACGGCATGCCGGCGTTTGGCTTGGCAATAACGGGGATGGAGACATTTTCGTAGATATTGTGAACAACAGAGGCGAGCTGGTCGGGTCCAACGGAGCAATTAAGCCCTACAGCGCTGGCACCTGCACTTTCCAGGGCAACAGCTGCTTCCAGAGAATTTCCTCCGCTGAAAATGGTTCCGTCCGCTTCTACAGTCATGGAACACAGAATGGGCAGGGAGCAGACAGAATGTGCCGCATCTACGGCAGCCAGAGTTTCTTCGATATTGATCATGGTCTCTGCAACAATGCAGTCCACACCTGCATCTGCAAGGAAGCGGATCTGTTCACAGTAATTCTCAAATGCCATTTCATAAGTGTACTCTCCGTCATCAGAGAGGATTTTTCCTGTGGTAGTGATATCTCCTGCAACGTATGCCCGATGGCCGACAGCTTCTCTTGCGTAAGAAACAAGGGTATGGTTGAGTTCTTCAATCCTGTCTTCCAGTCCGTGCTGTCTGAGACTTAAACGGTTGGCTCCGAAGGTCGGGGCGTAGATAATGCGGCTTCCTGCTTCTGCATAAGCTTTCTGCAGATTCTGAATGATTTCTTTATGTTCCATTATCCAGACTTCTGTACAGATTCCCCGGGGCATTCCCTGGGCCATGAGATTGGATCCGGTAGCTCCGTCCAGGAGAACGGTGCGCTGAGTCAGTCTTTGAAACTCTTCTTTTGTCATGAGGTTCCTCCTATTGTATGAAACTATATTGGTCTATTATAACATAATATTGAGTTTCTGTGACAGAAGAAATTGAAAAGAATAAGTCTTTCAGATGAGTTTGAAAACCTGTTTGGATTTTTGCTTCTGTAATAATTTGTCGAACGATTTTTCTTGCGGATAAAGGATACAGATGGTATCCTGAAAGTATCAGATAATCGTTTTGCAGCACATTTATATTGCTGGCTGTGAAGCGATTTTTGTTTTAAACACATTTTTTCTGCAAAATAAGATTATATCTGAAGTCCGGCAGTTCTGCCGTGAAAATTCCCAAATACAATATAATAAATGACCTGTAAAGGGAAAACAGCATACGAAAGACAGCAAATGAATCAGGCGGGAGGCTAATATGAATTTATTTGATTTTACGTATTGCGGTAATTATAACAGGCAGATACAGAATCTCTCCAGGATCGTTCCGGAGAAATGGAGTTTTGGAGATTCGAATGATAATGGTATCCTGAAAGGATATCTGGAATATACATTCAAACGGGTATACGAGGAAGACAAGATCCTGATCAATAAGGATTACGCCATATTTAATACAGGACTTTTTAATAATTATTATCAGCCGGTGTATGCGTATTTTGTTCCAAATCTGGTGCCGGACAGACAGGAATGGTTTCTGGATGGCTTTTATACGGAATATCACCTTCTGAAATCAGGCATTGCAAACCTGCCGGAAAAGGCGGAATATGTTACAAATCCCTCTGATCTAGTGTTTGATACCAGACTTGAGATCATTCCGCAGTATGAGCATATTTTCGGGGAAGAGGAAAATGCCCAGCGCCTGCCGGAAAACGTCCGGGACAGCAGTATGAAGGTACAGCTTTTTGATGGAGCGCTGCGTCAGACCAGAAGGATGCTGGAAGCGGATTATAAAAATGCAATTCCGCAATATTATAATCATTCCATTCAGCTTCTGATCCCCATCTGTCTTCAAAGTCCCGGCAAACCGGATCTGGCCCTTGCCTGTGTAAAGACAGCAGACGGATCCAGATATCTGGGAAGAACCTGTCTTACTTTAAGGATGGCTTATCATAATGCAAGACTGATCGCCCGTCTGGACGGCTGCTGGCTGAAACCATAAATGAATGCACGTTTCCTTTATGCCGGCATGTTCCGGGTCTGCTTAAGGAGCAGTTGATTTCCTTCCTGATTATTCTTGACACTGTCAGGGGGCTTTGCTATACTACCTGCGAAAGCGGGGATTCTTATGAGAAATCGTGTATTGGACGCGGCAAAAGCATCAGCCGCTTATTTTGTGATATTGCTTCATATTCATTTTCCGGGTACAGCAGGGGATATTGTGAATGCTCTGGCACGGTTTGCAGTTCCACTCTTTTTTATGGTATCCGGATATTTTTGTTACAGTGAAAAAGGAGATATCTGTAAAAAGCTGCCGGGAAAGTTCGGGCATATCCTGCAGCTTACAATGGGTTCTCTTTTCTTTTATATTATCTGGGGCTGTGTACGCCGGTCATTGAGAGGAGAAGACAGTTTCCAGTGGATGAAAAGCCTGTTACAGCAGAAATATGTGAAGGAATTTATTTTGTATAATAATACATCTCCGGTGAAATTCCATCTCTGGTTTCTGGCAGCGCTGCTTTATTGCTATCTGATTTTCCTGGCAGTGGAACATTTTCAGCTCCAGATTGTAGCAGGGATTCTGATCCCTTTGCTGCTGGCAGGGAATTTTTATTTTGGAGAAGGTGCCACATGGAGAGGAACAGCATTCAGAACAATGATATACCGTAACTGGCTTTTTACAGGAATGCCGTTTTTTATGATGGGATACTGGATACACCGATGGGAGCCGGGGATCGGAAAAAAGATCCGCACAGGATATCTGTATCCGGGAATGCTGTGCGGCATGATCCTTACGATCATGGAGTATTACAGAGCCGGAAAACAGGAACTGTTTATGGGGTCAGTGATTTTTGTATTGTGTCTGTTTATGTGGTGTATTTCGGACAGGGACAGAGTTGTGCCCGAATGGCTTGCGGATATGGGAAGAAAAGATGCATTTCTGATTTATCTGCTTCATCCGGCAGTCTGGGATATATGCAAAGATACAGCAGGCTTTCTGGGAGCAGGAAGTGAGCCCTGGTTTGTCTGGAGTGCACCGGTGCTGGTTTGTATTCTGACGGGAATTATGGCGGAATGTGTCAGGTTTACTGTTCTTTTTTATAAAAATGTGATATGATATAACTTCGGAGTACAAAGTACGGAGAAACAACAGAGACGGAGGAGAAAGTATGTTAGAATTACGCAGCATCTGTTTTCAGGTGCCCGATGAGAAATCCAGAAATACAAAAGAAATCGGGATACTGAAAGATGTAAGCTTTACACTTGAGGACAATAAATTTGTTGTCATTACAGGACCAAATGGAGGCGGTAAATCGACTCTGGCCAAAATTATTGCAGGAATTGAAAAACCCACGTCCGGTCAGATTTTATGGGACGGACAGGATATTACGGATATGAGTGTTACAGACAGGGCAAAGCTTGGAATCAGTTATGCATTTCAGCAGCCGGTTCGCTTTAAGGGAGTAACGGTGTTTGATCTCATCCGCCTCGCAGCCGGTAAGGAGATTTCGATTGCAGGAGCCTGCGAATACCTGTCAAAAGTAGGACTCTGCGCAAAGGATTATATTAAGCGTGAAGTGAATGCCAGCCTTTCCGGAGGCGAGATCAAGCGTATTGAAATCGCTACCATTATGGCAAGAAAAACAAGAGTGTCTGTATTTGATGAACCGGAGGCGGGTATTGACCTGTGGAGCTTCCAGAATCTGATACAGGTATTTGAGGAAATGCATGACCAGCTGCATGGTTCTATTCTGATCATTTCCCACCAGGAGCGTATTCTGAATATTGCAGATGAGATTCTGCTGATCGCGGATGGCGAGCTGAAGAAAAAGGGTTCTAAAGAGGAAATCCTTCCGCAGCTTCTGGGAACCGCAGATGCGGCAGGTGCCTGCAATAAAGTGAAGATCAGAGAATAGGAGGCAGAGAGATGGACGCAATTCAGAGAGAGTTACTGGAAGCAGTTTCGGGACTGCATGAAATCCCGACAGGGGCATATAATATCCGTGCCAATGGTGCAAGTATTGAGCGTAACAGCACAGCAAATATTGAAATCATCCCAAAAGCAGATACTTCAGGAATTGAAATCCATATCAAGCCGGGTACGCGTCATGAAAGTGTACACATCCCGGTCATTATGAGTCAGTCCGGTCTTCAGGAAGTGGTATATAATGATTTTTATGTAGGAGATGACGCGGACGTGACCATCATTGCAGGATGCGGTATCCATAATGGTGGTGACGCAGCCAGCCGTCACGATGGAATTCATCGCTTCTTTATCGGTAAAAATGCTCATGTGAAATATGTGGAAAAGCATTATGGAAGCGGAGACGGAAAAGGTGAGCGCATTATGAATCCGGTGACAGAAATTCATCTTGGAGAAGACAGTTTTATGGAGATGGATACTGCCCAGATCAAAGGAGTGGACTCCACAAAAAGAGAAAACAAGGCACATCTGGAAGCCGGTGCGAAGCTGGTAGTCATGGAAAGACTGATGACTCACGGTGTTCAGCATGCGGAAAGTTATTTTGACGTACAGCTTGACGGGGAAGACAGTGCAGCGAATGTAGTTTCCCGTTCTGTCGCAAGAGACGATTCTTATCAGCTATTTACATCCCATATTCATGGAAATAACCGATGCAATGGGCATACGGAATGTGATGCGATCATCATGGATAATGCCAAGATCAGTGCAGTACCGGAGCTTTCTGCCAATCATGTGGATGCGGCACTGATTCATGAAGCTGCGATCGGCAAGATTGCCGGTGAGCAGATTATCAAGCTGATGACACTGGGTCTGACGGAAGCAGAAGCGGAAGAGCAGATTGTAAGCGGATTCCTGAAATAGAGGAAGATTTTGACGAAAGAGAGAGGAAAGAGCAGACCATAATGGAAGAGAGCAAAAAAAAGAATCTGAAGGAAGTCGTGGAACTGTACTGTCGGCAGGATGTCTGTGTTGCCTTTTCCGGAGGTGTGGATTCCAGCCTTCTGCTGGTATTGGCATGTGAGGCGGCAGAAAAATTTCATACAAAAGTTTATGCGGTCACACTGGATACCGTGCTGCATCCAAAAGCAGATCTGGAGATTGCCAGGAAGGTTCTTTCCCGTACGACGGCAATACATGAGGTATTGACCATGGATGAACTGGCGGTGCCGGAAATCCGTTATAATCCGGTGAACCGCTGTTATCTGTGTAAAAAAGAACTGTACTCCCGAATGCTTGCTTATGCAGCGGGACATGGTGTGAACACTGTGTTGGAAGGGAGCAATGAGGACGATCTCCATGTTTATCGTCCCGGTCTTGCGGCAGTGAAAGAACTGGGAATCAAAAGCCCTCTGGCAGAATGTAATATTACGAAAGCAGAAGTACGGGAACTGGCAGAAGAATACGAGATCCCTGTTGCCAACCGTCCGTCAGCCCCCTGTCTTGCTACACGCCTTCCTTATGGAGCGGAG
Organism: Blautia sp.; assembly: GCA_022770365.1. Classification (GTDB taxonomy): domain Bacteria; phylum Bacillota; class Clostridia; order Lachnospirales; family Lachnospiraceae; genus Blautia_A. The sequence goes on along the minus strand of JALEHU010000108.1, from coordinate 30,494 downwards.
ATTGACCTGGCTCTTTTGGAACGAATCGATAATGCCGAGATGTTTCTCAGAAAAAAAGGATTTGGAAATGTCCGTGTGCGTGTGCATGGGGATATTCTGCGTCTGGAAGTGGACAGAGATCAGTTTTTCAGTGTCCTGGAACAGAAAGATGAAATCATTTCAGCCCTGAAAAAACTTGGCTTTTGTTATGTGACACTGGATCTGGAAGGATTTCGCAGCGGCAGTATGGATATAAAAATAAAATAATGGAATTACCCCTTGAAATTCCCTTATCTTTGTGATATACATGTATAACTACATTGTTTATACATAAGGATGAGGGGATTTTTTATGCTGAAAACTTTTAAGAAAAAATTTGTGGGGGACAGGAAATTTTATGGAATGGTGCTTGCGATTGCAGTACCGATCATGATTCAGAATGGGATTACCAATTTTGTCAGCATGCTGGACAATATCATGGTGGGACAGATCGGGACAGAGCAGATGTCCGGAGTTGCCATTGTGAATCAGCTGCTTTTTGTGTACAACCTCTGTATTTTCGGAGGACTGGCAGGAGCAGGGATTTTTACTGCGCAGTATTTCGGGCAGAAGGATGATGAAGGAATCCGTCATACGTTTCGGTTCAAAATATGGATGGCGGTGCTTCTTACAGTAGTGACTGTGTTACTGTTTCTGGGAATCGGAGAAACTCTGATCCAGTATTATCTCAGTGGAAGCAGTGACGGGGGAAATCTTCAGGCGACTCTTCGTTACGGAAAAGAATATCTCCTGGTAATGCTGCTGGGTCTTCCTGCTTTTATGATGGTACAGGTTTATGCCAGCACACTGAGAGAGTGCGGAGAGACCGTTGTTCCCATGAAAGCAGGGGTTACGGCGGTACTTGTAAATCTGGTGGTCAATTATCTGTTGATTTACGGAAAATTCGGACTGCCGGCTCTGGGTGTAGTGGGAGCGGCACTGGCAACGGTTATTTCCAGATATGTGGAAGCTGCGATTGTTTTAATCTGGACACATACGCACAAAGAACAGAACAGTTACATAGTCGGCATCTACAAAACTTTGAAAGTTCCGCTGGTTCTGGTGAAAAAATTTATCATCAAGGGATCGCCGCTGTTGTTTAATGAAGCATTGTGGGCAGCTGCGATGGCTGTTCTGACTCAGTGCTATTCTGTCAGAGGATTGAGTGTCGTGGCGGGACTGAATATTGCGAATACACTGAATAATGTGTTCAATGTGGTATTCATCGCGCTGGGTGATTCCGTTGCGATCATTGTGGGACAACTCCTGGGTGCAGGAAAGATGAAGGAAGCGCGGGATACCGACAATAAGATGATCGCGTTTTCTGTGTTCTGCTGTACGATGATGGCGGCGCTGATGCTTCTGATTTCACCTCTGTTTCCGAGAATTTATAATACCACAGAGGAGGTAAGGGTTCTTGCATCCAGATTTATCATGGTGCAGGCGATATTTATGCCTCAGAATGCATTCCTGCACGCAGCCTATTTTACACTTCGTTCCGGCGGCAAGACCATTGTTACATTTTTCTTTGACAGTGTGTTTGTCTGGTGTGTGAGTGTACCGATTGCCTATATTCTGAGCCGTTATACGAATATGTATGTAGTCTATATCCTGGCAATAGTCCAGATCGGCGACTGGATCAAATGTCTGATAGGATTTATTCTGGTGAAAAAAGGCGTCTGGCTGCAGAATATTGTTGTAAAATCATGAGAATCATTCATATGCAGAATGAGAAAATATCTTTCTATGTTTGATTAAAGAGATACTGAAAAAGAAAAACAGCCTGAACCGGATGGAATTTCCGGGACAGGCTGCTTTTGTATATACATTATTCAAATTGATAAGTCTCTTCCGTTTCATTCCAGGTGGTGCCATCCTGATAGGTTTCCTCCTGATAGGTCTCGTCACTGTAAGTGTCATCAGGAACAGTATCCTCATAAGAATCATCTATGGATGGTTCTTCCACATAAGAATCACCGTTTCCGGAATCTTCGTATGAGGAATCATCGGAAGGCTGTTCCCAGTCCGCATTGGAATCTTCTGGAGTATTTTGGGAATCATCCGGAGTATCCTGCGGTACATCGGAAGTGTCACTGCTTTCCTGAGAAGGATCATATGAGTTCTCATACCATGTGCTGTCTTCATAGGAATCATCATAATTGCTTTCTTCTGTATAAATCTGGAATCCGTAAGGATCTTCTTCATAGGAAGAATCAGCAGAAGGAATTTCCGGCATGCGGGCCTTGGTGGTCTGCACGACCCCGTCTTTGGGAAAAACAGCATATACCAGAAGCATTACTATACAGAAAAGAGCAGCAGTTGCTCCGATTTTGAGTTCTTCTAAGTGTTTCATATCATCACTCCCTGTAGTATGTGTGAGACGGATATGGAAAATCCGCTTTATAAGATGCAAAAGTATTGATTAATTCACAAAAAGGTTTTTCGTTTACGCTATTATACTACAGATCTGCTGAATTTTGTACCCGGAATTTTCTGGCTGTAAAACAATGTCTGTTACCGTTTGATATCGTAATTCATATTCATCAGGTTACGAATCGTTTTTTCGTCATCAGTGATATTAGCATCACCGTGAATGGTGTGTTTGATGGCGCTGCTGGCAACGGCGAAATTCACCATATCCATGGGGCGGTAATCGTGTATCATTGCGTAGATCAGGCCGCTTGCAAAGGCATCTCCGCCTCCCACACGGTCCAGAATATTGAAGGTGAAAAGCCGGCTCTCAAAGGTATGGCCTTCATACCACATATAGGCTTTCAGGCTGTTCTCGCTTCCGCTGTGAGCATAGCGCACATGGCGGGCAATGCATTTCAGATTGGGATACCGATCTGCAAACGCATGGAAAATCTCGTCCTGCTGTTCATAGGTTGGCTGGAAGGGAATCGCGTCCTTACAGTCTCCTTTACTGTGGTCATTTTCATCTCTCCACAGATGATATGGTTCGATGCCAAGAAGAACATCCACATAGGGAAGGCATTCTGTACAAAAGTCGCGTGCCTCCTCCCAGGACCAGAGCGTGCTGCGGAAATTGCCGTCAAAGCTGACGGTGATGTCTTTTTCTTTCGCTTTTTTGAGGCTGCTGAGGATCAGAGCACGGCAGCTTGGGCTTAAGGCTGGTGTAATACCGCTTAAATGCAGCCAGTGATATCCATCCAGCAGTTCATCCAGGTCGATCCTGCTGAAATCGTATTCCGCAAATGCGCTGTGTTTGCGGTCATAAGTAACTTTGCTTGGGCGGATTCCGTATCCGGCTTCCAGATAGTAGGTTCCCAGCCGGTGAGAAGGCGTTTCTTCCGGCGTGCTGAGAATCATGGGCGTGCAGTGAACATCATTGCTGCGAAGCATGCGCACAGCGCTTTTGCCAAGGCTGTTATTGGGAACAACGCTGAAAAAGGTGCTGTCCACGCCGAGATTGGCCAGTGCCAGTGCAATATTGGCTTCACTTCCGCCATAGCTGGCTTCAAAGGTGGTCGCAACGCGGATTTTATCATAGTTTGGAGGGGTCAGGCGAAGCATGATCTCACCGATGGTAAAAAACTTCTTCGATCCGGTACCGCCTGATAATAAAGGATTAAAATGTTCCATTGTAGGCTCCTTTTGGTATGTGGTTTACGGGTAACATATCCTCCATCTATGGAGCCATTATATCAGAGAGAAAGATGAAAAAAAAGAGATATTTCTAGAAAAAGCTTTCCAGATATGTATAGTTTTGGATACAATCGACTTTTATAAACAGCAGTGTCTGAGCAGGCAGACATTTTCGTTTTGAGTGACTGCAGGAAATATCGGGACGCGCCTGAGCGCGTCCCCGGGTAATTTACTGTAAAAATCCTGGTCAGCAGACATTCCGTTACTATAAGAAACCTGAAATCTGTCACATTCTTCGTATGCATCTTTTTTCAATGAATCCCAGAATTCCATAAAGAACCATGGCAATAATACACAGGATAACAATGGACATCAATACCCATGTGAGCTTGAATGTCTGGCTTCCGTATATGATAAGGTATCCCAGTCCCTCCCGTGCGCCGATGAATTCTCCAATGATGACGCCCACCAGGCACAGGCCGATATTGACTTTCATGGTACTTAAGATCAATGGAACAGAAGAAGGAAGAACTACTTTCAGAAGTTCATCCTTTTTTGTTCCGCCTAAAGTTGCGATGAGTTTTCCCTTTTCCGGTCCTACTTCCTTAAAACCGGTGTAAAGACTGATAATGGAGCCGAAGATTGCCACAGACATTCCGGCTACGATGATCGTCTTCTGGTTGGCTCCCAGCCAGACGATGAGCAGAGGAGCAAGTGCGGATTTTGGCAGGCTGTTCAAAACGACCAGATACGGCTCCAGAACCGCGGAAAGCTTTGGACATGCCCACAAAAGGACTGCAGTACCGATACCAAGTATCACCACGAAAAAGAAACTCAGGAGTGTTTCTTTTACTGTGATCCAGATATGTGTGAACAGAGACTGGTCCATACACATATTGAGAAATGTTCTGGCTATGAGGGAAGGACTGCTGAAAATAAATGAGTCGATCCATCCAAGCCGGGCAGATATCTCCCATAACAGGAGAAAACTGATAAAAAGCAGGACACGCATCACTGCGATGAACTGCTTTTCACGTTTTTGCTGCAGAAGATATTTTTTTTGGGCGGAGGAAAGTTCATGCATCCTGGTTCAGCTCCTTCCAGATCAGATTGAAATAAGATTTAAATTCCGGGGCGTTTCTGGAGGCAAGAGGTGTTTTATCCTTCAGACCCAGGTCAATGCTGACAATTTTTCGGACGGTGGCAGGGCGGGCGGACAGGATAATGACCCGGTCTGCCATGCTGATCGCTTCGGAAATATCATGTGTGACCAGGATCGCCGGTTTATGTTCTTTTTTCAGGATTTTTCCAATGTCATCGCTGACATTCAGGCGTGTCTGATAATCAAGCGCTGAAAAAGGTTCGTCAAGAAGCAGCAGATCCGGTTTGAGAACCAGAGTGCGGATGAGTGCGGCGCGTTGGCGCATGCCTCCGGAGAGCTGTGAGGGACGTGCGTCTGCAAATTTGTCCAACCCGTAGGTCCTTAGCATTTCCTGCGCGAGAGCTTTCTTTTCAGGGGTGACCCGGCCGCGGATTTCCAGACCGAGAACAACATTTTTATAGATACTGCGCCATTCCAGCAGATGATCTTTTTGAAGCATATAGCCAATGCGTGCGGTCTGTGTCCGGATGGGACTGCCGTCCATGAGGATGACACCCTGCTCTGCTGTAAGAAGACCACAGATGACGTTCAGCAGAGTGGATTTGCCGCAGCCGGAAGGACCGACGATGGCAAGAAATTCACCGGGCATCAACGAAAACGATATATGAGAAAGAGCGGTTGTTTCCCCCTGAAGTGTGTGATAAGAAAGAGAAATATCTCTGACTTCCAACAGTGGCTTCATTGCTTAACCTCCATTTTTGTATATTTTATCATATGCTTTTGGGAAGGGTTATGATATAATGTAAGGAACTGATGCAATCATATTATACGAACAGGATGTGGGTAAAATGAAATACATTGATCGAAAAGGTAATATGACCATTGAAGAGAACGAAGAAGATAAGCTTGTGCGCCATCTTTATACAGACCGGGGCGGAAGGCTCTGCCTGAAGATGATGATCCAGCCGTGGTTTTCCAGGCTTGCGGGAGCAGTGCTGGATACTGGACTTTCAGCGCGTCTGGTTCCCGGATTTGCCCGTAGAAACAGGATTGATATGTCTGAATATGAAGAAAGACGATATTATTCGTTTCGCGAATTCTTTATCAGGAAAGCCAGACCGGAAGCGAGACCGGCGGCAGAGGGAGAGAAGATTCTTGTCAGCCCCTGTGACGGCAGACTGAGTGTCCATCGTATCGGGCATGATTCCAGGTTTTACATTCAGGAAAAAGAATATTCACTGAAAAAGCTTCTTCGAAGTGAGAATCTGGCGAAGCGTTATGAGGACGGATATGCAGTTGTGATCCGGCTGACACTGGAAGATGGTCATCGTTTCTGTTATGCGGCGGAAGGCGTGAGATCGTCCGGAATCGCTCTTCAGGGAAATTATCATGCATCCCATACTCCTGCAGAGGATACTTTCCCGGTTTATCAGGAGAATGCACGGGAATACTGTCTTCTCCAGACTGTGAAATTCGGAACAATCCTTATGATGGAACTGGGCAAAGTCTGCAATATACATAAAGGTCCTCGTAAAGTAAATAAAGGAGAAGAGAAAGGATATTTTGAATTCGGAGGTTCTACAGTCATTCTGTTTCTGCAGCATGGCAGGGTGCGTCTGGATTATGACCTTATGGAAAATACAGAAAATGGATTTGAGACAATTGTAAAGATGGGAGAGAGAATCGGTGAACAGAAATTACCAAAAAGAGCTGGAAAAGCTTCTGGCAGGACTGAATAACGAGACACATGTTCCGAGACTTTTCCTTCATGCCTGCTGTGCCCCGTGCAGCAGCTATGTGCTGGAATATCTTTCTGAATATTTTGAGATCACTGTCTTTTTTTATAATCCCAATATTTCTCCAGAAGAGGAATATGAGAAGCGTGTGGAAGAAATCCGCCGGCTGATCGGGGAAATGGATTTCCGTTATCCTGTGGAGTTTGTGGAAGGGGAATATCATCCGGAAGAATTTTTTCTCATGGCAAAAGGCCTGGAAAAAGTACCGGAGGGCGGCGAGAGATGTTTCAAATGCTACCGCATGCGTATGGAGGAAGCTGCCCGTCTGGCTTCGGAGGGCGGTTATGATTACTTTACCACTACACTGTCCATCAGTCCGCTGAAGAATGCGGCTAAGATCAATGAAATTGGAGAAGAACTTGCCGGTATCTATCAGGTTTCGCATCTACCTTCCGACTTTAAGAAAAAGAACGGATATAAGCGTTCTGTTGAACTGTCAGCAGAACACTGCCTGTACCGGCAGAATTACTGCGGGTGTATTTTTTCCAGACAAAACGGACTTTGACACTTTAATGGAATAAATAAAAGGTTTGCATTTTACAGAAAATATGATAAACTAACACACATACTACTTTAGAAGAAATGAGGAAGAATATATGGCACAACTTTGGGGCGGACGTTTCACAAAAGAAACGGACAGGCTGGTATATAATTTTAATGCGTCTATTTCCTTTGATCAGAAATTCTATGAACAGGATATCCGCGGAAGCAAGGCTCATGTGCGGATGCTGGCGAAGCAGGGAATCCTTACTGAGACTGAGCGGGATGCCATTCTGGAGGGGCTGGACGGAATCCTTGAGGACGTGCGTTCTGGTAAGCTGGAGATCACTTCCGAATATGAAGATATTCACAGCTTTGTGGAGGCAAATCTGATCGACCGCATTGGTGATGCAGGCAAGAAGCTTCATACAGGACGCAGCCGTAATGACCAGGTGGCTCTTGATATGAAACTGTATGTGAGAGATGAGATTGATGAGATTGATACAGAAGTAAAAAATCTTCTTTTTGCCCTTCAGAAGATCATGGAAGAACATGTGCATACCTGGATGCCCGGATTCACGCACCTGCAGAAAGCGCAGCCGGTGACACTTGCACATCATATGGGAGCGTATTTTGAGATGTTCCGCCGTGACAGAGGACGTCTTATGGACATTCGTAAGAGAATGAATACCTGTCCTCTGGGTGCGGGTGCTCTTGCAGGAACAACCTATCCTCTTGACAGAGCTTATACCGCAGAGCTGCTTGGCTTTGATGAGGCTACCAGAAACAGTATGGATTCTGTTTCTGACAGAGATTATGTGATCGAGCTTCTTTCTGCTCTTTCCACCATTATGATGCATCTGAGCCGCTTTTCCGAGGAGATCATCCTGTGGAATTCCAATGAATATCGTTTTGTGGAAATCGATGATGCCTACAGTACAGGAAGCAGCATTATGCCGCAGAAAAAGAATCCGGATATTGCGGAACTTGTGCGCGGCAAGACAGGACGGGTTTACGGGGCGCTGATGTCCATTCTGACGACTATGAAAGGGATTCCCCTTGCCTACAATAAGGATATGCAGGAAGACAAGGAACTGACCTTTGACGCTATTGATACGGTGAAAGGATGTCTGGCCCTGTTTACAGGCATGGTATCAACTATGCAGTTCCGTAAGGCAAACATGGAAGCCAGTGCGAAGAACGGTTTTACCAATGCTACGGATGCAGCAGATTATCTGGTCAATCATGGAGTGCCTTTCCGTGATGCCCACGGAATCGTTGGCCGTCTGGTGCTTACCTGCATTGATAAGGGGATTTCTCTCGATGAACTTTCATTGGAGGAATATAAGGCAATCAGCCCTGTTTTTGAGGAAGATATTTATGATGCCATCAGTATGCGTACCTGTGTGGAGAAGCGAATAACTCCTGGCGCACCCGGTCCGGAAGTGATGGAAAAGGTCATTGCATCCAACAGGGAGTATCTTGAGAATTGATGATTATCATTGAAAGTTCAAATTAGACAAGATTGAGTAAATGCAAAAAATGTAAAAAATACTTGCATTTTTATTTAAATTGGTATAGTATTTACAAGAACGACAAATGTGTGCCATACAACGACACATAAAACAGAAAAGTGAGGAGTCAAGTATTATGAGTGAGAAACTGAGAGTTGGTATTTTGGGAGCTACCGGTATGGTAGGACAGAGATTCATTTCTCTTCTTGAGAATCATCCGTGGTTTGAGGTTGTAACTCTTGCAGCAAGTGCAAGAAGTGCAGGCAAGACCTACGAAGAAGCGGTAGGTGCAAGATGGAAAATGGACACCCCGATGCCGGAAGCAGTGAAAAAAATCGTTGTCATGAATGTCAATGAAGTAGAAAAGGTTGCTGCAACTGTAGATTTCGTATTTTCCGCAGTAGATATGTCCAAGGATGAGATCAAGGCGATTGAGGAAGAATACGCCAAGACTGAGACACCGGTTGTTTCTAATAACAGTGCACACAGATGGACACCGGATGTTCCGATGGTAGTGCCGGAAATCAATCCGGAGCACTTTGATGTGATCCAGTATCAGAAAAAACGTCTGGGAACTACCCGCGGATTCATCGCTGTAAAACCGAACTGCTCTATTCAGAGCTATGCACCGGTTCTGACAGCATGGAAGGAATTTGAGCCGTACGAAGTAGTTGCAACTACTTATCAGGCAATTTCCGGTGCAGGCAAGACCTTCAAAGACTGGCCGGAGATGGAACACAACATCATCCCGTATATCGGCGGCGAGGAAGAGAAGAGCGAGAAAGAACCGCTGAGACTGTGGGGCAAGATTGAAGACGGCGTGATCGTTCCTGCAACAGAGCCGGTGATCACCTGCCAGTGTATCCGTGTTCCGGTACTGAACGGACATACCGCAGCCGTATTTGTTAAATTCCGTAAAAAACCGACAAAAGAACAGCTGATCCAGGCACTGAAAGATTTCCGCGGAGTTCCGCAGGAACTGGAACTTCCAAGTGCACCGAAGCAGTTTATCCAGTATCTGGAGGAAGACAACCGTCCTCAGGTTACCGAAGATGTAAACTATGAGAGAGGAATGGGCGTTTCCATCGGACGTCTTCGTGAAGATACCGTTTATGATTTTAAATTTGTCGGACTTTCCCATAATACCGTCAGAGGTGCTGCAGGCGGAGCTGTTCTCTGCGCAGAGACTCTGAAAGCGAAAGGATTTATCCAGCCTAAATAACCTGACAATTGATTGAAAGAAGGGATGCTGCATAAGCGGCATCCTTTGTTGATTATGTAGAAAAAAACTTAATTGTTACTAAAGATTGACAAAAGTTATAAAAAATGGTATGTTAAAACTGTAACTAAAGCAAATCTGACAACTGACGGTTAGATGTGGAGTCCCACAGGGAAATCAGGTTTGCAGGCAAGCCGACCGTCTGGGCAACATTTGTGAAAAAGACAAATGCTGCCCTTTTTGTATAATAGAAAATTCCAGGGGATGTTCTATGATCAGAAAGAATAATTACTCGCTTCTGCTTCTGGCCGGCGGAAAAAGTTCAAGGATAGGAAAGAATAAAGCGGAGCTTTACTATGAAGGAAAGACCTTTACACAGCTTCTCATAAGTAAAGCCAGAGATCTGGGAATTGACCAGATTTATATATCCGGATTTCAGGAGTGTGGAGAAAATATACATACCGTGTGGGATCAGTATCCGGACAGAGGTCCTCTTGGAGGTATCCATGCCTGCATGAAGGTGATTAAGACGCCATTCTGTCTTGTGCTTCCGGTGGATGCTCCAAAGCTTCCCCGGGAAATACTGGAGTCTCTTCTAGTCTACCACGAAAAATATCGGGAAGGAATCAACGGAACGAAGGAGATACCATTGATATGGGAGCATGGAGATAGAAAAGAGCCTTTGATTGCCGTTTATCCGGTGGCAATGGCAGACACCATTGAGAATTTGATCAGAGAACATTCAGCACCGGTGTTCCGTGTGCTTGACAGATGGGGGTATGAATGCTTTCGGAAAGAAATTTCTGGACAGCAGATCATAAATGTGAATACGCCGGAACTCTATGAAGCCCTTTTGCGAAGCTCAGAGAAGGAACCGAAGGCGTAGGAAGGCATTACAGGAATGGTAATACTATGGAAAAAGAAACAATAACGATTCGAAAGATTAAAGATGGAAAAATAACAGATAAAGAAGATGAAGTGGCAATTGAGTATCAGATGGATTTTGATCTGAAAAATGGCAAAAGAGTTTCTGTAACATGTACACCGGCATATTTGGAAGAAATGATTCTGGGACGCCGCTTTTCACTTGGAGATCTGACAAAGCAAGATCTTGGAATCGGAGAATCAGTGCCATTAACTTATGTGAAGCTGGAAGATATTTTCCGCATCGCAGGCAGCATGTTTGAAAATCCGGGATCTCTTTTTAAAGATACAGGATGCGCTCACAGTTGTGTTCTGGTAATGGATGGAAAGGTTCTTTTTTCTGTTGAAGATATCGGAAGGCATAATGCATTGGATAAAGTTATCGGATATGCTTTGAAGCATCAGATCCCGATTCCGAAATGTGTTGTCTTCAGCAGCGGGAGGATATCAAAGGACTATCTTCAGAAGGCCATTGATGCCGGTTTTAAGATAGTGGTATCCAGGGCAGCAGTGACAGGCAGTGCAGTGACTCTTGCAAAAAAGGAGAACGTTACGCTGTTAGGCTTCATCAGAAAAGGAGCCGGAAACATTTACCATGAAGGATTGGTTTCATTAAAAGAATAAGCGTTTAAAAGCGCTGAAATATAAAAGGAGGAAAATAATGATAACGCTGAAAATTAATAACAGGGTTGTCGAAGTGGAAGAAGGCAGCACCATATTACAGGCTGCGAAAAAACTGGGAATTTTTATTCCCACATTCTGCTTTGATGATCTGGAAAGGATGCCTGCAAAGCATTGCAGCAACTGTAATGAATATGGTGACTGCAAAATGTGTTCCTGCGAGGTTGAAGGGGAAGTCAGTCTGTTGACAGCATGTAATACCCCTGCAAAAGAGGGGATGGTTGTGTGGACTGAGTCTCCGGAAGTGAAAAAAGCCCGTGTCAGTGTTCTCAATCGGATGATTGCAACACATCCGCTGGACTGCGTGAACTGTAAAAAACTGGGTGCCTGCAAATTGCAGAAATATTGTGAAATGTATGGAGTGAAGGATCCCCAGTATGTGATTCCCTATGAACACCGTGAAAAAGACATGTCCAACCGCTTCTATTTTCAGGAGATGGATAAATGTATACGCTGCGGAAAATGTGTGAGAACATGTCGCGAACTGGTGGGAGTGAATGCACTTGCAATGGCTCAGAAGGGAAATGTTGCGTATGTGATTCCGAACGGTGGAGAGACAATGGCAGAAACTGCGTGTGTTTCCTGCGGAAATTGTGTATCTGTCTGTCCGGTTGGTGCTCTGATGCCTAAATCTCAGAATGATTTCAGAGAATGGGAGACAAAGAAAGTTCAGACTACCTGTGCCTACTGCGGCGTAGGCTGCCAGATTGAATTCTCTGTAAAAGATGGAATACTTGTGGATGCAAAACCAGCCAATGGCCCGTCTAATCAGGGATTGCTCTGTGTAAAAGGCAAATTTGCCTATGATTTCATTAATCATAAAGACCGCCTGAAATATCCAATGATCCGTAAGAATGGTAAACTTGTGGAATCTTCCTGGGATGAGGCCCTGGACCTGGTTGCAGGCAAGATTCTTGAAATCAAGGATACATATGGACCAGATGCGATTGCCGGTTTCTCATCAGCCCGTACCGTCAATGAAGATAACTATTTGTTCCAGAAGTTTCTCCGCGCAGGTGTAGGCACCAACAATGTCGATCACTGCGCCCGACTCTGACATAGCTCCACAGTTGCCGGGTTAGCAACTACGTTAGGAAGCGGGGCTATGACAAACTGCGTGACAGAGATTAAAGACGCAGACGTAATTTTCATTACGGGCTCTAATACGTCTGAAGCACACCCTGTTATGGGAATGTATGTGCGTCAGGCACACAGGATGGGCAAGAAGATAATCGTTGCCGATCCGGTCCGCATTCCTCTTGCGGACATTGCAGATGTGTATCTGCAGATCAATCCTGGTACTAGTGTCGCTCTCAGCAATGGTATGCTGAATGTCATTTTTGAAGAAGGTCTGGAAGATAAAGAATATATTGAAAAACATACAGAAGGTATTGAAGAACTTCGTGAGTTTGTGAAAGATTATACACCGGAGCGTGTGGCTGAAATCTGTGGTGTGGATAAAGAAAAGATCATTGAGGCAGCAAGACTGTATGCCGGAACCCATAAATCCTATATTGCATATGCAATGGGAATTACTCAGCATGTTAACGGTACAGATAATGTTATGAGTTTAAGTAACCTGGCACTTGTTACAGGTAATCTTGGACGAAAAGGAAATGGTGTGAATCCCCTTCGCGGCCAGAATAATGTTCAGGGTGCCTGTGATATGGGAGCTCTGCCCACAGACTATCCCGGATATCAGAAAGTATTTGATCCCAATGTACAGGAGAAATTTGAAAATGCATGGGGCGTAAAGCTGAATCCGAACAAAGGTTATACTGTTACAGAAACTGTTCCTGCAATTCTTGAAGATAAAGTAAAACTTCTGTACATCATGGGTGAAAACCCGGCTGTTTCAGATCCTGATACTGCTCATGTAGAACATGCATTGGAGAAAGCGTTTGTTGTAATGCAGGATATTTTCCTTAACGAAACTTCTGCATTTGCGGATGTAGTATTTCCGTCTACTGCATTTGCGGAGAAGGACGGTACATTCTCTAATACAGAACGTCGTGTACAGAGAGTCAGAAAGATTGCAGCAGTGAAAGGCGAAAGCAGAGATGACTGGTGGATTCTGATGCAGATTATGAATCGTATTGGTTATCAGTGTCATTATGATACAGCAGAGGATATTTTTAATGAGATGAGAACAGTTACGCCTTCCTATGCCGGTATCACATATGCAAAAATTGAAAAAGACGGACAGGGAGTTCAGTGGCCATGTCCCACAGAAGACCATCCGGGAACACCGATTCTGCATGTGAACGGACCGTCCAGAAAAGGCGGAGTCGGTCTTCTTAAAACACTGGAATGGAAACCGTCACCTGAAGCCGGAAATCCGGAGTATCCGATTACTCTTACCACTTGCCGTATTCTCTATCATTATCATACAAGGACGCAGACAGACAGAACCCGTGCGGTTCACTTCACAGCTCCGAGAAACTGGCTGGAGGTTAATCGTGAGGATGCACTGGAAATGAAACTCCAGGAGGGTGAATGGGTAAAAGTATCTTCACCCAGAGGTGAAACTTACGTAGAGGTGCGTATTGTAGATACCCTGCAGAATGGAGTTGTATGGATGCCGTTCCACTATGCGGCAGGTGCCAACCTTCTGACAGATGCACATCATCTCGACCCGATCAGTAAGATTCCGGGGTATAAACAGGTGGGAGTGAAGATTGAGAAGGTAGATGCGGATAAAGCAGAAGAACTTACCCGAAAAGCACAGCAAAATGAAATTGATTATTATATGAATGAGGATCCGAAGAGCATTCGTCACAAAGAACATACAGTGGAAGAGCTGATTGCCGCAAGGGAGGCGGAGGAAGCTTCTGTATATACGAATGAATGATTCTGTACGAAAGGAATGAAAACTATGTATGAAGTATATGGTGGTGTGCAGAAAGAGGAAATCCGTATTATCATTGATGACAAAAAGATTGTATGTCCTCCGGATTACTCCATTCTGGACGCAGCAAAATCAGCTGGAATTGAGATACCTACATTATGTTATCTGAAAGGCTTAACACCTACCGGAGCATGCGGTGTCTGTGCTGTTGAAATCGAACGGGACGGCGGTAATGTGATCCGGCGTGCATGCCGATATCGTGCAAAAGATGGTATGATCGTGCATACGGATACTCCTGCAGTTCGTGCATACAGAGAAGAAAGAATTCGAGAGATTCTTGAAAAGCATCCAAACGACTGCCTTACCTGTCCAAAAACGAATGGTCACTGCCAGCTCCAGGAAGTAACACATTTGTTTGAAATCAATCCTGAGGTGAGAAATGTCCGGAGAAAAGGTCTGGATGATTCCAGTCCTGCTATGATTCGTGATATGGATAAATGTATTGCCTGCGGAAGATGTGTAAATGTATGTAATGAGGTTCAGAAGATCGGCATTTATGAAATGAAATACGATCCTGTGACAGGCGACCGATATGTAAATACAAAAAAAGATGTGAATTTGTCAGAAACTGCCTGTATCAACTGCGGACAGTGTGTAAAAGTCTGTCCTGTTGCAGCGATTACAGAGAAGAGCAGTATCCGTAAAGTAATGGATGCGCTGGAAGATCCGCATACAACGGTTGTGTGGCAGATGGCACCTGCCATTCAGAATACACTTGGTGAGGAATTTGGATTTGCACCGGGTACTGATGTTACCGGAAAAATTGCGGCGGCAATGAAAAGACTTGGAGGGTATGCATTTACAACTGACTTCAGTGCTGACCTGACAATTATGGAAGAGGGTACAGAGTTCATTGACCGTGTGAAAAATGGAGGGGTGCTTCCTATGATGACATCCTGCTGTCCAGGCTGGATCAAGTACATGGAGTATAATTATCCGGATCAGCTGGATCATCTGTCCTCCTGTAAATCACCTCAACAGATGTTCGGAGCAATTGTTAAGAACTATCTGCCGGCGAAAATCGGAATTCCGGCAGAAAATATTTTCCATGTATCTATTATGCCTTGTGTGGCTAAGAAATTTGAGAGAACAAGAACGGAGATGGAAAGTGAACAGGGAAGAGATGTGGATGCAGTTCTGACAACAAGAGAAGCAGCCAGACTTTTCCGTCTGAAAAACATTGATCTTTCAAAAATCTCTGAAGAGCCGTTTGATTCCTTTATGGGAGAGGGAACAGGCGCCGCACGTATTTTCGGAACAACCGGAGGCGTTATGGAAGCGGCAATTCGTACGGTTGTATGGAAACTGACAGAAGGAAAGCTTGACCAGATCGATTATAAAGCAGCCAGAGGCTACAAAGGGGTCAAAGAAGCCACTCTGAATATTGATGGTTTAGAGGTGCGGGTTGCCATTGTAAACGGTATCGGTAATGTGAAAGCGGTAATGGAAGATGTCCGTGCCGGAAAGTCACCCTATCATTTTATAGAGGTTATGGCATGTCCCGGCGGCTGTCTGAACGGCGGCGGAGCACCTCTTTTGAAAGAACCTGCAAAAGTGGCGGAACGTATGGAGAAAATGTATGCGAGTGATGCCAATAATCCTGTCCGCAGGTCTCATGAAAACAAAGAAATTGAGATGCTGTATGAAGAATTTTTGAAAGAACCATGCGGACATGTATCTCATCATCTGCTGCATACAGCTTATACGGACCGCAGCGGAGAAGTAAAATAAATAATATAGTGGCTGTTCCGCATTTTTTCTCTGCGGGACAGCTGTGTGAATATAAGAAGGAGGTCGTTTATTATGTATGAAGTATATGGCGGATTATTAAAAGAAGACATTGTTTGTACAATTAACGGTCAGAAAGTTTGCTGTCCACCTGAATCTACAATTTTAGAGGCTGCCAGATCAGCAGGTATTGAAATACCTACACTGTGTTATCTTAAAGGTCTTACTCCAACCGGTGCATGCGGTATCTGCGCTGTTGAGATTGAAGAAGAGGAGGGACGTATTATACGCAGGGCATGCCGCGTACGTGCGAGGGACGGTATGGTAATACATACCAATACGCCGAAGGTTCTTGAGTTTAGAAAAGCCCGATTAACAGAAATTCTCAGGAAACATCCGAATGATTGTCTTACCTGTCAGAAAACAGGAGGAAATTGCCAGCTCCAGATTGTTTCCCAGATTCTGGGAGTAAATCCGGCAAAACGCACTATGCCTGGAAGAGGAATTGATGATTCCAGTCCTGCCATGATTCGTGATATGGATAAATGTATTGCCTGCGGACGCTGCGTGACCGTATGTAATGAAGTTCAGAAGATTGGCATTTACGAAATGAAATGCAATGATGCAACGGGAGAACGTTATGTCAATACAAAGAAAAATGTTGGATTGTCTGCAACCGCATGTATTAACTGCGGTCAGTGTGTAAAAGTCTGCCCGGTAGGGGCACTTTCGGAAAAAGACAGTATCCACAAAGCTTTAGCGGCTTTAGATGATCCGGAAACAACGGTTGTATGGCAGATGGCACCGGCAATTCAGAATACATTAGGTGAGGAATTCTGTATGGCACCTGGTACTGATGTGACCGGTAAGATTGCGGCAGCTATGAAGAAACTCGGGGGATATGCATTTACCACTGATTTCAGCGCTGACGTTACGATTATGGAAGAGGGAACAGAGTTTATCGACCGTGTGACCAATGGCGGTGTTCTTCCGATGATGACATCCTGTTGTCCGGGATGGATTAAATATATGGAATATAACTATCCGGATCAGTTGGATCATTTGTCTTCCTGTAAATCTCCTCAGCAGATGTTTGGTGCTCTTGTGAAGAATTATCTTCCCGGTAAGATCGGTGTGCCGGCAGAGAAAATCTGTCATATTTCAATTATGCCATGTGTTGCAAAGAAATATGAGCACAACAGACCTGAAATGGAAAGTGAAAATGGCCGGGATGTAGATATCGTTCTCACCACAAGAGAAGCAGCAAAACTGTTTAAATTACGTGGCATTAATCTCGCGACATTGAATGACGAAAAGTTTGATAGTTTTATGGGTGAAGGAACCGGAGCTGCGCGTATTTTTGGCACCACTGGTGGTGTAATGGAAGCTGCTCTGCGTACTGTGGTCTATAAGCTGACCGGCGGTAAAGTGGATCAGTTGGATTATCATGCAGCCCGCGGTTACAGAGGTGTGAAAGAGGCATCTCTTACCATCGGCGAATTGGAAGTAAAAGTTGCCATTGTAAACGGTATTGGTAATGTCAAAGCAGTTATGGATGATGTTCGTGCAGGAAAATCCCCATATCACTTTATTGAAGTTATGGCGTGCCCTGGCGGATGCTTAAATGGAGGCGGTGCTCCGTTATTATCTTCACCTGATCAGGTGGCAGACCGTATGGTAAAGATGTACGAGAGCGATGAGAAGAATCCTGTTCGCAGATCTCATGAAAACACACAGGTTCAGGAGCTTTACAGGGACTATCTGGAAGAACCGTGCGGACATTTATCCCATCATCTGCTGCATACCACATACGTGGACCGCACTAATGAGGTGGAGTAGGAAAGGCAAAATGTCCGGAAAGGCAAGGTGAGAGAATATGGGTTATGTGATAACAGAACGCTGTGTAAAATGTGGTGCATGTGAGTCTGAATGTCCAAACATGGCAATCATAGAAGAAGAAAAGAAATTCAGTATTGATTACAGAAAATGTCTGGAATGCGGGAATTGTATAGATGTTTGTCCAAATAAGGCAATTGATGAATTTTAATGGTTAACAGAAAAGATGCTGTAAAGTCGCCTGAGGTTTTACAGCATCTTTCGTTATGTGCGCCTGATCCCCGCTCTATTATCGGCGTTTTGCATGTCCGAGAATCAGGAGAGTTCTTTTGACCGCAGAGATAATCTGTGATACAATTAAGATTCAAAAAAACTAATTCCGGGGTGGATAATTATATGAAACACGTAATTATTGGAACAGCAGGTCATGTTGACCATGGGAAAACATTTTTGATCAAGGCATTGACCGGAATCGATACAGATCGTCTGAAAGAAGAGAAGAAAAGGGGCATTACAATTGAACTGGGTTTTGCCTATCTGGATTTTCCGGATGGTCAGAGAGTGGGGATCGTGGATGTACCCGGGCATGAGAAATTTGTAAAAAACATGCTTGCAGGAGCCGGAGGTATGGATCTGGCTATGCTGGTAGTGGCTGCAGATGAAGGAATCATGCCTCAGACAGTGGAGCATTTGGATATTTTATCGATTCTTGGAATTAAAAAAGGTGTTGTGGTTATCACGAAAACAGATCTTGTTGATCAGGATTTTGTGGAACTGGTGGAAGAGGATATAAAGGAATTGACTGAGGGCACTTTTTTGGAAGGAGCACCTGTGATTCCCGTTTCTGTTTATAAAAACCAGGGAATTGACACTTTGAAAAAAGTTCTGAAGGAACAATGTGATTCTCTGGAGGAACGGAGCGATGCAGGGCATTTCCGGCTGCCGATCGATCGTATTTTTACGTTAAAAGGATTTGGAACGATTGTCACCGGAACACTTATGGAGGGAAGGATAAAAAAAGATCAGGAAGTCATTCTTTATCCCGAAAACGTTTCGGTGAAAGTACGCAGTATTCAAGTGCATTCAGAAAACACAGATACTGCATTGGCAGGTCAGCGTGTGGCAGTGAACATTCCTGACCGTAAAAAAGAAGAGATTCTGCGAGGGGATGTGCTTGCATCCAAAAACAGTCTGTATCCTGCAAGGATGCTGGATGTAAAACTGGAAGTGCTGAAACATACAGAGCGTTTGATACGGCATGGAAGCCGTGTGCATGTATATGTTGGTACCAAGGAGCTTCTTGGAAAAGTAATCCTGATGGACAGAGAGGAATTAAGAGCCGGAGAGAGCGGTTATGCACAGCTTCGACTGGAAGAGGAGACAGTTGTCCGTAAAGGAGATCATTTTGTACTTCGCTTTTATTCCCCTGTGGAAACTCTGGGCGGCGGAATTATTTTGGATGCATGTCCCCGAAAGCACAAAAGATTTGACAAAAAAGCACTGAAGTCTTTTCAGATAAAAGAAAATGGCAGCCAGGAGGAAATGCTGGAGCTGTCTGCACTTGAACACCAGGGATGCTTTTATTCTCTGGCAGAGCTGGCAGACAGAAGCTCACTGGATCGCTCGAAAGTGAAAAACATTGCAAAAAAACTTGCAGAAGAAAAGAAACTGGTTGCCATTACGGATCAGATTTATATCCATAGAGAAGAAATGGATGCTTATTCCGGAGAAGTGACATCTTTTCTTGATGAGTTTCATAAGAATTTTCCCCTGAAAGAAGGGATGGGGATAGAGGAAGTCAGAAGTCGGCTGAAATCAGGAAAGGCCGGCAGCTATGCAGATGCTCTTCTGAGGATTATGAAACAGGAGAAGCTTATCAAAGATCAGAACGGATATATAAGTAAATACCGGTTCAAAGTGGTAGTTAAGGAAGATGAAGATGCCATTATACGGGAAATAATTCAGTATTATCAGGATGTGGGGTTTGCTCCACTGACCACGGAATTGTATACAAAAGAGCATCGATCTCAGAAAAAATTTCAGGCTGTGTTTACATCGCTGCTGAATAAAAAAATATTAATCCGGCTGGATGGTCAGTATTGTATTCATTGTGAATACTATGAAAAGGCGCAGATTGCTTTCAGAGAAATGGCAGAACAAAAAAATGTTGTTCTTCTGGGAGAGTTCCGCGATTATCTGGGATGTTCACGGAGAATGGCGGTTGCTGTTCTGGAGCATTTTGACAAAAACGGTTTTACAAGAAAGACAGCGGAGGGAAGAGTTCTGAGAACCCTGCGATAATTTAATCTGCTTTTTCCGGATAGTGAGGCAGAAAACAAAAAAAGTAAAAACAACGGAGGTGATTTACATGGAGAATAAAAAAATAAAACTGACACAGTTATCCCATACAGCAGGATGAGCGGCAAAAATAGGTCCTGGGACCCTTGCTCAAGTTTTGAGTAAGCTGCCGAAACTTTTTGATCCGATGCTGATCGTTGGGACAGAGACTTCTGATGATGCGGCTGTATATCGGGTGACAGATGAAATTGCAATCATTCAGACTGTAGATTTTTTTACTCCTATTGTAGATGATCCTTATACTTTTGGGCAGATTGCAGCAGCAAATGCGCTGAGTGATGTCTATGCAATGGGCGGCGATCCGAAAATTGCCCTGAATATTGCAGCATTTCCCAACTGCCTTGACAGCTGCATACTTGAAGAGATTTTAGCCGGGGGTGCTGATAAGGTGATAGAGGCAGGCGCTGTGCTGGCTGGAGGTCATACTATTCAGGACGAAGAGCCAAAGTACGGTCTGTGTGTTACAGGTTTTGTGAATCCTGATAATCTGTGGAAGAATAATGGGGCAGAGGCGGGAGATGTTCTGATTCTGACAAAACCGCTCGGGAGCGGAATTATCAGCACTGCTGTGAAAGGCGGTCTTGCCTCAGAAACGGAAGCTTTTTATGCCATAAAAGTAATGACGACTCTGAATAAATATGCCAGGGATATTGCAAAAGAATACAGAATTCACAGTTGTACAGATATTACCGGATTTGGACTTGGCGGACATGCTCTGGAGATGGCCGAGGGAAGTGATCGTACTCTGGTCATTGAGTCGGAAAAAATTCCTGTAATGACAGGAGCCCGTGAGTATGCACAGATGGGGCTGATTCCGGCGGGGACGTACCGCAATCGGGAATATACCGAAGGTAAAGTGGAAAGTCATATTCAGGGAGACTGGCTGGAAGATCTGATTTATGACCCGCAGACATCAGGAGGGCTTCTTCTGGCAGTACATCAGGATGATGGGAAAGAGCTGCTCAGGAGACTGGCGGCTCTGGAACTTCCCTCTACAGTAATCGGAAAAGTAACTGAAAAACAACAAAAAACTCTGGTGCTGAAGTAAGATTATTATGAATAAAAATTATTATTTTAAAAATATACCAAAAGTAGACACTCTTTTGAAAGAAGAGAGAATTCAGGCATTGTGCAGAATCTACGGAAAAGGGAGTGTGACAGAAGCCATTCGTGAAGAACTGGATCATCTGCGCGCTCTGGTTCGCACAGGGACAGAAGAAGAGATTACAGACGAATTTGAAAGATTTACAGAAGAACTGCCGGGGAAAATTGAAGAAGCTTCCCGTTTCCCCCTTCGAAAGGTCATTAATGCGACAGGCATTATACTCCATACGAATCTTGGAAGAGCACCTCTTGGAAATCTTCAGGGAGAGGCGCTTTTTCAAACAATGGGAGGATATACCAATCTGGAGTATGATACTGAGACCGGGAAAAGAGGAAAACGCTGGGAGCATTATGCAGACCTAATTGCAAGTGTAACTGGTGCAGAAGGGGCTGCAGCGGTCAATAATAATGCTGCAGCTGTTACTCTGATGTTAAGCGCACTTACAAAGGGCAAGGAGGTAATCGTATCCAGAGGGGAACTGATAGAAATCGGCGGACATTTTCGGATTCCGGAGGTCATGGAGCAAAGCGGTGCACGGCTTCGAGAGGTTGGAACCACAAACCGTACGAGAATTTCTGATTATGAGGAGGCAATAACAGAGGAAACGGGAGCACTCCTGAAGGTCCATACCAGCAATTATAAAATCATTGGTTTTACAGAAGAAACATCTATTGAAGAATTGGTCGAACTGGGAGAAAAATATCACCTTCCGGTTCTGGTGGATGCAGGCAGCGGTGTTCTTGTAAACCTGGAGCAGTTCGGTCTTGCCCATGAGCCAACGGTTCAGGAAATGCTTAAAAAGGGAGCGGACATTGTTACTTTTTCCGGCGATAAGCTTCTTGGCGGTCCACAGGCAGGTATCATAACTGGAAAGCAGAAATATATAAATGAAATGCTGAAGCATCCCCTGATGCGTGCGCTTCGTCTGGATAAGTGTACCATTGCAGCATTGACAGCTACTTTTCGGGAATATTTAAATGAAAATAATGCTATTGAGCATATACCGGTTCTGTGGATGCTTTCACGGAAGTCTGATGAACTGAAACAGCAGGCTCAGGAACTCTGCGCAGCACTGAAAAACACAGGGGTTTCCGGTGAATTTGCAGTGGAGCCAAGTATTTCTATGATGGGCGGAGGTTCTCTTCCGGCCGAGGAAATACCTAGTTTTGCGGTTACAATAAAACCTGCAGGGATGTCATGTGATGAAATGGCAGAAAGAATGCGCAAGATGTCTGTACCGGTGATCGCCTATACAAAAAATGGAAGAGTCTGGTTTGATATGCGAACGGTAACAGCCGGAGAAGTACACGAATTGAAATGTGAATTGACGATGTTACTTGGGGAATCATTTTCTGGCGAGCGTGTGTGGGAATCGAACCCACCCAGGACGCGATTAACGCCCAACACAGGTTTTGAAGACCAGGGGGCACACCAGTTACCCAACCACGCCCATATAACATACTAGCTGCTTGCACTAAACTGTCTTATTATAGCAGAAATAGTAAAAATATTCAATAGATTATTGAAATATCTAATATATGTTTTATAGTATATGAATAGTATTTTTAGCAGCATTGTAACTTTTTAATACATATTGTATGATAAAAATAAAAGTGTTATAATTATTTTGTCTTAATTTCTGCTATGAAAGGAAAATAAAAGAATAGGTAGGTAAAAGAATGAACTACGAAGATGTGCAAAAAATATCAAATGCTGCGGTAAATAAAGCAAATTTACTGGAAAAAGACTTTTTCAAGTATTTTATGCGGTCTATTATGGCAGGTTTCTTTATTGTTGTAGCCATGATATTCAGCAATGTTACCGGCAATGTTTTTTCACAGATTGACCCGGCTATGGGAAAATTTTTGAGTGCGGTTGTTTTCTCCATTGCAGTACTTTTAATTATTATGGTAGGTGGGGAACTTTTTACCGGTAATAATATGGTACTTGCCTTTGGCGCCTATGACCATAAGGTGAGCTGGAAACAGGTTGGAAAGGTGTGGCTTGTAAGTTACGCAGGAAATTTTGTCGGTTGTTTTATTCTGGCTCTGCTTTTTGTATGGGCTGGAGGGGCAGGAACCGCAGATTATTTTGGCGGATTTATTGGAAACAAGTTGTCCTTAAGCTTAACTGAGATGTTCTTCAGAGCAGTTCTTTGTAACTTCTTTGTATGTCTCGCTGTTTTGTGCGGAATTAAGCTCAAGACGGAAAGCGGCAAAATTATCATGATTGTTTTCTGTATTGCAGGATTTGTAATTAGTGGATTTGAGCACTGTATTGCCAATATGGGAATTTTCGTAACTGCATATTGTCTGGTGCCGGGATTATCTGTAACTGCTATGCTGAAAAGTATGGTGGTAGTAACATTAGGAAATATAATAGGCGGTGCTTTTCTTCTTGCATGGCCCTTAAGAAAGATGAGTGCGGATGAATAATGGGAAAATCCTTATACATAGCAGAAAAACCCAGTGTTGCGCAGGAGTTTGCGAAGGCGCTGAAAATTAATGGGCAAAGAAGGGACGGATATCTGGAATCAGAGGACTGTGTGGTGACCTGGTGCGTAGGGCACCTGGTCACCATGAGTTATCCGGAAAAATATGATATGAAATACAAAAGGTGGAGTTTTGATACCCTGCCTTTTTTACCGCGCGAATTTAAGTATGAAGTCATTCCGGGAGTTCAGAAACAGTTCGAAATTGTGAAAGGACTGCTGAACCGGCCGGATGTGGAAACCATCTATGTGTGTACCGACTCCGGACGTGAGGGAGAATACATTTACCGCCTTGTGGCACAGGAGGCGGGAGTTAAGAACAAAAAACAGAAACGTGTCTGGATTGATTCCCAGACAGAAGAAGAAATCCTCCGGGGAATCCGGGAAGCCAAAGACCTTTCCGCGTATGATAATCTTTCCGCATCCGCTTATCTGAGGGCGAAGGAAGATTATCTCATGGGAATAAATTTTTCCCGGGTTCTGACTCTTCGCTACGGAAATAGTGTTTCCAGCTATCTGAATACGAAATACCAGGCAATTTCTGTGGGGCGTGTGATGACCTGCGTTCTGGGAATGGTGGTGCGCAGAGAACGGGAAATCCGCTCTTTTGTGAAAACACCTTTTTACCGTGTGATTGCCGGGATTACATTGGAAGGAGAAAACTTTGAGGGCGAATGGCGTGCCGTATCCGGCAGTAAATATTTCCAGTCCCCTCATCTGTATAAAGAAAACGGCTTTAAGAAAAAAGAACATGCGCAGGAACTGATTGATATGCTGAGTGCAGACCAGCCCCTTGCATGCCGGGTGGAAAAAATAGAGCGAAAAAAAGAAAACAAAAATCCGCCGCTTCTGTTCAACCTGGCGGAGCTTCAGAATGTGTGCTCGAAGCTGTTCAAGATCAGTCCTGATGAAACTCTGCGGATTGTACAGGAACTTTATGAGAAAAAACTGGTGACATATCCCAGAACAGATGCCCGCGTGTTGTCTACTGCCGTGGCAAAGGAAATCTACAAGAATATTTCCGGTCTTCGAAATTATGCCCAGGCAGGAGATGCAGCTGCAGAAGTGCTGCAGATGGGTTCTTATAAAAATATTGCAAAAACACGATATGTCAATGATAAACAGATCACAGACCATTATGCGATCATCCCTACAGGACAGGGACTGAATGCTCTTAACAGCCTTTCCCAGACGTCTCAGAGAGTTTATGAGACCATTGTGAGGAGATTTCTGTGTATTTTTTATCCGCCGGCTGTTTATCAGAAAGTGAGCCTGGTGGTAAAAATGCAGGAGGAATCGTTCTTTTCTTCCTTTAAGGTGCTTCAGGAAGAAGGATACCTGAAAATTGCAGCCAATTCTTTTGCAAAAAAGAAGGCATCAGAGGGGAAGATTTCTGATAACGATAAGGACGGGGAGGACACAGAGGTTGCATGTGATACGATTCTGCTGACTGCATTGCAGAAACTGAAAAAGAATGATATACTTCCTGTAGACGGTCTGAGCATCAGAGAAGGGGAAACATCCCCTCCCAAGCGTTATAATTCCGGTTCCATGATTCTTGCCATGGAAAACGCGGGACAGCTCATTGAGGATGAGGAGCTCCGTGCCCAGATCAAAGGATGCGGTATCGGCACCAGTGCTACAAGGGCAGAAATACTGAAGAAGCTTTTTACTATCAAATATCTGTCCCTGAATAAGAAGACTCAGGTGATCACACCGACACTTCTGGGAGAAATGATTTTTGATGTGGTGAACTGCTCGATCCGTCAGCTTCTGAATCCGGAACTGACAGCAAGCTGGGAAAAGGGACTGAATTATGTGGCAGAAGGGACTATCACATCCCGGGAGTATATGGATAAGCTGGAGCATTTTGTACGGGTACGTACCAATCAGGTGGAGGCAAGCAGCAATACCTATATGCTGCGCCAGTATTTTGATGCTGCGGCTCAGTTCTACAAAAAACCGGATACATCAAAACGAGGAGGAAAATCATCATGATGAAAGATTATACCATTGCAAATCTTCTGGATTTGAATGAGACCATTGCAAAAGATCTTTTCGAAGGAAAGACCTATCCCTGGGAAGTTCTTCCGGAAATCGGGGATTTCATTGTTAAATTAGGCAGGACCTTAAGTCCGGAGGAATATGAGTACCGCGAGGGTGACATCTGGATCGCGAAATCTGCCAAAATTGCTCCTACAGCGTCTATCAATGGACCGGCGATCATCGGTAAGGATGCAGAAATCCGTCACTGTGCATTTATCCGCGGCAAGGCAATCGTGGGCGAAGGAGCTGTGGTAGGGAACTCTACAGAACTGAAAAATGTGGTGCTCTTTAATAAAGTTCAGGTCCCTCATTACAATTATGTGGGAGATTCTGTTCTTGGATTTAAGGCGCATATGGGCGCAGGCTCTATCTGCTCCAATGTAAAATCAGATAAGAAGCTGGTGATCGTAAAAGACGGCAGTGAGACTGTGGAAACCGGCATGAAGAAATTCGGTGCCATGCTGGGAGACAATGTGGAAGTCGGCTGCGGTTCCGTACTGAACCCGGGTACTGTCATCGGCAGGGGCGCACACATTTATCCTCTTTCTCCTGTGAGAGGCTGTGTTCCGGCAAATCATATTTATAAGACTAAAGACGAAATTATTGAGATTCAATAACTGCAAAAATGGAGCCTCTATGACGGATCAAGTCATAGAGGCTCCATTTTTGGTGCTGTACCTGGGTCAATATATCCTTTGACTTCATTATTATTTTATTAAAACAGGTATCTTCTCAGCAGTACAAGCACGGTAATATGCAGCGGGTAAAAAATATAAAACAGGTATTTGGCCCATTTGCTGCGGATAAAGCCGCGCTCTCCATTGTACATGTTGATGGAGATAAAGGCAAAGCATGCTTTCCACTCATAAGACAGCCAGCAGCTTCCGACGATTGCCTGTGCAGGCTTGTCCATGCGAAGGACGTACATAATGACGATAAAGATAAAGCCCTTCCATCCGTAATCAGCCTTCAGATAAACAGATGCCGTCAGAAGGATCAGCAGACACAGGACAATGAGATACTGCTTTTCCCAGAAGTATTCAATAGCCCAGCAGGCCAGATAGCCCAGCAGCAGGGTAAAAAATACATTCTGCTTTTCATACCGCCAGTTGTCCGTGTGCATAAAGTTCCAGGGAATCTCTGAAATCAGTGCAAACAGAAGAAGATTTCTTCCGTATTTCAGACGGCTGCGGGTATGAAGAAAACCCTCGATCAGCAGAAAACAGAAGATCGGAAATGCCACTCTGCCGATATCCCGGCATATCCGGTAAAGACTGTAACCCTTTCCGTGCATTGTAAAAAGTGTCTGTGTGGCAGGCTCATACCTGGAAAGCAGTACAAAAGCCGTATGATCGATCAGCATGGTGATGATCGCGATCATTTTCAGAGCACTTCCGCTTAAAATTCGCATTTTCTCCGGAAAAAAAGAATCCGGAAGTTCCTTTTTCATCGTAGTATACCTCCCCTTTTTGCTCGTTCATATTTTACCACAGATATCTGTGAAATTCCATCGCAATGAGCAGAAAGCACAGATTTGCTGGCCCTGGCTGTGTTTTTCTTGAAATTCTATTAACACTGTGCTATATTAAGGACGCAAAATATGGAAAAATATAACTGCTGTTCCTCTGACGGACAACAGTTATCTGACAAAATAATGGAGGCAACTATGGTAAAAAGATGGAAAGTACAGTTCCCTGCCCCAACCGGCCCGGAGGAACGGACGGCATATCTTTATCTGCCGGAATCCTATCAGTGGGATTCCGGCAAAAGATATCCGGTCCTTTATATGTTTGACGGACATAATGTTTTTTTTGACTCGGACGCGACCTACGGCAAATGCTGGGGCATGAAGGAATTTATGGATAGAACAGAGACACAGCTGATCATCGCAGCAGTGGAATGCAACCACAGTCCGGATAACGGCAGACTGAAAGAGTATTCCCCCTACAGCTTTTCGGATCCGAAGCTTGGTGAAATTGAGGGACTTGGTAAAGAAACCATGGAATGGTTCATACATACATTCAAGGCGGAAATCGACCGTGATTACCGTACTTTGCCGGACCGTGCACATACATTTATCGCCGGCAGCTCCATGGGCGGACTGATGAGCCTTTATGCAGTGCTGGAATACAATCAGGTATATTCCAGGGCAGCAGCACTTTCTCCATCCCTGTGGACAGCGCCTGTGAGAATCAAAAATCTGATAAAAGATGCAAGGCTGGATCCTGATACGGTGATCTATATGGATTATGGTTCAAGGGAATTGTCATTTCATTCCGGCATGGCCAAAATTTTCGGTAAAGTAACAGAGCTTCTTCTGACTAACAGGATTATGGCAGAATGCAGGATTGTTCCTGGCGGTAACCATTGTGAAGCAACCTGGGAAAAGCAGATTCCGTTTTTTATGGAAACACTTATGTATAACTGATGTTTTTCGCTGTAACAGGAGATAAAAAAAGATGGAAGTACAATACATTAAGCAATACAGCCCGGCTCTGAACCGGGATATGGAATGCAAGATATATGGTCATGCAGGACGCCCGGTTTTGTATATTCCGTGTCAGGACGGCCGCTTTTTTGATTTTGAAAATTTTGGGATGGCAGATGTCTGGGCACCGTTTATTGATGCAGGGCAGGTTATGATCTTTTCAATTGATACCATCGATAAAGAGACATGGTCTGACACAAACGGGGATCCTTACTGGCGGATCCGCCGTTATGAGCAGTGGATCACCTATATCACAGATGAGATGGTTCCTTTCATGAGAAATATGGTAAATGAACGAAACGGCTGGACCGGCTATCCGGGTATTATGGTATTTGGATGCAGTCTTGGCGCTACCCATGCAGCTAACCTGTATTTCCGCCGTCCGGACCTTTTTGACCGCCTTCTGGCACTGAGCGGCATTTACTCGGCTGAATATGGTTTTGGTTCCTATATGGATGATGTGGTATATCAGAATTCCATTATCCACTATTTGGGAGGGATGCCGCTGACACATCCTTATATTCCGCTCTACAATCTGAAAAAAGCCGTAATCTGCGCAGGTCAGGGTCCGTGGGAGCTTCCTGATTCCACCCGTCAGCTTCAGGGAATCCTGAAAGACAAGGGTATCGATGCATGGGTTGATTTCTGGGGTTATGACTGTTCTCATGACTGGTGCTGGTGGTTTAAGCAGGTGGAGTATTTTGTGCCGTATCTGCTTGAAAATGAATAACAAAAGAGGAAAGAGGATGGTATTATGAAAAATTTTGTGTTTATTTCCCCGAATTTCCCGACAAACTACTGGATGTTCTGCCGGGAATTAAAGAAAAACGGACTGAATGTGCTGGGAATCGGCGATCAGCTCTATAACGAACTGAGCAATGAACTGAAAGAAAGCCTGAATGAGTACTATAAAGTCAGCAATCTGGAAAACGAGGAAGAGGTCTATCGTGCAGTTGCTTTTCTGATCTACAAACATGGCCGGATCGACTGGCTGGAATCAAACAATGAGTACTGGCTGGAGCGTGATGCAAAGCTCCGTACTGCCTTCAATATTAAGAGCGGATTCCGGACAAAGGATATTCCCAGAATCAAGTTTAAATCAAAGATGAAAGAATACTACAAAAAAGCCGGTATTACCGTTGCACGCTATCATCTGGTGGATAACTGGGAGAATACGGTCGCTTTTATCCGGGAGGTTGGTTATCCGGTAGTGGCAAAACCGGACAACGGCGTGGGGGCTTCTCATACCTTCAAAATTGAAAATGAAGATCAGCTGAGAGCATTTTTTGCGGAAAAATGGGAGGACACTCAGTATATCATGGAGGAATTCGTAAATGGTGAAGTGAATTCCTATGATGCGATCATCGACTCTCATGGAAGACCGCTATTTGAGACAGGAAATGTGACCCCTATGTCTATAATGGATATTGTAAACAATGAGGATGATTCCATCTTCTATATTGTCAAAGATCTGCCGGCAGATACCCGTGCCATGGGACGTGCTACGGTGAAAAGCTTTGGAGTAAAGAGCCGTTTTGTGCATTTTGAGTTTTTCCGTCTTCTGAAAGATCAGGAGGGCCTTGGAAGAAAGGGTGATCTGATGGCACTGGAAGTCAATATGCGTCCAAGCGGCGGAGTTTCTCCGGATATGATGGATTTTGCCCATGGAACCGATGTATATAAAATCTGGGCGGATATGATCGCTTTTGATAAGACGGACATGAAACCGGGCGAAGATCAGTACTGTGCATTTGCAGGGCTTCGTGACAGCAAGTCTCATTCCATGAACCGTGAAGATATTATGAACAAATACGGTGCAAATATCAAAATGGCAGAACGCATTCCGGATGTACTCTCCGGTGCAATGGGCAATGAGATGTATCTTGCGACTTTTAAGACAAAAGAAGAGATGGATACATTTTACAGCGATGTGCTTCAGTGCGGAAAATAACCGTATTTGTGAAGAATGACGAATTATTACGCAATTTTTTACAAATTATGACTGGACGAATGAGTGATTTTGTGAGAAAATAACGCTAGGTTGTTATGACTGTTTAACAACATTATCAGTAAATCTATACTTGAAAGGAGTTTTAAAATGATTTATTCACGCGAAGTAGAAGAAATGTGCCCAGTTGCACAGGGCGTTCATCATGGCGCCGCTCCAATCCCGGAAGAAGCTAAATGGGTACAG
>JALEHU010000016.1 GCA_022770365.1 Blautia sp. | reverse complement strand
CACGTTCTCCCTGATTTGCATCATCAAATGCAAAATCCCAGGTTCCGTTTAAATTTTCCCAATCCTCACGAACAAACTGGGGTCTTGGATAATCTTTGATATAGCATTTCATGAACTATTTCCCTCCATCAATCATTTTTTATCCTTTTGTTTTACTAATCCTCGAAAATAATACAATACAAACAAAATAATCAGATCATATGCATATGCAAAGTTCCGGGAAGGATACTTGAACTTCGAACCCGCCAGAGCAAAAATCAGTAAATTGCTCATCAGCAGATAAAACAGAGAACTTCTGCCGATATTCTCAATCTCCGAAATCGCACGATCCGCAATCCGATTCTTCTGTGCAGCTGTCTTCAATGCCAGAGACAGAAGACGATACAGATACACACCGGCGATACCGCCGCATATAAACAGTATTCCCGGAGGGAATCTTCCCGGAAGGCAGCCGGCTATTGAATAGTAAATACCAAACGATATACCGGCCATAACTGCTGCTGCAAGGGTTTTCCGGTCCCAGCTGACCTTTTTCTTACAAAACCATACTCCTGCAGCAAAAAACATGCCATACTGCAGAACCGGAAATGTAATGTAATCCTCAGATCCTGCCAATAATGCCAGATAGGGATTATGAATCTGCTCATACGGCAAAAAGCACCCCGCCAGTGACAGCACCGTGATTCCCACGAGTATTTTCCCGTTCATACGCTTCATCAACGGATACAGCACAATTCCGGCTATCAGCACTGCTGCAAAAGAAGCCAGAAATTCCGACCATCCCGGATATTCCCAAAGCAGCAAAACCCGACAGATCCGATCAAAACTAAAGCTCTTCCGCTGCGCAAAAGCAATATACGCAATTCCGGATATGTAAAAGGCAAACAGCATTCGTACTGCATTTTTTCCCATCTTTACTGCAGCTTTTCTGAAGCTCTTCTGATAGTAAGTCAGTTCGCACACATATCCGAAGCAGAACAAAAAACCGGAAAAAGTAGTTAAGTTAATAAAATCCGCCAAATATTTCTGAAGGCCGGTGGATTCCTCCCCGAAAAACTGAATGCAGTGGCACAGGATCATTGCCAGCACAAGCAGCCCCTTCATGATATCGATTTCCCGAATTCTTGTTTTCATCATCCTTTGATTCCATCCATCGTAACACCCTGAACGATCTGTTTTTCAAAGATCAGATACAGAATGATCATCGGCAGAGATGCGATCATATTGGCAGTCATCGGCACAACATAGTCAGGACGCTGAATGCTCATCAGTGTTGGAATACCGATCGGAAGTGTAAACATCTTCTCATTGTAAACGCAAAGCAGCGGCCACAGGTAATTATTCCAGCTTCCGATAAAACTCATCAGACCAACGGTTGCGAGAATCGGTTTTGACAGCGGCATAATAATTCTGCAGTATATGGTAAACTCACTTCCGCCATCAATCCGGACAGCTTCCAGAAGTTCTTCCGGAATCGTTTTGAAGAAGTTCATGGTAATTACCAGCGTCATTGCCCCGGCAACACCCGGAAGTATCAGACCGGCATAGGTATCGATCAACCCCATGTTATTTACCAGAATAAACAGAGGAACGATGGTTGCCTCACCCGGTACAAGCATACCAAGCAGGAAGTACATATACAGTGCCTTGCTTCCTTTAAATGGAATCTTGGCAAGTGCATAAGCTGCCAGTGTTGATACAAAAAGTGTCAGGACAGTGGAAATCACTGCAACCAGCAGACTGTTTTTGAACCACAGAAGAGTACTGCTGCCGGAAACAAGATCCGGATAATTCTGCAGTGTATACGGCGGAGTAAACCAGGCCCAGATTGTTGCAAACTGTTTTCCCTCATGCTGCAGGGAGCAGAACAGAGCCCAGACCAGTGGAAGAAGCATGATCATTGCCAGGATCATAGAAATGACCAAAAGAGCAATCGATCCGACTTTATTGTTCTTTTTCATGATCATTCATCTCCCTTCTGCAGTTTCATCTGAATCATTACACAGACAGCAATGATGATAAATAACGCATATGACATGGCAGCGGAATAACCCATCTTATTCTTGTCAAATGCTGCTTCATAAATATACATTACAAGTGACTTCGTGGAGTTTCCTGGACCACCGTTGGTAATCAGTCGAATCTGTCCGAATACCTTGAAGCTTGCAATAATCTGCAGCATGGCAACCAGATAGATGGTCGGTTTCAGAAGCGGCAGGGTAATGCGAAACAGTTTCTGTCTCGCGTTCGCACCGTCCACTGATGCTGCCTCCATCAATTCCGGAGAAATATCCTGCAGAGCGGACAGATACATCAGCATCGGGAAGCCGCAGGTCCACCATACCGTCATGATCACAACAACTGTCCACGCAAGTTCCGGACGCTGAAACCACTGCGGTTCTGTTGCTGTTGTGATAAGTCCCATAGACGTCAGAATACCGTTGATCAATCCACGATAGGGAGCAAAGGTATACTGCGCAATAAAAGAACCTACAGATACAGACAGAACTCCCGGCACATAATAGGCAATTCGAAGAAATTTCTTATATCGTACAGGCCGGTTGGCAAGCAGTGCAAATACCAGTGATACAACAACGATCAGCGGTGCGGTGATCACAGTAAAGAAACAGGTATTCTTCAGTGTTGTCCAGAACTTTGCATCACTGAACATTTTTTCATAATTCTCCAGGCCAACAAATTTCTGACAGCCCATCAGATTCCATTTATTCAGACTGACCCATATACCCTGAATGACGGGATAAATTGTAAAAATGGTAAATAAGATAAAGAAAGGAAGAATAAAGATCAGAGCGGTAATCGTAGCTCTTCTTTGTCTTTTTTTCATACTGTTCATAAAATTCCTCCTGAATCATAAAAAATAACGGGGAAGGGATCCGGTCCCTCCCCCTGTTATTCAAAAATCATTCTGCTGAGTAAAGATTAGTCAAGATTGTCCTCGATTGCTGCAGTTACATTATCACATGCGGTATCGATGTCATCCATGTTCTGCCAGTATCCGTCAAGAGCTGTGATCAGGTCTGCTTTCATACCGCCATAGTAGTTGGATGCCAGCGGAGCATATTTGGAATATTTCAGTTCGTCAACAACATTATATCCCTTCATTGCTTTGTATTCGTCGCTCTCATTTGCTTTCAGAGCAGATGGAATCTGACCGGAGCCAGCCCATGTAATACCACCGTCAACAGATGCGGATACGATGAATTTTACTGCTTCCAGAGTTTCTTCATCTGTTCTGTCTGCATTTACCGGAATGGTCAGAGTATGAGAATCGGACCAGCAATATGGTGTATCACCGAACAGAAGCGGGAATGTTGTATTATTGAAGTTCAGACCTTCTGTAGCTTCAAGGTTACCTGTTACCCATGTTCCGCCAAAGTTGAAAGCAGCCTTTCCAGCCTGGAAGAATGCGGTCTGGTCATCAATACCTTCAAGAATGTATCCGTTGTCATACAGACTCTTAACCCATTCCATAGCAGCACGTGCTTTCTCAACATCAAGTGTGCACTCTGTAGCGCCATCATTTACAAAATTTGCTCCACCCATCTGGAAGTATACTGCATACCAGATACGGAACGGATCATCGCCGTTTGTCGGAAGAGCAATTACAGAACTGCCTTCCGGAAGAGCTTCTTTCAGTTTTGCACAGATCGCTTCAAAATCTTCTGCGCTCTTGATACCTTTTACATCATCTTCGGTAACGCCTGCCTGCTCAAGGAGATCAAGGTTGTAGTACATAACTTCACTGTGTGTATCAAGCGGGATTGCATAAATATCATCATCAATTGTTACAGAATCAATGGATTCCTGAGAGAAGTACTCGGAAAGATCGATGCCCAGTTCATCCAGCTGATCTGTGATCGGTTCAACTACGCCTGTATCAGCCAGTTCATAAAGCTTGGATACATGAGAAACACCGATATCCGGACCATTTCCTGTAGCCACTGCTGTCTGAAGTTTTGTATAATAGTCTGCCCATACCAGCGTAATACGCTTGATCGGGTTTGCCGGTGATGTCGCATTGTAATCTTCAACAATTTTTCCAAACCACTCTCCGTCACCGCCTGTAAACAGAGACCAGAAAGAAAGCTCATCATCCGCAACCTCTACAGCCTCAGGGTTGTTGATCGTTCCGTCCTCATTCATGTCTACTTCTTCTGCCATTACAGTCATTCCGCCCATTGACAGTACCATTGCTCCGGTAAGTAACATGCTAAGTAACTTTTTTCTAATTTTCATTATTCATTCCTCCTGTTTTTTTATTTTACTTCACTATCCGGCCGAGATAGATGATTAAAACAGCTTTTCTGTTATAATAACCGCTCCTCTGTTTCACATTGTTATATTAATAACACAATTGCTGTTCCTTGTGACTATATTTTACTACACATTGACGTTCTTTTCAATATATTTTCACAATTTTTTCGTCAATTATACCATCATTTTTCATTAATATAACAGCTGTACTGTTATTTTTTAATTTTCCATTTTTTAATGTATTAATCTTGTTTGTTTTGTGCAATTTTTTCTGTTGCTTTTCCGCTGATAGTATGCTCAATATTCCATCGTCAGCACAATATCCTGATTGTAATCCCCAAAATGTTTTCCAAAAATATTAAACCCGCCCTCGTATTTGGCATCCGGCTTATTGCCGATCCTGACAGTCACACACGGACTGTCCTTTATATTGAGCATGTCCACATTAACACTGCTGATTTTCTCTCCGTTCATATAGGAACCATCGGTTTTCACTTCCCAGATTATCTGGCGTCCGTACTGTGTATTGCCGCTTGGCCAGTTAGGAGGATTCAGCCGCCCGCGTCTTGCGCCAAAGTCCCCGGGACAGTTCCAGGTACCAATATCTTTTCCATTGATCCAGAAGGTAATATCGGATTTCCAGTCCTCCCTGTATCCGGGAGCTTCCGAACAGATTTCCAGAGACAGGGTCAGTTTTTTGATCGTTTTGTTCTTTGGCACTCCGTTGGCAAACTTATATTCCACATAACCGGAGGAAGTCCAGATAATTCCCGCTTTTATCCGTTCCGGATAATAAAAGCAGTGCTCCATATCTTCATTTCCGATAAAACCATCCGGGCCGAAAAGACCGCAGGTTGGTGTCACGCAACAGCTGCTGTATCCTCCCACCGGAAGCTCTGCATTAAATACTTCGTCAATATCTGTATTTTTCTTTACAAGATTGATGGTGATATAATCCACCTTCAAAATACAGAATTTTACACTTCCTCTGGTTCCGGGCTGTTTCTCCATGCGAATCAGGCCGGCCTGTTCCAGCATGTTCAGATGAAACGCCGCACTTGATGCCGGAAGATTCATTTTCTTTGCAATCTCTCCGATAATCATACCTCCTTCATACAGATGCTGCAGCATTTCCACCCGAACAGGCGAAGACAACGCTTTCCCAATATCACAAAGTGTATCCACCTCAAGAACATTACACTCTTTAAATTTCGCCATTTTCCATCCATCTCCCATAAAATGATGATGGGGTCAAAAGGTATTTTGGCCCCTCTGATATCACGATTATATCGGAACCTCCGGAAAATAGCAATTACACAAAAAGTAAAATCGAAGCCTGCTGTTCCATCCGTTCAAAGCCGCAGCCTGAAGTTCCCGTTTATCCCGGCATTGCTTTTGCCGTCATTGTATGCTAACATGAAAACAATTCGCAGGCATCCCGCATGCGCCTTTTCCTGAAATCTTTCCGCCGGATGACTGCAGCTATTATAAACTTACCGGAGGTGATATACATGATTACGCTGAATGATTACCTGTATTCCGGAGATACTGTGCTCATAATTCTCCAGAAATACATCGACGATCTGCGCCTGGAATCCAAAACAACACATAATGAGATCGACCTTGCGCACAGCAATTTCCTTATTCAGATTCTGGAACTGCTGGAGCATAACGACTTCCTTACCGCCCAGTCACAAAAGATCCGGGAATTTTACAAATACATGGCAAAGGAATATCCCTTCCTTGCTTTTACTTTTAAGGGAAGGATCAAATCCCTGATCCGCGCAGAAGAAAAATTCAACGGTTACATCGTAGAATATATTTACGATTACTATACCAGAAACAATACATACCCGCCGATATCCGAATTAAAAAACCGTCTGAGCTGTTTCCGTGATTTCATCGCATACCGGATCGTCATCTCACTGCCAAGCTGTCATTTAAAGCAGGGCGAAGACAAAACCACGGAAGAAATAAAATATTTATATCAGATTGCCAATAAACTTCCCCGTTTTCTGGAGGAACGGGGATTCACGGCAGAATCCGCCCAGGGAGTAAAGAAGAGCACCTCCCCTCTGCTGGATGAAACAGTAAAGCCTTATTACAGGGATTATATCTGTGATGCCACGGAATACGGCTATCAGTCACTGCATATCACTTTTTATGACAATAGTTCAAGGTCTTATATGGAAGTCCAGCTCCGTACAAAAAATATGGACGATATTGCAGAAATCGGTCCCGCCAACCATCTGGGCTATGAAAAACGCCAGCAGAATGAACGGGTGCGAAGAGACGCCATTCCCGAAGGCGAATGTATCTATTTCGATGAAGCTTATGAACGCGGGATGCGCCTCCTCCGGCTCGATCTGTCAAAGCTGGATGTCAACATGTTTTGCGCTGTAAATAACAGTCTGATCAATGACGGCTGCGGTTTGTACCGCGGACGGTTAATTCTGCCGTATGAACATTTATCAAGATTTCAAAATGACCTGATTGACTAATTCCTATACATATCCGCCCCCTCAGGACGATAAATTACAGTAAGACAAACACTGTTGCGCAAAAAACAGCCGCCGCATCTACTATTAATTAATACCTAAATCGTTGATGCGACGGCTCCCTTTTTATTCTCTAATCAGTGGAAATGTAATCATCACTTTAAACAGATCCCCGTCCAGATACAGCTTAAATTCTCCTCCCTGAAGCTCTGTAAGACTCTGGGCGATGGAGAGGCCCAGGCCGCTGCCCTCTGTATTGCGGGAGCTGTCGCCCCGGATAAACCGTTCCGTTAGTTCTTCCGCGGAAATATTCAGCGGCTGTGCAGAAATATTTTTCAGAGAAAACGTTACTTTTCCGCAGACAGGTGTTGCCTCGGCATAGACTCTGGTTCCCTCCATGGCATATTTTACCACATTACCGAATACATTATCCAAAACCCGCCACAGACGGCGTCCATCCGCACGGATCATCATTGCTTCATCTGTCAGGTGCACCATCAGAGACAGATTCTTTTCCTGAAATTTCTCGTCAAATTCCCCCATAACCTGGTGGAGCATTTCAATAAAATTAATATTCGCCAGTTCCAGAGAAATGGCACCGGAACTTGCTTTGGAAGCTTCCACCACATCCTCCGTAAGAACCTTCAGCCTGTGGGCTTTCTCATCCAGAACATCCAGATAACCGCAGATTTTCGGATCTGTAAAATTTTCCCGTTGTAAAAGATCCACATAATTAATGATCGATGTCAGCGGGGTTTTAATATCATGGGAAACATTTGTGATCAGTTCTGTCTTCATCCGCTCGTTTTTCAGGCTGTTTTCCACTGCTGCATCCAATCCCTCACCAATATGATTGATATACTCCGCCATTTCCTTCTGCTCTCCTGCAAGCTGTTCCGCCGGAATCTTATACCGAAGTTCCCCGTTCGTAATCCGCTTAAGCCCTTCCAGAATACGCTCCATTCCATCTGCCTTTCGGATAAAATAAAGCATTACCGCACAGTCAGCCACTGTCAGAACAAGAAGGAAAAAAGCACCTCCATCACAAACCATTACCGTCAGAATAAACTGCAGAATAAGAAAACTTCCTAAAAGCAAAAACATCTTTATCCTACTTCCTGTGTTTTTAGAAAAGAATTCTACAATTTCCTTCGCACCTGATACCAAAATTCCAGCTGCTTTTTTCGTTTTTGACCAGAAAAATCTCCACATTTTTCCCGTTTTCTGCAAAAGCCAGCGCAGAAGACTGTTTTTCCAGATGGTTCCTGCCTTAATTCTCCGCACCAGACTCAGGTATCCCATAAGAAACATCCAGGCTGTAAAAATTCCGATAATCACCGCCACCATATAGAATTCTTCAGAATTCACGCTGACATTGGCAAAAACCCCCACAAAATCAAGGATAAATGCCAGACCCGAAATCCAGATGCAGACCACACAAACAGCCGCTGCTTCTGTAAAAATGCGGTCCAGAATATTCAGATGAACCTCCTCATCCTTTGTCCTTTTTCCGGAAATAATCGTCAGCCACACAATACTTACAACAAACAGCACAACTGCCAATCCAAGCATCTTCCCTGCCACAGAACGGGCAGACATATATTCATCATAATTTTCACTGGCACGTGCCAGTTCATCCATAATCGGGAACTGTCCATCTACCGATGCCACAAAAACAAAATCATCAGAAATTCCCATCTGCGTTACGGTATGCTGCCATGTTTCTAAAGCAGAATCATCACTGAAATTCAGATTTGACTGACAGTCTGCCAGTTTCTGCTTTACGAGTACATACGCACAATCCTGCGTCAGATTCTTCGGAACCGCACTGTTTTTTGCAAATGCAGTTTCATAATCACGATATGTTCTATATTCACTTCTATTTGTATAAACCTTTTTATCAACCAGATCCACGTAAAGATAGGTCAGATTCGTATTTCCTTCCTGATATTTCTCCAACGCTTCTATTTGAATATTCACATCTTCAGCGACTCTCAGTGTATTCTCCAGTGCAGAAACAGCTTCACTCAGCCTTCCCTGCCACTTTTCACTGTGATTCACCGCATCCAGAAGATTATCCGCACCAATTGGAGGATACTTTTCCTCCATGAGAGTCTCCGACCAGTTATAGATATCCACATAATCCACATTTCTGGTCCCATCTTTGACAGATAATCCCTCAATATCCGATTTCCATACCTGTTCATTTTGCAGAAGTTCCAGCACATAATTCCGGGCTTCCTGCTCGTTGTCTCCATAATAATCCGCACAGCCTTTTTCCCAGTGAAATACAATTTTACCGTCTGACACCATCTTCAGGAAATCTTTTTTATAGTAGTAATATTCCTGCCCGGCTGCTGTAACACAGGCAATAATCTGCTGATCATAATTTTCCCAGTTCGTCTGCGCCCATTTTCCAATATCCTCGACAGAGTAAACAAGACCTGATGTCTGTGCAACAGAAGAGGTTTCCAAAATCTCCGAGGTTTCCAGATCTATTATCTTTTCTCCGGTTCCTGTCTCTGATGTACTCTCCGAACGCTCTGTATCCTCAGAATCCATCAGTTTTTCTTCCGATTCTGTCCCAAGAATTTCAGAATACATGGATTCTGCCTGGATACCTTTCAGAATTTCATATGACGACTGAAATACATTTTCCGCCAGACTCTGGGATTCCAGATATGTTTTCCCCTCATCGCCCCAGATGCGGATTCCCTGGCTCTCCATGGAGATCAGAAAAGCACCTCCAACTGCTGCCAACGCCAAAGACACTGTAAATATCAAAATCAGAAGAATTTTAACAAAATTGCCCCTGTACCATTTCTTTTTCATGTCGCTGCCCCTTTCCTAAACTTGATTCACATTTTTTTCTGGATATATTCCCATCAACAGACGTAACCTTTTATTCTTTTATAATCCTGCTGTGATACATCATTTAATTTTCTCGACTTTGTAGCCAAGTCCCCATGCAACTTTCAGATAACGCGGTTCTTTAGGATTAATCTCAATTTTTTCCCTGATGTGCCGGATATGTACGGCAACCGTATTATCTGCTGCAAAAGCTTCCTCATTCCAGATACTTTCATAA
This sequence comes from Blautia sp., assembly GCA_022770365.1. Taxonomy (GTDB): domain Bacteria; phylum Bacillota; class Clostridia; order Lachnospirales; family Lachnospiraceae; genus Blautia_A. The sequence continues at coordinate 10,698 of JALEHU010000016.1, read as the reverse complement.
ATCTGGTTAATAGAAAAAACCTTTCCCTGGTTCTTCACAAGAAGAAGCAGAATATTGTATTCGATAGGGGTTAACTTTACCAGTTCTCCATCCACACGAACCTCTTTCAGATCATCATTGACAGATAATCCGCCGGTCTCATATACATGTTCCAGTGCACCGTGCTGTACAGCAGATCCAAGTCTTGTATATCTGCGGATCTGTGATTTCACCCTGGCCACCAGTTCCAGTGGGTTAAAAGGCTTTGTGATATAATCATCTGCGCCAACATTTAATCCCAGTATCTTATCCGCATCCTCCGACTTCGCAGAAAGAATAATGATAGGCAATGGATTTTCCTCCCTGATTTTTACGGTTGCCCGAATACCGTCAAGCTTTGGCATCATCACATCAATGATCAGAAGATCCACAGAATCATTCCGCAGCATACGTACTGCTTCTTCGCCGTCATACGCTTTGAGAACGTGATATCCTTCCTGAGTCAGATAGATGTCAATTGCCTCCACAATGTCTTTGTCATCATCGCAGACCAGAATATTCGCCATTTCACTCACCTCCCTCCTGAGACATCATGGAAATTTCCTGCCCGGAAACCTCCATCTTTTCTCCAGTGTTCACAGGATACCAGAAAGAACTTAAAATGAAAGGGGAAAATTCTTAAGAATTTCTTAGATTTTGTGATCCTGTAAACAACTCAGCAACCAGCTCCCATAAAAGGGCTGAACAGCTATACAAATTATATAATTAAAAAAGTGCTGTGTAAAGAGCATCCCTCCACGGAATGCCTCTTTCCACAGCACCAGTGCCTGTTCCTATGATTTATAAGCAAAACTCTCTGTGCAGACTACTTTACTCTCTCCACAAACTGTTTCATGAATTCATCATATGGACTTGGTCTTCCCCAGAAATACCCCTGGCAGTAATCCGGTGCAAAGTTCCGTACAAGCTCCCACTCTTTCTGGTTTTCAATCCCTTCAATACAAAGCTTCAGTTTCAGGTTATGTGTCATAGAACACATCATAGACAGCAGATCATATTCCGATTCTTCCTCCATTGCTCTTGCCACAAAGGAACGGTCGATTTTGATAATATGCGGTTTCAGTTCACTGAGATACTGGAAGTTGGAATACCCTGTGCCAAAATCATCCAGTGCAAGCTTGATTCCGCAGACACTCATTTCCGACCAGAGAATTGATGCTTTCTGATCTGCTTTCAAAAGTCCGCTCTCCGTCAGCTCCAGAATCACCGCAGAAACAGGAACTCCTGATTCCTGTGCTGCTGAAACGATCTCTTGAAGAAGATTGGTTCTGGAAACCTGCACATGAGAAAAGTTAATACTGATATGGAAATCCGGAATCTTTTCGCGAATCTGACGGCAATGGAACAGCGCTTTTCGGAGTATCCATCGTCCGGCTGGAATAATCAGACCTGTTTCCTCAAGTATCGGCACAAATTCAGAAGGAGATACCTGCCCGCATTCTTCCGAGCTAAACCTCATCAGCACCTCCGCACCATACAGACAAAACTGTTCCGCTTCTGTCCGGTACAGGGGCTGATAATATACTTCAAAGCCCTCAAACCCATGATTAATGGATTTGCGCAATATCCTGGTTAAATTCCTTTTCCGAAGGAATCCATCATAATCCTCCCGCCTGAAAAGATAATAATGATTTTTTCCGCCAGCTTTGGCTTCATCAAGTGCAAATTCCGAAAGCATCATCGCATTTGAATATGTATGTTCTTCCAGACTGCTGCAAAGTACAATTCCGCCTGATACTGTGAATACAACCTCAAATCCGTTATCCTCCACGAACTGCGCTACAGCTACGCGGATCTGCTCAAAAAGAGCTCTCGCATCTGCCTGATCACCCCCATTGAAATCCAATATCATAAGTTCATCCGCTGTCAGCTTATAAAGCTTCTGTCCCCGGGTTATATTTCTGGAAATACAGGATGCCGTTTCGCGCAGTATCATTTCACCGCACTCAATGCCAAATTTCTCATTAATTTCCTTAGAATCATCAATTCCGATACGAAGCAGATACCCGTCTGGAAAATGAGCGCTCAGCCTGTCAAGGTACTCCTGCAGACTGGATTCTCCCAGAAGTCCGCTGACATTATCCGCCCTTTGCTTGGTGCCGATTTCATTGATGCACCCAACCATATAAAGAGCCTTTCCTGAATCATCCCGAACCACATATCCCCTGCAGTTGATCCATACCGGATTTCCGTTTGTATCCAGCCACCGATATTCCATATTATGCAGGCAGCGGTCTGTATTCAGCAAATCCTGAAACTCTTCTCTCAGTACTTCATAATCTTCACCGTAGACAAACTTTTTGTGATTCTCCATCACATTGTGGAATGAATTCACCTCCAGAAAAAAACGGTCCAAAGCATGCGGCGCTATATAATAAAAATCTGTCCTGAAGTCCAGAACATACTGACAGTCATCCGTACTTGGATTGAGAAGATCAATGAATTCACACAGCTCTTCTATGGAAATCTCCTGATATTTCTTCGCCTGCAGTGTTTTTTCTTCATAACCTGCAGCCAGAAGTCCCCTGCGGATCTCCCCGCGTTTTTCTCTCAGGCCTGCTGTCTCCAGTAGTTTTTTCTTGCGTTTCTCCCGATACATCATAGCATCGCTGCGGCGGACAATATCCTTGAAATCCACGTCTACGCCTTCTTCATAGCACGCGTAACCGACAGCAACACTAAAGGGAAACTGCAGCAGTTCTGCTGTCTCTTTCACAAGTGCATCAAACTTCTCCATCTCCGCTTCCAGTTCAGGTTTTTCATTTTTGTTGAACACACAGGCAAATTCGTCTCCTCCGATACGGAAACAGTTTCCATCTGCATGAAACGCTTTACAAATGCACTGATAACAGTATTTCAAAGCTTCATCACCGCTCTCATGCCCATAATTATCATTGATGTTCTTCATATCATTGACATCAAAAAGCAGCAGCCCCGTTGTCTGAAATTCAAATTTCTCATCCTCCAGATATTTCACCATATTTTCATATGCGTTTCTGTTGAGAGCCTCTGTCAGCATATCAATATTCGCCAGTTTTTTCAGATAAGAAATTTTCTCTTCCTCCATCACCGCTTTGTAATACCGGGTAACCTGGATCCAGATCAGCATCAGAATAAAAACAATCGTTCCAACAGGCAGAAATACCGAGGTTTCCCGGAATCCCCGGGCGTAATAAGCCACCAGTTCCGTTGCCCCGAAAATCATTACAATGTACAGCGGAACCTGGAACTTCTTTGCAAACGAATTATCACCCCTGGCTGCTTCATACCGGATCACCAGAATTACATACACTACATTCAGAGCCATGATGCAATGGGTAACAGGCAATATCTCAAAAATATCTATGATACCCATCAACTGCAAAACTATCGCCAGCCCCATATTTACGAGGTAAGACCAGGATATCAATAGAAATCCTTTACGATATTTGGACCTGGAGACCTCATATACAAACAGGTTGAACGGTACCGGAAACAGATAAAAACTGAAAAAGTCCACATAATACAGTGTTCTTCCATTTGATATTAAAAACTGCAGAAATCCGGACTGGCACAGAGACCATACCGCAATCGTCAGAGAAAGAAGACCCACACACCAGAAACCGCCGATCTCATCCTTCTTCCGCTGCCTGTATGTTGCAAAGTGCAGAACGATACTCAAAATGCCCGCAAACACAATAATACAGTTGAGGATCACGACTGGAAGAAAGCTTTGAAACAATTCCATAATACATGCGCTTTTGCTTCCATATACAAACACCGCCATATTTCCATAGTAATCATTATATACGGGTATGATCCGAACTTTCAGAGTTTTCCCGCCGCTTTTCCCCGGAATATCTGCAAAATGCCACAACGCACCTGGGGATTCCATAAAACCGGGAGCGTCTTCCTCCATACCATACTGATAAATCACGGAATTATCAAGCAATATTTCCACAATAGTATGCGTTGTCTTAAATAAAATCGTCTGAGATTCCTCAAAATCTTCAGGCAGAACAATCGTATGTATAAGAACGTCATCCTCCTGCGTTTCCCTGCTCTCCAGTTCAGTTGTGCCGCATATCGGCAATCTGCTGGCGTCCCTCCCAAAGACCCAGTAAAAGCAAGACAAAAAAAGCAGGCCTATCCCAATAAAAAAGCAAAAAACTGTCCCTGTTCTCTTTCCCTTATTCAACGCGGAGCTCCTTTCACCGACCTGGTTCTTCATTTATCCATATCTGCTCAATGCCGTCACAGATACAAAGAGCCTGTCATACAATGGTATTCTGCATCTGTAAAGATATGGAACAGATACAGTTTTTCTCTATATAGTATAACCGAAATCACACAAAAAGCCAATATAATTTATATCAAAATTCCGTGTGACCTTTTTGTGCCGCTGTTTTTAACTGATGATACATATACTAATCATTTCTGAAAATACTAATTATTGCTGAAAATATGTCTTGACATTTTCGAGTTTGTGTTTTATATTATAGATATCAGTAATAGTTACTGTTTTCAAAGAAAGGAGGAGTGCCATGGCTGCTCTAAAGTACAGTCGTCAGAGAGAATCTATCAAAGAATTTCTGATGACACAGACCTCGCATCCGACGGCGGATATTATCTACGAAAATATGAAGCAGATCTACCCGAATATCAGTCTGGGAACTGTTTACCGCAACCTCTCTCTCCTCACTGATCTCGGAGAAATCCGGAAGATTTCCAGCGTCAGCGGGGCTGACCACTACGATGGACGAATTGATCCCCATTGTCATTTTATATGTACGGACTGCGGCAGGATTCTGGATCTTGATATTCAGGATACCGGAAGCTTACTGTCAGAAGCCCAGGCACATTTCAATGGAAAGATTACCGGATACACCGCCAGATTTTTTGGACTTTGTAAAGAATGCATGAAACAAGAAAATAAAGAAAACACTCTTGACATTGTGCAAGTAATATGATATCCTAAAACAGTAATGATTACTATTATCAAAAATTAAAAATTTATATAAGAAAAGGAGATTATAACTATGGCTAAATGGGTATGTAACGTTTGTGGTTATGTTTACGAAGGAGAAGAAGCACCTGCAGCATGTCCTATCTGCAAGGCACCGGCTGACAAATTCTCCAAACAGGATTCCGAAATGACATGGGCAGCTGAGCATGTAGTAGGCGTTGCAAAAGGTGTCAGCGAAGACATCCTCGCTGACTTAAGAGCTAACTTCGAAGGAGAATGCTCTGAAGTTGGTATGTACCTTGCAATGGCAAGAGTTGCTCACAGAGAAGGATATCCGGAAATCGGTTTATACTGGGAAAAAGCTGCTTACGAAGAAGCTGAGCATGCTGCTAAATTTGCAGAACTCCTTGGCGAAGTAGTAACAGACAGCACCAAGAAAAACCTTGAAATGCGTGTTGCAGCTGAGAACGGCGCTACCGCTGGTAAATTTGACCTTGCAAAACGTGCAAAAGCTGCTGATCTTGACGCTATCCATGACACCGTTCATGAAATGGCAAAAGATGAAGCTCGTCACGGCAAAGCATTCGCTGGTCTTCTGAAGAGATACTTTGGTTAATTAAACATTTCCTAACTTACAGGAAAAGAGAGGTTCGGGATTTTCCTGAACCTCTTTCGTATATATGTAAAAAAGTGAGCAGATTCCAGTCTGCTACGGAAAAATTTTATGAAAATCATTGACTGATTTCACCACAGTTTTATGGAGGATTCTATTATGTCCAAATATACCGGAACAAAAACCGAACAGAACCTGAAAGCAGCATTCGCCGGCGAATCCGAAGCAAGAAACAAATATACATACTACGCTTCTGCAGCTAAAAAAGCCGGCTATGAGCAGCTTGCAGCGCTTTATCTGGAAACTGCCGACCAGGAAAAAGAACACGCAAAGATGTGGTTTAAAGAATTCCATGGCATCCATGACGTGGAAACAAATCTGGAAGATGCTGCAGCAGGTGAAAATTTTGAATGGACTGATATGTATGCGCGTATGGCGCGTGAAGCAAGAGAAGAGGGATTTGAAGAACTTGCCCGGAAATTTGAGGGTGTTGCCAGTGTAGAAGCAGCTCATGAAAAGCGCTACAGAAAACTGTTGGAGTCCTACAAAGCAGATAAAACATTCAAAGGCGATGCTCCTCTCGGCTGGAAATGCCGCAACTGCGGATACGTTCACGAAGAAGAAGAAGCTCCGGAAATCTGCCCGGTATGCGCACACCCAAAAGCATACTTTGAAAGAAAAGTTGAAAATTATTAATCTCTTTTACAAGCACCCCGACAGTCTGCCTGCCAGGGTGCTTTATTCTATGCATTTTTTCCGCCTCCGCCATCTTAATTGATTTTTTCTCTTCTATATCTTCACCTGCTGTTTTTGTATGATTCCCCAGGTAATACCAACACAAAGAAATGGAACCCTGTTTTTGTCACAAAATCACCTGGTTCTCAATATGTTTCTATAAAAAATCGGAAATTGTTTTTTTATAGAACAAAATTGCTTTTGGCAAAATGTTCTTTTTTTCGTCTTGAATTTCATATTTTTTTCTAAATATATAAACAATTACAAATATTTATTCGGAGAAAAAGAACATTTTCACATATCGCACAAAACATTGTGACATGTACTTCCATATTCCTTCGTTTTATAATACAATCATCCAAAGAGATCAATGATGCCACCAATAATCACAGGATTACTACCTGCGAGTAAGGAGAGTAAAATGAAACCAGAGGATACGCTTAAGCGAAACAAATATTATCATTGTCTAGAATACGACCACGACCAGACAGGAGAACTTTGCCTGATTTCCTGCGGCCTGGAACAATGCGACGGAGGCGTCTGCTATGGCTCGGATGTCAAGGATTATTATTGCCTTCACGCAGTGCTCAGCGGAACGGGAGTATTACGTATCAATGGCCAGATACTTCATCCCCGGGCCAACCAGCTCTTTTTGCTGAAAGAAGGAGAACTGGCAGAATACATTGCCGATGAACATGATCCATGGAAATATTGCTGGGTTGGTTTCAAAGGCGATGAAGCAAATAAAATGTGTGATTATATCGGATTTACAGATGGAATTCAATTCAGAAAATCGCATCTTCCCAGATCGATCTGCAGGGGTATAACGGTCCGGATTGCTTTAATGATATGGATATGCTGGTTGTGGGAATGTACGGCAAGGGTCTGAATCCGGAAACCTCCATTGGAGGATGCACGGACGAAGAATACCAGACTCACTTTGCACTGTGGGCAATGATGAATTCGCCGCTGATCATCGGATGTGATATGCGCGAAATGACAGATGCCACAAAGAAAATACTGCTGAACAAAGAGGTCATCGCACTGAATCAGGATCCCGGCGTTCATAGCTGTTACTCCCTGCCTGTTTATGGAAACCCCGATGTTTTCGTTCTGGTAAAGCCACTGGCAAATGGAGATTATGCCATTGCATTCTTCAACTTTGGAGATGCCAAAGCAAAAGCTGTGCTGAATTTCTGGGATATGGGGCTTTCTGTATCCGCAGGATATGCGTTTGAATTTCGGGACTGCATCAATCATGAAGATCTTGGAATTCAACAGGAATATTTCGCTCCCATTGTCTCCGCTCACGGCTGTAAAGTTTACCGCTGCCGCCTGATTCCGAACACAAAATGATTGTGCGAACCCTCGCACATTTGGAGGCACTATGACAGAACATCAATGTAGCAAATGCGCCGCGCCATTGACCAGTGACGAAATCGCATTATTTAAAAAACTGGTTTCGCGGGAAGCAGAAAAATTCCTGTGTCTGGATTGTTTTGCAGCAGAATTATCAACAACAAGAGAAAAGCTGGAAGACTTGATTGAGCACCTTTATCAGATGGGAACCTGTATCTGATTTTATCAGGAGTTCTCCTGATTCATATCAACAGGATTGGTAAAAGAAATCGGCAGATAATTTCTTTAAAAAGTATTTTTTTCTTTCGCAATAAAAACAGTTTTAGTGTTCTACAGGTGTCACGGAAAACCAGTATTTCTGGATTTCGTCAGCCAGTTCTTCACGGTCGATAACCCCTGCCAGGTATTTCTGCATGGAAGCACCTACCATGGAAATGTGGTCATCCGGATTGTAATTGTAGTTATCGATCATAGCGCCTTCATCTGCATACTTGCCTGCGTGAGGAGTTTTCAAAAACTTTGATTCCCCTAAAATCTTGCAGCTTTTCTTTTCCGGCCTCTGTTTTTTCATTCTTTGCCGGTCAGTTTCTGTGCAGCTTCTCCCAGGCGGTTGTAAATCGTCACCGCATCCTGTACATGAAGCGGCTCTCCCGTGTTGCCCGGGGCTCCGGCTGTCACCAGTATATACTCTCTTCCTTCAATCTCTGCAAAACTTGCAAGGCACAGTCCTGCATCATTGGTGTAGCCTGTTTTTCCTCCAAGAATTCTGCCGCCGGCAACTGTCGGATCATCCAGATTCTTAAACAGGGTACTGTAATAGGTTATCCCATCGGGATGTACATTCGTCACACCCGTAGAATGTCTGGGAGTCTCGATAATCTCACGAAATGTATCATTTCGGATTGCATACTTCAGAAGCACCGCCATGTCATAAGCCGTACTGTAATGGTCCGGGTCATGAAGTCCTGTTGTATCACAAAAATGTGTATTTTCCATTCCGATTTTCTGCGCTTTTTTGTTCATCAGCTCTACAAAGGCATCCTCCGAACCGGCAATTGCATCTGCAAGGCCAATACAGCATTCTGCTCCTGATGGAAGAATTGCACCATATAACAGATCTATAGCACGAACGGCTTCGCCTGCCTGAAAGCCAGCCTGCGTAGCATCTCCCGCATACAATTCCGGAAAAATATCCGCATCCAGTATAATCTTTTCTTCCAGATCATCCAATTCTTCAATAGCAACAATAACCGTCATGATTTTCGTCAAAGATGCCGGATACATACGCTCTTCTCCGTTGACTTCCCCGATCACCTTACCGCCATTGGCTGACATCAGCACAACATGAGAGCCGTTCACACCACTGACATCCAATTCCTTCACAACCGGTGTGGTAACTTCTTTAAGCCAGTCTTCCACGCCATAATCCCAGCCGATGATAACCAGAAGAACCAGGATAACCATGATCTCCACCATCAGGCAGAGAAGCATTTTTGTCTTACTGGTTTTTTTCTTCTTTTTTCTTTTTTGTGCTGACAATTTACATCCCTCATTTCCATTTATGAATACGTTTTTTCATCCTGTCAGTTTCCTCACCCCGGCTAATGCCCATTCATTATATCACGTGCACAGATAAATATTTTAATATTTTTTATATCACAGGAAAGTTTCCGGCACTTTCCTGTGATATAAAAAAAGGACATCCCGCTAAGAATGTCCTTCTTTCACAATCTATTAAGCCAGTTTCATCGGGTTGATCTTCACACCAGGTCCCATTGTCGGAGCAATTACTACGCTCTTCAGGAACTGTCCCTTTACAGTGCTTGGTCTTGCCTTCAGAATAGCTTCAATAAGCGTCTGGAAGTTGTCGCTTAACTGTTCCTCAGTAAAGGAAGCTTTACCGATCGGAACATGGATAATGTTGGTTTTGTCAAGACGGTATTCAATCTTACCTGCTTTAATATCATGAACCGCTTTTGTAACATCCATAGTTACAGTACCAGCTTTCGGGTTCGGCATTAAGCCTTTCGGTCCAAGTACACGACCCAGACGCCCTACAACACCCATCATATCTGGAGTTGCAACAACAACGTCAAAATCAAGCCATCCTTCGTTCTGGATTCTCGGAATCAGCTCCTCTGCTCCTACGAATTCAGCGCCTGCTGCTTTTGCTTCTTCTGCTTTCGCATCTCTTGCAAATACTAAAACACGAACCTGTTTACCGGTTCCATGAGGCAGTACTACTGCACCACGGATCTGCTGATCTGCATGACGTCCATCGCAGCCTGTACGGATATGAACTTCGATAGTTTCGTCAAATTTAGCAACTGCAGTTTTCTTAACTAAGCTGATAGCTTCTGCGGTTTCATATAATGTTGCGCGGTCAACTGCTTTTGCAGCTTCCACGTATTTTTTTCCTCGTTTCATTTCTATAACCTCCTGTGGTATTGGCGGGGATTTCCCTCCCACTTCCTATTTGTATTAGTCTACTACTTCGATTCCCATGCTTCTTGCAGTACCTGCGATCATGCTCATAGCTGCTTCCAGGGATGCTGCATTCAGGTCTTTCATTTTCAGTTCTGCGATTTCCTGAACCTGAGCCTTTGTTACTTTTGCAACTTTGGTCTTGTTCGGAACGCCGGAACCGGATTTGATGTTAGCGGCTTTCTTCAGAAGAACGGCTGCTGGCGGAGTCTTGGTTATGAAGCTGAAACTTCTGTCTGCGTAAACAGTGATCACAACCGGGATAATCATACCATCCTGATCTGCTGTTCTTGCGTTGAACTCTTTGGTAAACTGTACAATGTTTACACCATGCTGTCCAAGAGCCGGACCAACTGGTGGTGCTGGAGTTGCTTTACCAGCCGGAATCTGTAATTTGATATATCCTGTTACTTTCTTTGCCATTTTCGGCACCTCCTATGTGGTATTGGCGGGGGTATTTCCCTCCCACTATAATGATAACCTGTTATAATTTCTTGACTTCTGCGAAACTTATTTCTACCGG
>JALEHU010000089.1 GCA_022770365.1 Blautia sp. | reverse complement strand
GACACATGGATATTGGACGGGCTACCCGTATGAGCAAGTAACGAAGTGAATTGCGAATACGGGACGATTGCGCCAGCAATCGGCTTTCATTTATTGGTGATGTCTGCGTCAGCAGACATATCCATTTAAAATCATTTACAAACGATCAATTTGCACATAATTTTCATCTGGCGTTGTGAAATCATCCTTTTCCATTAAATATAATCTCAAACTGGAAAAAACCATCATCTTCACACCACATCGGGAAATTCGTTCCCCATCGGTTATTAAACAGATTAAAGCAGAATCCTTTCTCCATATCCGGAAGCTGCTCACAGTCTGTATAAAGCTGTCTTCCTCCCACACTAACCAGCGGCGCATGGAGATTTTTGACACAGATTCTTCCATCAGCACCCTGATAACGAAGGGATTCCACACAATGCTGCAGGCGGTTTCCACCTTTAACCACATTCAGCGGGGATACTTCCGCACCCATTTTGTCCATCACCCAGCGCACAGGATTTTCCACATCAAAGCAGAATCCAAACCACAGTGCCTCCGGAATCTTATTGGCGTCTTTGTTGGTCCACTGCAGAGTACAGCGGATCGTGTCCTCCCGAAATATGTACTGAATCCACACATTTCTTGGGGCTCCGTATCTTTCGGAAGCTTCCTCATCCGCTTCCAGTGACACCAGAAGTTTTTCACCGTTTTTCTTTAATTCCAGAACATGGTAGTCATAGCAGCGGTGCTTTAAATCCTCCACATACTCAAGTCCCGGTTTCGAAAAATCTGCTTCTGACCAGCATGCTGTCTCTTTAAAGTCCCTGTTATACTGATAAAAATTATTCATACAGTCAAACGCATCAAACACTTCATACTGGAACAGTCCCATCTTTCCGGCAGAAATCCATTCTCTTCCGTTCTTTTTAAGATAACTGATTGCTCCTTCGCCATCAACTTTTAAATCCCAGTCTCCAATAGAGATCATACGACCGAAGACCTGTTTTTCACCATTTTCCATAACCGGCTCTTTTTCCAGTTCCAGGAAAGCTTCATCTGCTTCTTTACGAAGAGGATCCGGCAGAACCTTAAGTGCATTTTCCAGATATTCCCTCTGTTCCAGGCAGGAATCTTCATACATACGATAAGAGCCTTTGAATACCCCGCCGCAGTATTTGTCCATGTCTTCCTGCAGAACTTTCAGCATATGTGCGTTTCTGTTGGTCAGGTTTTCTTCCCATGTAGTCGTATCTTCTTTTCTTGCTTTCTGGAAATCCGCTTTTCTCCAGTTCTTAAAATCTGCCAGATATTTTTTGAAGTCCATTCCCCAGGTATGTTCCGCGATCAGAAACAGATTTGTCATGAATTCTTCATAAAATGTCTCATTTTCTGAAAATTTTCCTTCCTGTTCCCATTTATCCTTCAAAGCAATCAGTGTTTTGTATCTGGTAATCTTCCATGGATCCGTTCCGGCACCATGAATCCAGGTATCACCGATTTCTTCCTCTACTACAGGAAGTTTATCTTTGTGTTTCACCAGTGCTCTGGCATAATCATCCAGAGTTGCGGCTTCTATTTCGGCATTATGATAAAGTTCATGCAGCCTGTCCATCTCTTTATTAATCTCTTCTTCCGACTGCGGACCGAGATTGTCTGCAGTATGAGCAAATTCCAGAACTTCATCCAACCCTTCCACATATCCCGGAAGACCATATTGTGTGGAATACTGTACGATCAGTTCTTTTCCCTCATATTTCCAGACAAAGGTTTCCGGAACTCCAGGAACTTTTGAGGAAGCATTTACTCCGATATGAAGGAATTGTATTCCTGCGTCGGCCATCGGTGCAACAATCGCTGCAGTATGTCCTGGGACATCGGTCATCTTCGCCGCGATAGTCTTCTTGTGAAAACGTCTGTCCAGTTTCTGCCCGATGGAAAGTCCATACCGGAACAGATCCCGGTCAAGGAGTTCCGTGTAGGTGGTGCAGGGAAGCCCGTGCCAGCAGAGATATCCCTTCTCAATTGCCTCTTCGACTTTTTTGCGCTCCTCCGGATCTGAATTTTTCAGATAATGATCTATCGGATATGAGCCCAGAGTCCATACAAACTTTTTATGTTCCGGCGTGTTCAGTCTCAGTGCCAGATTAACCGATTTTGGGATATACTCTTTCACATACCTGTCAAGGACGGTTTTTCCCATATCTGTAAATCCAATATCCAGATGTGTCTTATATACTACGTATACTTTCTTGATTTTCTGACGATCCATACTCTTTAATCCCCCCAATATTTAGCCTTTTACACCGCCAGCCAGATTGTCTGTCAGTTTCTTACGTGAAAACAGGAACAGGATTACTACAGGTATCGCACCTACAACAGAAGCCGCCATAATTCCGCCCCAGTCAGTACTGTGCTGCGTTACAAATTTCTGCATAGCCATGGATACCGTTCTTGCTTTATCCTGTCTTTCAGCAGCGGATTTCGTTCATCCACAACAGCAACTTCATCATCTCTGAAAATTACCTTCGCGCCGCACGCCTCCGCCAGAGTTGAATCATCAACATCGATCACACATCCGTCATATCCGAATTTTTCACGGCTCTCCATATGACATTTCGCCATAATTGCCGGATTGCGATTTACAGTTCCGATGTTATAACCACCTGTACGCATGGCAAACATAAAACTTTGTGGTATCACCGGAAGATAATCTGGAATCTCACCCCGCAGTACTGTTTGTACACGTTCAAGCGAATTCATTCATCCACCTCCAAATTTCGTGAAATTTTCAGGGTCAATCATTTTTTTCGTGGGATTGACATTACCACGTTATAGATATTCTATGCCGTCCGCCAGCCTTGACATGAACCTCAGGCAATGCGTTGGGTGATCACCCCGACGGCGAAGAACTCAAGAACAGTTGCAAT
>JALEHU010000094.1 GCA_022770365.1 Blautia sp. | reverse complement strand
ATGAAACAAAACAATATGTTAGCAATGATTTTGGCCGGTGGCCGGGGAAGTCGTCTGCATGATCTTACCAATAAAGTGGCAAAACCTGCAGTTTCATACGGCGGTAAATACCGTATCGTCGATTTCCCTCTCAGCAACTGTGCCAACAGCGGAATCGATGTCGTAGGCGTTCTTACACAGTATGAGTCAGTTCTCCTGAACAGCTATGTTGCAGCAGGGCGCCGCTGGGGTCTTGACACCAAGGACAGCGGTGTATATGTGCTCCCGCCGCGTGAAAAAGCAGATGCAAATCTGGACGTTTACCGCGGAACTGCAGATGCGATTTCCCAGAACATCGACTTCATCGATAATTATGATCCGGAATATCTTCTCGTTCTTTCCGGTGACCATATTTACAAAATGAACTATGCAAAAATGCTGGAATATCACAAAGAGCATAATGCTGACGCTACCATCGCGGTTATCGGCGTTCCGATGAAGGAAGCAAGCCGTTTCGGTATCATGAATACCGATGAAACCGGACGCATCGTTGAATTTGAAGAAAAACCGGCACAGCCGAAGAGCAATCTGGCTTCCATGGGTATCTATATCTTCAATTGGAAACTTCTTCGCAAACTCCTTCTGGCGGATATGAAGAATCCGGATTCCAACCACGATTTCGGCAAAGATATCATCCCGACCCTTCTGAATGACGGCAAAACTCTTGTTGCATGGCAGTTCGAAGGCTACTGGAAAGATGTGGGAACCATCGATTCCTTATGGGAAGCCAACATGGATCTTCTTGATGAGAAGAACGAACTGGATCTCCATGACAGCACATGGAAGATTTATACAGAAGATGTTACCGCCCTCCCGCAGTATATCGGACCGGATGCATCCATCGACCGTGCATTCATCACACAGGGCTGCCATATTGAAGGCGAGGTTAAGAGCTCCGTTCTCTTTACCGGCGCAACTGTAGGTGCTGGTGCCAAAGTCATCGATACCGTTCTTATGCCGGGTGCAGTCGTAGAAGAGGGCGCCGTTGTTACACGCGCTCTGGTTGCTGATGGTGTCAAGATCGGCAAAGATGCAGTTGTAGGAAGCGCAGACAGCGAAAATATCCTGCTCGTTGCAAAAAATGTTAAGGGGGTAGAATAACATGAGTAGAGCATTTGGTATCGTAACTTCATCCGCAAACCACATTAAAGTCGAAGGAATGCAGGATTACCGTCCGATCGGTGCTTTTTCCTTCCTTGGCAGATACCGCGTTATCGACTTCCCGATTTCCAACATGAGCAACAGCGGCATCGACCGTATTCAGGTTTATACAAGAAAGAATCCTCGTTCTCTGGCTGAACACCTGGGGACAGGCCGTCATTACAACATTAACTCCAAACGCGGCAAGCTGCAGCTTCTTTTCTCTGAGAACAGCTCCGCAAATGATTTTTACAACACTGACATCAACGCATTCTGGGAAAACATCGAGATTATCGAAAGAATGCATCAGCCATATGTAGTGATCGCACCGAATTATATGGTTTATACCCAGAATTTTGAAACTCTTCTTCAGACTCATATTGACTCCGGCGCTGACATTACTTTGTTATACCACAAAGTAAATAACGCAAGAGATGCATACCTCAACTGTGATGTTCTTAATCTGAACAAACAGAAAGGTGTAGAGTCCATTGAGAAGAACCGGGGCAACACAAAAGAGAGAAATATCTTCATGGACACCTATATTATGTCCAAAGATCTCTTTGTAAGCCTGATCAGAAAAGCGAAAAAATTATCCTCCATGTATACTCTGCCGCAGATCGTAAATATTGAAGCCAGTGAGCTCGATGTACGCGGCGTTGCACATCGCGGATATTTCGCAACCATTACAGACTTCAAGAGCTATTTCGATGCAAACCTTGCACTGATCGATTTCAAACAGGCAACTGATCTGTTCGATCCGGAATGGCCGATTTATACAAGAACCACCGATTCCTGCCCGACTCAGTATTTTGACGGTGCATCTGTCAAGAATTCCGTAGTTTCCAACGGCTGCCTGATCGAAGGTACAATTGAGAACTCCGTAATCGGCCGTGGATGCGAAATCAAAAAAGGCGCCGTTGTCAGAAACAGCGTTGTTCTTGCAAACTCTGTAATCGGAAAAGACGTTCATATTGAAAATCAGGTTATCGATAAATGGGCACAGGTTATCCATGCCAAAGAAATTATCGCTGATCCGGAAAAACCGGGATATGTGAAACGTGACGATACCGTTTAATTATGAACCAAAAAATCTTTCCTGAAAATAAAAAATCCCCCTGCTGATGGCAGGGGATTTTTTATTTTACGGGATATTCTTTGCATTTTCCTGTAAATAACAACTTGTTCTTCATGCACCGCTCAGTCCTCCCATGGACGGATCCGATAGGTAACACCCAATTCTTTACATAACTGTGCACATTTTTCCTCTTCCTCTTCTGTCAGAGTGGTGGCTACTGTTGTCATAACCACATGAGGAACGTAATCTGTACATTTTTTCGCAAAGTCCAGCATCGCCTGATAAGAGATCTCACCGAATTTCGGGCGTACCAGTTTCTGATATTCCTGCGCGTCCGGAGTATTCAGACTGATGGAAACCGTATCCACAAGCCCTTTAAGAAGCGGAGCCACATCCTTTTTGTTGATAAGATCTCCAAGTCCGTTGGTGTTGATACGAATCGGCTTATGATATTTTTCTTTAACAAAACGTGCTGTCTCAAGGAGATTCTCCAGCGCCTCTGTAGGCTCTCCAAATCCGCAGAAAACCACCTCTTCATATTTATCCATGTCAAACTTCTCAAATTCCACCAGAACTTCTTCAAGAGACGGTGTATGTTCCAGCCACAGAGAACCGGAATTTTCCATATGATCCCTGGTCTGGCGCAGACAAAATGTACATGCACACGGACATTTATTTGTTAAATTCACATAAAGATTATGATGAACCTCATATAAAATTGTATTCATAGGTTTGCCTGTTCCTTTCTTATCTGCTTTTATTATTCTTTTGTTATTTATTCTTTTCTTATCTGTCCTTTTCTTATCTGTCCGGTCCTGTCTGTTATTTCAGCGTTCCCAGCAGTTCTTCAAAGCATACCCCGTCAGTCAGCGGCAGATCCATCTCAATGGATTTCATAATACATTTCTTCACAAACCTGGAAGCTTTGCGCACAGAAGTCTGAAAATCCACGCCATTTACCGCATCAGCTGCAATAATGGCGGCAAACACATCGCCCGTACCGGAACGGGAAGTTCCAACTTTGTGTGTACGTAGAAACTTCGGTTCTCTGTCCTTTTCAAAACAGAGATTTGCAATAAACTCTCCCTGGGGGATTCCGGTGATGACAATTTTACCCGGACCTCTTTCGGCAAGCTTCTGTGCAAGTTCGATAATCTCTGCCTGACGCCACTTATCCTCATGATAAGGCGTATCCGTCAAAATGCAGGCTTCTGTCAGATTCGGTGTAATGATATCCGCATGACTTACCAGCTTCTTCATCTCCATGCACATTTCCGGAGTATAAGTAGGATATGTTTTTCCATAGTCACCCATCACCGGATCGATCACAATAACATTTTCTTCTGTTCCGAAGTCCTTCAGAAAACGGAGTACAATCTGAATCTGCTCTTTAGAACCGAGAAATCCGGTGCTGATTCCGCTGAAGGACAGCCCCAGTTTTTTCCATTCATCAATATAAGGCTGCATACGGTCTGTATAATCCTCAAAGAAAAAGCTCTTAAACCCGGTATGATTGGAAAAGATAGAAGTGGGTACCGGGCAGCACTGGATCTTCATAACTGAAATAACAGGAATAGCCACTGCCAGTGAGCAGCGGCCAAATCCGGACATATCATTAATAACTGCGATTTTTTTCTGATGATTATGATTGGACAGCATTTACAAAATCCTTTCTCTCAAAATAACAGGTACTTTTGCTTTTTCCAGCGCAAAGCCAATCACATAGAAAATTGCCATACCAAGAATTCCTTCCAGTGTCAGTCCCGGAATCTGTGTAGCTCCCGTATAAATACTTCCGTACAAAATGGAACCGCCTATGAAATATCCGAAAATCATAATAACGATTCCGGCGAGGCTTCCCAGAAATGTATGGACAGAAGTCATGCGCATGGTTCTTCCCCTGCCGCTGATGATCCAGCCGATGGCAAATCCCATTATTCCCTTGATGATCAGAGTCGGCAGCACCCACTGGGTATAACCGGTGAGAAGGTCTGCCAGAGCGGAACCGATACCCCCTGCAAGAAGTCCTGATACAGGGCCGAACATTGCTCCTGCAAGTAAAATACAGGTGTTTCCAAGATGCATATAGCCCAGCGGAATAGGAATCTGAATGACCATCGTAGATACACATACCAGCGCGATCAGCAAAGCGTTCACTGTGATAAATATTACCTTGTTTTCTTTCATAATGCAATCTCCTCTTTTTCCGCAGCCGTTTTTTCATTATTTTTTCACAGGCTGCGTTACACTGCCTTTTCTGCTGCGATTTTTCTTATCATATATCAAAACTGGCATTTAATAAATATCCTATTTTTATTATTTTCAGGAGGACAGTTTTATAGTTATGACGCCGCATGCAATTTTGGCACCGGAATTTCCCGAAGGCTGAGTCATAAAATCATCCGGCATCTGATGAATGATAACCGTTTTTCCTTTAATTTCCTCAAGTGTGAAGCGGTCTGTTACCACCGCACCCCATGCAGTACCATGGTTGACAAATACCGGCGGCAGATCTCCCTTGTGATACGGATGGTGGCAGCCGGCAGTGTCATAATGCACACCGGCATCCGCAAAAGGATCCTTTTCGTTCCCGGTACAGCTTTCTCCTTCATGAATATGCATCCCAAGGACAACTCTCTGATGACACCCCTCACCATAGGGCAGTCCATACAGTGAAGCCACAACAAGTACTTCACCTCCAATATCATAAAAATATACCATGCCTCCAAGACCGGAATATTCCATACTTCCTTTGATCTCCGCCGCTGCTCCCGGTCTGCCCAGGCTGATAATTTTTCCAATACAATCTGACTGATACATAAAATTGGCTCCATACAATATATCCTCAGGATATATCATATGAAGCCATGCCATGTCCTGTCTTTCCATGCAAACATCTCTGACTGACAGAACGATTATAATACAAACCACTTCATCAGTGCCCGATCTGACCACTCAGCGCCCGGTCAATATTCCGGGCTATCTTTGAAGCAACAGATGCCAAAACCCTTGCCTCTTCTTCTGTTACTCCCTCAAATACGATACTGCTCAGTTCATTCCAGACTCCTGTAATGTCCCGGCTTACCTGCTCCGCCTTCCGGGTAAGACGCAGGTGGACACATCTGCGGTCATTTTCATCCGGAACAAATGTCAGAAGGTCCATCTTCTGCAGGCGGTCTACAGACTGGGAGATATGGCCCTTGGTGATTTTTGTGTCATTCTTGATGTCTTTGGACGTATTCCTGTCTCCGCATTTGGACAGATAATAAAGGATCTCCACATCCACCTTCCTCAGTCCATACTGCTCCCTGATCTGCGCGATCCGGTCTTCCATAAGCTGCTTAAATTGTGCTCCATGCAATAAATTGTCTATTTGTCTTTCCATATTTATCCCCTCATTGCAAACGGTTTACCGTTCAGTTTTAAACAAATATACCACCGGAACCGATATTTTGCAACAATAAATATGTAATTCGATTATGATTGCCGCACTTCTTACGCAACTCCCAGCAGCATTCCAATGATACGTACTGCAAACGCGCATATCCACGCTACAGCACACTGGCCGAACACAACACCAAAGGCCCACTTGCCGCCAAGCTCACGCTTTACAGATGCAACTGCCGCAACACACGGTGTATACAGCAGACAAAATACCAGAAGAGATGCTGCTGTCAGAGGTGTAAGAACCGCCGTCAGCCCTGCCGTGTTTCCAAAAAGAATCGTCAGCGTGGAAACCACACTTTCTTTTGCCATAAATCCGGTGATCAGCGCCGTGGAAACCTTCCAGTCACCAAATCCCAGCGGCTTGAAAATCGGAGCAATCATGCCCGATACAACTGCCAGAATACTATCTTTGGAATCAGTTACCATACTCAGATGCATGCTGAAGGTCTGCAGAAACCAGATGATAATGGTCGCTGCAAAAATAACCGTGAATGCTCTCTGAAGGAAGTCTTTGGCCTTTTCCCACAGAAGCTGTGCCACATTCTTAAAGCCCGGCATACGGTAATTCGGCAATTCCATGACGAACGGCACTGCCTCGCCTTTGAACATACTGTTTTTGAAAATCAGAGCTACCAGGATTCCCATGATGATTCCCAGTACATACAGTCCGATCATCACAAACCCGCCGTATTTCGGGAAAAATGCCGCGGTAAAGAATGCATAGATCGGCAGTTTCGCAGAACAGCTCATAAACGGTGTCAGTAAAATCGTCATCTTACGATCACGCTCAGACGGCAGTGTCCGGCTTGCCATAACTCCCGGAACTGTACAGCCGAATCCGATCAGCATAGGCACGATACTTCTTCCGGAAAGACCGATCTTACGCAGAAGCTTATCCATCACAAATGCCACCCGGGCCATATATCCTGTATCCTCCAGCAGTGACAGGAAGAAGAACAGTGTGACAATGATAGGCAGAAAACTTAAAACACTTCCCACTCCGTTGAAAATTCCGTCAATCACAAGCGAATGAATCGCAGTGTTCACATTCCAGGAAGTCATAGTTACATCCACAAAATCCGTCAGCCATCCGATTCCCATTTCCAGAAGTCCCTGCATCCAGGCACCGATCACATTAAAGGTCAGCCAGAACACCAGCCCCATGATTCCCACAAACACAGGAATCGCTGTATATTTGCCGGTCAGGATCCTGTCGATTCTGCGGCTTCTGGCATGTTCTTTACTCTCCCTGGGTTTTACCACGGTGGCATCTACAAGCTTCTGGATAAAGTCAAAACGCATATCTGCAATAGCGGCAGAGCGGTCAATTCCACGCTCTTCTTCCATCTGGCAGATAATGTGCTCCATCATTTCCTGCTCATTCTGAGAAAGCTTCAGTCTCTCCAGGATCACCTGATCCCCCTCCACCAGCTTCGTTGCGGCAAAACGAACGGGAATTCCCGCAGCAATGGCATGATCTTCGATCAGGTGCATGATTCCATGCAGACATCTGTGTACAGAGCCGTCATGCTCGTCCTTGTCGCAGAAATCCGTTCTGCCCGGACGTTCCTGATACTTGGCAACATGAAGCGCATGGCGGATCAGCTCGTCTACACCTTCATTCTTGGCCGCAGAAATGGGAACCACCGGAATCCCCAGCATTTCTTCCATTTCATTAATGAGGATAGAGCCGCCGTTTCCACGTACCTCATCCATCATATTCAGCGCCAGTACCATCGGAACATCCAGCTCCATCAACTGCATGGTCAGATACAGATTACGCTCAATATTCGTGGCATCTACAATATTAATGATCCCTTTAGGTTTCTCATCAATAATAAACCGTCTGGTTACAATTTCCTCACTGCTGTAAGGAGACATGGAATAAATACCCGGAAGATCTGTGATCTCTGTATTGGCATTTCCCTTAATAGCGCCGCTTTTTCTGTCCACTGTTACGCCGGGGAAATTCCCCACATGCTGATTGGCACCTGTCAGCTGATTGAACAGCGTCGTCTTGCCGCAGTTCTGGTTTCCAGCCAGTGCAAAGGTCAGCAGTTCTCCTTCCGGCAGCGGATTTTCGTCCGCTTTCATATGATATTTGCCGCCCTCGCCAAGGCCTGGGTGCTCCGCCTTATGCCTGTTTTCGTTTTCGGCAAAGCCCCAGTCTTTATCATGTGCGGCAGCTACAGGTCTGATTTCGATTTTCTCCGCATCGTCCAGACGCAGGGTCAGCTCATATCCATGAATACGAAGCTCCATAGGATCTCCCATCGGAGCAAATTTTACAAGTGTTACTTCTGCACCCGGGATCACTCCCATATCCAGAAAATGCTGGCGCAGCGCTCCCGCACCGCCTACAGCAGTCACTACAGCCGTTTTTCCCATTTCCAGTTGTCTCAAATTCATGGCTGTTTCCTCCTTATCCCAACTTCATTTGAATAATTACTGATAATTATTCTCATCAAAGTTAGTATAAACATACTTTTTGTATCTGTCAAGCTGTCTCACCAAAAAAGTTTGCCGCAGTTTACTTTTTTATCGTACACACAGATTAATACATAACATAAAACATAACATATATAAATGCTCCGGCTTCTTACATATAAAATACAAACCCTTATTACATGCAAAAATGCTCCGGCTTCTTATATCGCTCATAAGAAACCGGAGCACTTCATGATTTTTGTTTATTGAAAAAAGAATTACAGTTCCTTTCCTGTCAGCATTTCATATGCCTGAAGGTATTTATTAATGGTCTTTTCCACGATCTCATCCGGAAGAGTCCAGTCGTTGTCCGGGTTGGATGTAAGCCAGTCACGGGCGAACTGTTTGTCGAAGGATGGCTGTCCATGTCCTGGTTCATAGCCTTCTGCAGGCCAGAAACGGGAGCTGTCAGGAGTCAGCATTTCGTCTCCGATCACGATATTTCCGTTCTCATCGAGACCGAACTCGAACTTGGTGTCAGCAATTATGATGCCGCGGCTTAATGCATAGTCAGCACATTTTTTGTACAAAGCGATGGTGCAGTCACGAAGCTTGGCAGCGTATTCTTCACCTTTGCCGGGGAAGTATTTCTCCAGATGAGCGATGCTCTGTTCAAAAGAAATATTTTCGTCATGATCACCGATTTCTGCTTTGGTGGACGGGGTATAGATCGGCTCAGGAAGCTTGTCGGATTCTTTCAGACCTTCCGGCAGTTTGATACCGCATACGGTTCCGTTTTTCTGATAGCTTGCCCAACCGCTTCCGGTAATATAACCGCGGACGATACATTCGATAGGAAGCATTTCCAGTTTTTTGCACATCATGCTGTTGCCGTCGAACTGAGGCTGCTGGAAGAATTCCGGCATATCTCTTACATCTACGGAAATCATATGATTGGGAAGAATATCTTTTGTCAGATCAAACCAGAATTTGGACATCTGAGTAAGTACAGTTCCTTTTTTGGTTACAATGTTCTTCAGGATGACATCAAAACAGCTGATACGGTCTGTTGCAACCATGATCAGGCTGTCTCCGTTGTCATAAATCTCACGGACTTTACCCTCTTTAATAGGTTTCATTACTTCAGTACTCATATGGCTTGCTCCAGTCTTTATTTTATTTGAATTTTACATCACCACTAGTTAAACAGATTTTTTTGGAAAAATCAATAGTAATTTTGCTATTTTAGCCGAAGAGAATCCCGTCTTCACAGACGTTCCATCCAGTCGCAGGCCAGCCGGATCCAGGACTGACACTCTTCCTGCACTCCATATCCTTCATCATTACTTGTTTCCTCATTAGCCAGGCCAAGTCCATGACCGCCAACCGGATAAATATGCATTTCCACCGGAATATCCAGTGCATGAAGCGCCTGGAAAAACAGCAGGGAATTCTCTACGGGCACAACATCATCCGGCTCCGTATGCCACAAAAATGTCTTCGGCGTATCTTTTGTAACGCAAAGTTCCAGAGACATGCTTTCTCTCTTTTCTCCGTCATCATAATCCTCTCCAAGGAGATTCTGAAAAGATCCAACATGGGCCTTATCCCCGGAAGAAATAACCGGATAGCTCAGGATCAGCCCATTAGGCCGCAGCATTTCGGATTCCGTATTCAGCCGCTTGGCAAGAAACGATTTCTTCCAGAATACGCCCATACTGGCTGCAAGATGTCCGCCTGCCGAAGAGCCCTGAACCACGATTTTCTCAGTATCAATATGATATTTCTCCGCATTTTCACGCAGGAACAAAACTGTCCGGGCCAGCTGCAGCAATGCTTCCGGATAACGGGCCGGTGCCACACTGTAGCGGAGGATCACCGCATGAAATCCTCTTGCCAGAAACTGTACAGCAATCGCTTCAGCCTCTCTGTCTGATGTCATTTCATATCCGCCGCCCGGACAGATGACGATCACCGGACGTTTTTTGTGAGGATGCATTTCTATGGAATTATCCAGAAAATACGTATATAAATCTGCCTTCCACTCAGAACCCGGCACCTGGATCTGTAACTTATCATGTATCATAGTTCATCAAACCTCCTTGAATCCTACTAACTAATACTTAATCTGCCTTCAGGATCATTTCCAGAACCCTTGCGGCGCATCTCTCCAGATCAGCTCTGGTGATCAGGCCTTTTTCCAGTGCCATCATGACACGCTCCGGATAACCGGTTCCCATCTTGATATCATTTCCGGCTTTTAATTCCTTGTAGTGCTCGCCTTTTGTCCACCAGTCCGTTGTCACAACACCCTGGAATCCCCACTCCTGGCGGAGAATATCTTCCAGAAGATCTTTATTTTCGGAAGCACGGCAGCCATTGATCATATTGTAGGAGCTCATCAGAACCCATGGCTGGGATTTTTTCACAATAATCTCAAATGCTTTCAGATAAATCTCGCGGAGTGCACGCTCGGATACACGGGAATCACTGTCTTTGCGGTTGGTTTCTTTATTATTGCATGCAAAATGCTTTACGGTAGCCCCGATTTTCTGAGACTGAATGCCGTTTACCATAGCTGCAGCCATTTCACCAGCGAGGAACGGATCCTCAGAATAATACTCAAAATTTCTTCCGCACAGCGGGCTTCTGTGGATATTCACTGCAGGAGTCAGCCAGATGGAAATATTGTTTTCTTTTACTTCTTTCGCTGCAGCACGTCCTACTTCTTCCACAATTCCACGGTTCCAGGTGCAGGCAAGCATGGTGGAACACGGCCATGCAGTAGTATAGATGCCGCATTCCGGCTTAATGCGAAGTCCGGCAGGTCCATCTGCAGTCATCAGATTCGGTACGCCATATTCCGGAAGATTGCCAAAGCCAAAGGTATTTGCCACACCGGTATTCGGCTGACCGCCCAGAAGCTCTGCCAGATCTCTGTCTGTCAGCTGTTCCATGAATTCCGCAAGAGTATTTCTGCCTTCTGCAACGTCCTCCAGCACAATTTTATCTCCCTTTGTTTCCGGCCACAGATAATATCCGTTGATCTGGCGGACTGTGGGCGCAAGACCTTCGGTTTCCTCTCCGCTCCATCCAAGACCGTTTTCCATATGATCATTCGGTGTACGTTCCGGCAGTTCCTCGAAGCTTCCGTCAGCAAGCATACGATGTTTCAGAAGAGACGGTGCCCCCTTTTCCGTAAGCTGTTCTGTAACGATATCTTCCTTTGCCTCCCAGACAAACTCCAGCTCTTTTGTGTCTCTTACTGAATTTCCCACGAAGAAACGGTAGATTCCTTTTTCCAGCACATAAGCGGATTTTGCCACTTTGCCCAGATCATCATAGGAAGCCATGGAAGCAGCCGGGAACGTCAGGGTCAGAACCTGCACCTCACCAGGCTTCAGTTCTCTCGTCTTCTCAAAAGCAGCCAGTACTCTCGCAGGTTTTCTCAGAAGTCCCTGAGGTGCGGAGTAATAAACCTGAACCACCTCTTTACCGGAGAAATCTCCGGTATTTTTCACCTGAATACCCATGGAGATCAAACCGTCTCTTTCTCCTGCCCAGAGTGTTTTAATCTCAAAACCGGTATAGGAAAGCCCGAAACCAAACGGATAATTAACCTTGCTCTTCGCAGATTCAATCGTCTCAAAATAACGGTATCCCACATAGATATCTTCCGTATAATCTACATAATCCGGAGACTCGTGGAAATTATATGTGGACGGATAATCATCCAGATCGGATGCAAAGGTATCAGAAAGCTTACCGGACGGGCTTACTTCTCCCAGAAGTACATCCGCCATGGCAAGTCCGCCTTCCATGCCGCCCTGCCATGCCATCAGCACGGAAGAAATTTTATCATTAACAGCAAACCATGTGGTATCCACCATACCGCCCACATTCAGGACAACAATTACTTTCGCGAAATTTTCGCTGACGGTATCCACCATTTTCTGCTCTCGTACAGTCAGATAATAATCGCTTCTCTCAAAAATACGGCTGCTCTGCTCTCCCAGCTCAGTGTCGCAGGAAGCCTGTCCTTCATAGGCAACGCTCTTTCTGTCCCATCCTTCTCCGGAAAAACGGCTGAGCACAATGATTGCTGTATCTGTAAACTTTTTCGCGCCTTCCAGAAGCTCTGCCGGGATTTCCGGTTCTACTGTCATCCCCGGAACTGCGCCTTCCCGATACTGTTTTTCCACATTTTCTCTGTAAAAATCCACAAGCGGACCGAAAAGTTCCGGTGCCTGTTCTCTTTTTGTCAGTCCGTCATATAAATTCCGCACATGGGAAACAGTTACGTCACCGCTTCCACCGCCGCCTTTTACATAATCAAATACGCCTTTTCCAAAAAGTGCCAGACTGGTCCCTTTCTTTATCGGCAGAACATGCTTCTCATTTTTCAGGAGCACCATTCCCTCACGTCCCGCTTCCCGCGCCAATGCCAGATGCTCCGGTGATGCCGTGACCTTCCTCTGATTTTCTCCCTCTCCCAGAGGAAGATTCGGCTGATAAATCGCTCTTGTCCACTTCTTCATGTCATATATCCTCCAGTATAAATTTTCTGTTGAGGATATCATAGCACACTTTCGGGCAGATACACAGATTTATTTTATCTGAATTCTATTCGCTGCCGCAATAATTCTCATGCTCATTTCCCCATCAGCTTACCAGCGGAAGAATATACGTTGTCCACAGCCAGCTGACAGGCATCACAAGAATCATGGACGGTATCATATCCGCAGTGGGGAACATCTTAACCTTGATCATTCGGAAACCGGTGGCAAGCATGAGAAATCCGCCGCATGCTTTAAAATCATCTACCATCGTCTCTGTCGTCATCGGATAAATAAATCCAGAAAGAAGCCTCTGCATCGCTTTGCCGCCTGCATTTACTTTGTCACCGAGATGAATAATCAGCCCGAGCGCCGTACCAATGATAATAGAAAAAACAACTGCCGGTATATTCTTCATCAGAACAATGGAGCTGATTCCCATTGCCATGGAACAGCATCCGAAGATCATATTGATCTTATCCTTAAAATCTGCGGATAATTTACCTCCAACCAATGCACCGATAATGCCTCCCGCCACTATGGAAATCGAATTTACAATAATACCTATCGGCATTTTTCTATCCCTCCTGCCTCATTTTCTCATAAAGTTTTATTTAAACATATCCGAAAGCGCAAAAAAACACCTGGCAGTCAAACAGGCTGCCAGGCAAAAACCTCATTTTTTATTTATCGCCTGTCCGATGCAATAGCATACAGCAGCTACAACCATACCATTGATGGAAGCGATTCCCCAGTTCACAAGATTCGCAACAACTGCGCCAAGTACCACACCAAATACGGCAAACCAGTCCACAACCTTTGTATTTTTCACTCCGTCCACATAGTCTTCCCCGTGCATAAAATAACCAAGGACCAGAATAATTCCAACAGGCGGAAGCGTACAGTTCAGGATATTCAGCCAGTTACAGAAGTTATAATAAAGCCATACAGAAGCAACTGTACCCACAACACCGGAAATCAGCACCATCGGTTTTTTCTTCTGATGGAAAATATTCGCCAGACCAAGACCTGCAGAATAAAGCGCATTATCGTTGGTTGTCCAGATGTTCAAGCCCAGTACCAGCACAGCCAGATAGAACAGATTCAGATTGATCATAACTTCAAAAATATCGTTTCCTCCAACAAAGATGGAGGAAACTGCTCCGAAGAAAAACATCAGAGAGTTACCGATGAAAAATGCCACTACCGTAGTAATCGCACCAACAGCTCCGTTTTTCGCAAAACGGGTAAAATTCGGGGTAGCGGATCCGCCGGATACAAAAGAGCCCACAACCAGTCCTGCACCTCCAATGACTGTCAGAGTACCGCTGGATTTTGCAAACTGCTCAACAATCGTTCCATCTCCTCTCTGTACAGCCAGGACCATCGCCACAGTACCAAGTACCGCAACCAGCGGAACTGCAATATAGCTGATGATCGTCAGAGATTTAATTCCGAAATACGCAGATGCCGTCATGCAGATTCCGGCGATAATTACCAGCGCCCATTCTGCCGCAGTGCTTCCTCCCAGCAGCTCATTTGCTACAGGAATTGCAAACATCGCAATGCCGACTCCGAACCATCCGATCTGCGTTACACTGATCATTGCAGATGGAAGATAAGAACCTTTTGTTCCAAATGCTTTCTGTGCCAGAAGATCCAGGCTGAGACCGGTCTTGCCGCCTACATATCCCAGAAGTCCTGTATACAGTCCCAAAATAATACCGCCCAGAATCAGCGCACCCATAAATCCGCCAAAATCCAGTCCATCTGCCAGTTCCTGACCAACCCACATGCTTGCCGAGAAAAATGTAAATCCCAGCATGATCATAAACATGGTCAGTATACTTCTCCTGCTTTCCTTTGGCACCGCGCACTCCGCATAATCTGCGTCAGTCACGGCTGCCTTGCTTTTTGTCTCACTCATTTTCTCTTTCCCCTTTGTAAAAAATATATTTATATTGCCGGATCAGATGATATATTTGCGCAGCGCAGTCTTGAACTCATGAATTCTCTGCTCACAGATTTCTTTCAGTGTCACATCCTTCATACTCTCAATATATCCCTGTTCCTGCTTGTAAAGCCACTTGGTCTGTACTTCCGGCAGCTTCTCATAATGATTGCATTTCAGCCAGTCTTCATAGCTGATCGGTGTCAGATAGCCCAGTTTTTCATCCAGAAGTTCCTTCATATCGATCCTGTCCGCACGTGCAAGGATTCCTTCCCAGAATTCCAGTACTTCTTTCACATGCTCATGAATCTCATAGCGTCTTGCACCGCCGTCATAAATAATACATTTCTCAAAAAGCGGATCCCGCATGGACAGTGTCTGTCTGCGGAATTCCGGCGCGATAATACCGTTTTTCCAGTAAAAATCCACATCAGGAAGATTAATTCCGGACACACCTTTATCCTGATAAGTGCTGAAGATTCCCTCATAATAAACAGTGATAAAGCCTTCAAATTCCGGCCAGAATTCTCTGATTTCTCCGGTCAGCCGTTCCAGAACTTCAATACCGGTAGTTCCTCCAATCGTAAAAATGATGATATTACGGAGTTTCGCACCATTGCTGCGGTAAAAATCTGTTACATAACGCAGGCAATGGATCAGCGTTTCACCGGATGCAATAATATCTCCAATCAGAAGTGTACTGTCCGGAACCATGGTCAGTTTACTGTACTTAATCTCCAGTCCGGCGATTTCATCATGGTCAAAAACTCTCTCGCTGGACAGAAAACTGATATCATGTACCCGGATATGTTCCCGGTAGCAGCTCTCTTCCAGAGGATAATTCAGAGCACCGCGCAGAATGGACAGAATATTGGCGGTGGTCACTTTTTTCTGTTCCTTGAAATAGTACATCATCTGGGCAGTTGCCGGAATCAGACAATGATATACCTCATATCCTACGACTTCCGGTGTATTCAGAAGCTTCCGGGTCTCTGCCTCCGATACGACATAATATTCATTCTGATAATTGCCGCCCTCCAGGCGATAACAGTCCACACCCTGTTCGGAAAACTCCGGTACCAGGTACACCTCATTCCATTTCTCCATCTGTTCTTCCCTCTCTTTATTATTCATTGTGGTCTCTGCATCAACAGACATAGCCCCTTTGCAGACAAAAACCGACATCCGCAAAACAAAAAAGAAGCCGGTCTCTCCAAAGGAAAGACCGACCGTCTCATTTACTGATTCTGCCTGTATTTCTCTGAAAAAAGGACATCATCTGTTACTATTCCGTAAATCATATTTATACAGAATAATAAAATGAACCGCCCCTGTTGTCAAGGCTTTTATCAGTGATTTCCACAGGAATGGCTTCCGCATGTATGACCCTCACCATGTCCGTGATGATTGCAGGTAGTATTCGGATCATAATTCAGACTGCCTGCCAGGAAAGATGCCACCTGCGCATCTGCATTTCCAATTGCTCCCGGGAAAAGCTCGATTCCGGCTTCTGCAAGAGCATTTCTGGCACCGCCGCCGATACCGCCGCAGATCAGAGTATTTACACCGTGTGCTTTAAGAAAACCGGAAAGCGCCGTTCCCTCAACCAAAAAACCAGGCGGATCGTCTCAAACTCTTCCACTGATAAAATAATCTATAGCACTATTATTGAAATATGTCAATATATTCCGTAGCCACATGATCTGCCAGCCATACATCATTGTCTGCCAGATAAAAGACAGCCCCGTCTGCCGCCATCCTTCCCGCATCCACCTTAAGGATCACCGGCTGTCCCATCTGTCTTCGGCGTCCTGCCGCCCTGCGGGCGGTAGGGATATCCCGGGACATATGCACTTTCTGCCTTTTCATAGGCTTCAGGCCATCTTTCAGTATAGAGGGAAGAAATGTATCGATCGTTCCGTGATACAAGATTTCCGGCGGGGCTTCCACACGGTAATCCATCTCCAGCCCTGGAATGGAATGTCCCTGTCTGCAGCGGATCATCAGAGTGTCACCCTCCCATTTCAAACCATAACGCTGTTTTTCATCCGCCCTCACCATTTCCAAGAGTACCGGAAGGCTGAGATAATATTTTCTGTCACTGTAGGCGGCATTGAATTTCTCAATCAGTTCCGCTGCACCGACCCACGCCTGCAAATCCATAGCCACTCCGATATCTTCGGGATGATGGCGCAGTACTCCGCACACTCTGCCGCCCAGCTTATCACCATATCTTTTCAGCATTTTCCGGTCTTCTTTTGTCAGATCTTTTAACGCATCTGCCCGTTCAATCATTTTTGTATTATCAATCATATCGTTATCCTTTCTCATAATTACATTTTTACAGTCTTCCGGATACTGCCAGTTTATCATCTTCCCAAATTATATCTCAGGCTGTCTCATCCAGATCCCGCGTAATGATGCTCAGTTTTTTATATTTTGCCCACTTGCGCACAAACTCCTGCGCTTTTCTATCCAGATGCCTGTTTGCAAAAGCCTTTGCCTGAATCAGCCGGTTATCACAGTCCACTTCGATCGTACCGAAGGATTTTTCAGGCTCGTCTTTTTTGCGCAGAAAAACAATTCTTGTCGTTCCACGTGATACCGCGCCGGCATATGAGCGCACACAATTATGCATATGCTGTGACTCCAGAATCAGATCTTTGCTGCCCTTTGGAAGTATCATAACATATTCGTCTTTTTCAAAAAAGTCTTCATCCGCCTCTTCAAAATCCGTAGCCAGTCTCTGATAATCTTCCATCTGAACCTTTTGGATAAAGCGCTCCTGCAGCAGCAAATCCTTTTTTTCCTGATACATTGCAAGTATCCTGTCATGAGCTGCCTCCACATCTTCCGGTGTGAGTCCATCGATATAAACTCCCATCTGTCCACACATATCCAGATAATCTCTGTATATACCATAATTCAGATAAGCGTTCTGCTTCAGATACCGGATAATCTGCAGAATCTGTCTGCTGTTCAGTTCCGAAATCCCTGTGATCCGGCTGTTCCGGTGCCTGCCGGTAAGATCACTGTCCAGATAAAACTGAATCATTTCTCCTGTAAAATAATCAAAATCCACGAAAGCAGGATTATTCTTCCGAAGTTCTTTCAGTTCATCAAGCACCTGGGGTTCCATCATATCACACCTCAGTTTTTTCAGAAAAGACGCCGGCAGGCCAAAGGCATCCTTCAGATTCTTATATACAGCAGGATCCAGCTGAAACTCCGGAAGCCGCCCCATATTTATCACAGCATTTACAACACCAGCTTTGGCAGCCTGTTCCGCCAGCACATGATAGTTTTCCGAAAGAAGCAGAATCAGGATATTTGCATCTTCTGACTCTTCCAGAAAAGAGCGGATCTGATATTTCGGATATCTGTCTGCAAAGATTTCCAGTTTTCTTCTGTCCGAATCCCTGTACCATACACTGGTCTGAAAAATCTCATACATATTCACAGGAAGCTCTGATGTATATACATAATCCTCAGAAAACAGGAATCCCCTTACTCCAAAAGGTGTCTTTTGCAATACCTTCAAAATATAAGTATTATTTTCATCTTTCAGATGGTACAAAAACACCCTTACAGGATAACAATATGTACGCGGATGTCTGCCTGCTATATTCCTTGGAAGCATACTGAACCGTCTGTATATCCTTGGTCCCGGCACCAGCATTTCATCTTTCATCAGCTCCTCCGGCGATCCAAGAAGTTTATCTGCGGCTTTATCCGAAATCACTTTCCGGTATTTGTATCCTTTGGTCCGGTAAATATGGACAAACATCTGAAGGCTGTCAATATCCACAACCACCGGAAATACACTGTGAATAATATCCCGGTCCGGTTCACGATGGATTTTTACCACTTTCTCTGCACGGATCAATGAGAGCCAGATACCAAAAGAAATTTCCGTCTTCTGACAGGTAATTTTTATTTCTTTCGTGTCCACGCCCAAAACAGCCTGAAAAACCATCGACCATCCGCCTCCGGAAAACTTGTCTTTGAACCCGCGGACCGGGATGAGCTCCGGTTTGCAGATGGAAAAAACAAGAGCATCGTTCTCCTTATGAAGTTTATAGCCATAGCTGTCCATTTTAACAGGCTTGTAATTATCATCCGTTGTGAAGCCGCAATTCTCTCCATGCTTTTTATAATTATACAGATCCTGCATTACACGTTTTCCGCATTTTGAGCAGTAACATCCCGGAACTTTATCTGACACAATAAAAAATTTTCTGTCCATGGTATATCCTCCTCTGTCATCCGCATCTCATCTCTTCCATAAGATTCATCCCATACAGAGTAGCATACGTGCAAAAAATTTTTTAAATCTTCGGGCATATGATATAAAAAATAAAGAATCCCCCAAAATATTTCATTTCAGGAAATTCTTTTATTCTTTTTAATTATTCTTTTTTGTTACTGAATTTATCTTCTTTTGTTACTGATCTTTCCCTCTGTTATTATATTTATTCTTTCCTCTTACTGTCCCTCTTTCACATGTTCTTTTTCTCTCATAAAATCCTGCAGATATACTTCCACTGAACGGGTCATTTCCCGGGAAAAATCCGAATTATATTTTCGATTGCAGAATGCCCTCATCCAGTCTTCATAGGTTTTGACACCTTTTTTATTCTCAAACATTTCCTTCAGCTCCGGCTCGTCCATCTGCCGGTATGTATTTTCGTGAACGATGTGTTTCATTGGAACACGCTCCGGTTTTTTTCGCTGTTTCTGCTGCTTTGTGGGATATCCGAATACCAGCATCACAGCCGGAAAAACATATTCCGGAAGGCACAGGATTTCCCTCTGCTGCTCACAGTTCTCCATAATATCCCCGATATAACAGGAGCCGATTCCCAGGCTCCGGGCAGCAACAACCGCATTCTGGGCGGCAATTGCGGTATCCGTCACCGCCAGCATCAGATCTCCCGCCCCGGGAGTGCGCGGCTCACATCCGCAAGCCTTAAATGCCTCGTACCATTTCCTGCAGTCTGCGCAGAATACCAGAACCATTTTCGCTGACGCAATAAAAGGCTGATGATCACAGGTCTCTGCCAGACGCTCCTTTTTTTCCTGATCTGTAATGTCAAGAATCGTATACAGCTGCTGGTTCCCCGCAGTTGGAGCCATCACAGCCGCCTGAAAAATTGCTTCTTTATCTTCTGCCGAAATCTCTCTGTCCTCAAAAACCCTTACAGATTTTCGGTCATACAGCTGCTGTAAAACTTCGTTCATATTGATACTCCTCATTTTTCCATTATTTGCTCCGTATATAACACTCAGTCCTTAACCATATCAGCAGACATCCTCTGTCGCTTTTTTTACAGTGTACCAGTTATATAAATCCGTAACATAGCGCAGCTCATTCTCAGTCACCGGCACATCAAAAAATTCTCTTCCCTTCAATGCCGGATCCCTCACACCAAACTGCTTCCATGTTCCAATTTTATTATAATTAATATACAGATCTTCCTCAATGAGTCTTTGCTTCAGTTCTTCTCTTGTAAAGACCCGGGACATCGTTTTCCGAACATAATTCTCCAACATAATATATCCATCTTCATTATCCGAGATCTCCACAATATCATCCAGCAAAACCTGCAGCCTGTCAAGCCTTTCATTCACATGATAATGTCCTGCGAACCACGCGGTATATGAAGTCATCTCATGAATATTCTGCAGAACAGCACAGATATTGAGAAAGCTTTTATCGTAATTTTCCATCATATACGGACTGACTCCGTGATATCCCATCCGCAGATTATACTTCAGAGGAACATCATGAGTGATAATGTAATCAACTTTAAAATCATTGGCTGCAAGCCGGTCGAGAGCATGATCGTACTCACTCTGAACCGGCAGTTCTTCCATAAACCAGTCATAATCTTTTGTACGATATTCCCTGTCATGACTGAATGCTCCGCCGAAGAAGAAATACTTCCGGCCATCAAGTTCCATGATTTCTCCCCGCCTGATATGGTAAAGAGAATCTGAAATTTTATGTGCCTGCGCACCATGAAATTCCACTTTTTCATACTGATCAAACAGTGGAAAGCCTTCGTGATTTCCGTCACAGTAAACAGTTGTAAATGGACGGCTGCTGATCCAGTGAATCTTTCTCCGGTCAGCCGCCTCTCCATCCCAGACAAATCCTGCATCACCGCATATGATCACAATGTCTTCTTTCGTAAGCGTATTTCCAACAGGGAAATTATCTGAATTCAATTTATCAATATTATGCCACCCGTGAACATCACCGGTAACAAATACTCTGTGCTGTTTCATGTTTCTTCTGCCTCCTTCTTACCAATTTGCCGAAAAAGAACAACCATGTACCCGTATTTACGTTATTACTATTATAATCCTCCGCGATATATATTTTTTAATTCCCCGGTTATTCATGAAGGATATTTTCCTTCGTATTCCGATTCATTATCCAGTTTGATACATAGCAATGGCGGCGGCAGAAAAAAGCACTCTTTATTATCATTTATTATCACTGATTCACAATATCCAGGATTCCATCAAACGCATCCTCCAGCGCATCCAGTGCATCTGTAAGGACATCCATGGTCTCTTCATCTGCATCCTCACTTTCGTACTCATCCACGATTTCCGCAAATTCATGCTTCAGCTCCTCCAGGTACTCCAAAATCTCTTCCAGCTTATCTTCCTTGTCCGCAAGCGGAGCTATTTTGATTAGTTCTGACATTTGTTTTTCCTCCCTGATACCAGTCTTTTCTGACACTGCTCAAAAGAAATATCCCGTAAGCGGCAATCATATTTCTCATTATTTTTATTTTGCTCTTTGTTTTATTGTAAACATATGATAACATATTTTTATTAACACTGCATCATATGATTCAGAAGGGAGAGCATTATGAGCGTAAATTATCATGCATTCCAGAACAGAGGTTATTTATTTTCCAACCACGAGACACTGGAAGAACAATGGCACAGTGCTTTTGCAGGATACGATCCTGCACGTATTTCCCGTATTCTCCATCTGGAAACAGATGCAGAATATCTTTATCTCTCGTATTATCAAAAGACTTACCGTCTGCAGCTGGGCGACGGTCATCTGGAGCGAAAAACAGAAAGCGGCTGGACAGACAAATTATACTTCAATGAAACTATGAGTATTTACCATCTTCTCCAGTATACCAAAGACCATCCCCGCACAGCCGGAGTCTGGGTTCCAAACACTGCGCTGGAAGGAGCTGGGACACATAACCGCAATCTTCCAGATCCGCTGCTTACCCCGTTCGCTGCCCGTTTCTCCGGAAAAACCGATATGCTGGAAAAAGCTTGCCTGCAGCTGGGCGGTATCCGCCTCGATAAAGGCGACATTGCCTTTCAGTTTATTTCCTTCCCGCAGATTCCTCTGCAGCTGATTTTCTGGGATGCTGACGAAGATTTTCCGGCACAGGTACAGGTTCTCTTTGACCAGTATGTGACTGATTATCTGCATTTTGAAACCACAGGATGTGTCATTTCCGACCTGCTGGAAATGCTGGAAGATACAGTTCATTTTTTCCCTGCACAATAAGCTGCAATTGCCCTGCAGGCAAATACTGCGGTTCCTTCCCCGCCGACTTTGTCAATATTCTCCGTGAATTCTCCGCCGCCGGCGTACATAGCTCCCAGCGATAAGAGAATCTCATCGGAACAGGTATAATAATTCTCCGTAATATGCTCCTGCAGTTTCCGGGCCAGCTCCAGAGCTGCCGCGCTGTCCGGCGCCTGATCTCTGATTTTTCCGAACTCCGCAAAAATCTCCATCATTTCCACATTCAGTTTCTGCTGCTCCTCCTTTGTACGACCTTTGGATTTCTCTTCAAATTCATGATATTCCTCAGTCGTTCCCCAGGAAGCCTTCGCCTGCGCCGCATGGTCAAGAGCCTTATTCCGGTCAAAGGAGGAACTGTCCATGATGTCCCGGATATCTTTTAACGGAAATTCCAGTTCCCGAAACAGCAGAATACACTGCAGTCCTGTTAGTTTTTTTCACTGTAAATCCGATCAAACAATTCCGCACATCTCAGTGTATCCTCATGCGGCACCACTTTGCTTTCCACCGAAGATTTCTTGATACAGTTCATAACCTCACAAATCTCGTAGACAAATCCGTTCGTTGTCTCATAATCCACGAAATGCTCCGCCATTTTCCCTTCTCGGTTAAAAAGGAACGCTTCCTCTCCATAATGCACATGCGGAATTTCAATACGACCTTCCGTTCCGGAAACCGTCAGTTTTTCATCCAGAACAGACACACAGCTGGCAAGAAGAATCGCAGCCTTATCTTTATATTTCAGACAGATATGATTCGATGTATCAATTCCGGTTTCATCCCACAGTACGGAAATATCTGTCTTCTCAATCTCATGTCCGAAAAACCAGGTCGCCAGTTCATAGCAATATACAGTCAGGTCAAAAGCCGCTCCTCCCCCCAGCTCCGGATCAAAGTTTCTTTTATTCTTTTCTTTATCGAACGCAGTCCCCACGGCAATGGTAAGGCAGTTTGCTTCTCCAATTTTTCCTTCCGAAATCCAGTTCTTCGCTGTCTGCACAGCGGGAAGAAAACGGCTCCACATTGCTTCCATCACAAACACCTGATTCTTCTCTGATTCCTCAAAAATATCCCTGGCATCCGCGCTGTTCATAAACATTGCTTTTTCACATAAAACAGGCGTTTTGTATTTCATACACAATTTAGCCAGCCGGTAATGTGAATCCGGCGTTGTAGCGATATAAACACAATCCGGATGCTCCTTCTGAAGCATTTCCTCGTAATCTTCATATGCCTTCGGAATATTGTTTCTACGTGAAAAATCTGCTGCCCGTTCCCTGGATTTACTGGAAACTGCTGCCACTTCACACTCCTTTACACGACTCACTGCATCACAGAATTTCCCCGCAATATTACCTGCACCCATAATAGCAAACCGAAAATTCATTGTACTTTCCCCCATTCTGTTGTTACTGGTTTTCCGACATCAGCTTATAGACAAAACTGCTGAACCGTTTCATTATTATTTATTTTATACCACAGATACAAAATATGAACAATTGTTTTTCAGTCAATTACTTTTGTTTCCCTGAACTCAATGTGTTAAATTGTTATATTCGTTTGGATTCCACTCCTATAATTTTGTGATTATTGGTTGTATTTTTTGAGACTTCCACATATAATAAAAATGTGATAACGAAGCACAAAAACTCCAATAAAAGTGTGAGGAGTGAATCTATGGAACGATTTATTTTGAAAAAGCTGCTGGACTGGAAGAATTCTCCCTATCGCAAACCCTTGATTCTCAAAGGTGTTCGTCAGGTAGGCAAGACTTGGGTTCTCAGAGAGTTCGGCAAGCGTTATTATGAAAATACCGCTTATTTTAACTTTGACGAAAACGAAGAATACAAGCAGTTCTTCGAGACCACCAAGGATGTTGACCGCATCCTGCAAAATCTGATGTTGGCAAGCGGGCAAAAGATTGTGCCGGGAAAGACTCTCATTATCTTTGATGAAGTGCAGGACTGCCCTAAGGTCATCAACTCCATGAAGTATTTCTGTGAGAATGCTCCGCAGTATCATATTGCCTGTGCCGGTTCTCTGCTGGGTATTGCCCTGGCAAAGCCGTCTTCTTTTCCGGTTGGTAAAGTCAACTTTATGCAGATTGACCCTATGACATTCTCAGAATTCCTGATAGCCAACGGTGATGAAAACCTTGCAAAATATCTGGAAAGCGCAGACACTATCGAGCCCATCCCGGATGCCTTCTTCAACCCTCTGTACGAGAAACTGAAGATGTATTATGTCACCGGTGGTATGCCAGAACCTGTGTTGATGTGGACGGAAGCCCGTGATGTTTCCGCTATGCAGGAAGCACTGTCCGGCATCATTGGTGCTTATGAACGTGACTTTGCAAAGCACCCTAACATCAGCGAGTTCCCGAAGATCTCCATGGTCTGGAAGTCCATACCGTCCCAGCTGGCAAGAGAGAACAAGAAGTTCATCTACAAGGTTGTCAAGGAGGGCGCAAGAGCCCGTGAATATGAGGATGCCCTTCAGTGGCTGGTAGATGCCCGACTGGTGCACAAGATCTACCGCAGCTCTGCTCCCGGCCTGCCAGTGGTTGCTTACGATGACCTCTCCGCCTTTAAGATTTATCTGGTGGATGTGGGTCTGCTCCGCCGTCTGGCTCAGCTGGCACCTACTGCCTTCGGAGAAGGCAACCGCCTGTTCACTGAGTTTAAGGGTGCACTAACCGAGAACTTTGTATTGCAGACCTTGATCACGCAGTTTGAAGTAGTTCCTCGCTACTGGATGCAGAGCAATCCTCCCTATGAGGTCGATTTCCTGATCCAGCGTGAGAATGACATTTTCCCTGTTGAGGTCAAATCCGAGGCCAATACATCCAGCAAAAGCCTGAAGAAATTCAAGGAACTGTTTCCGGATAAGGTCAAGCTCCGTGTACGCTTCTCCCTGGACAATCTGAAGCTGGATGATGATGTACTGAACATTCCTCTGTTCATGGCAGATCAGACTGATCGGCTGATTGGACTGGCATTAGAAGATAAAATCTAACTGGCATTAGAAGATAAAATCTATCATTGAAATCATACAATTTTTTCAGTATAATTGTTGTAGAACTCTGTGATTCATTGATCATATGCAATCACACCATTTAAAGGAGGAATCGTATTATGGCAACATGGAAAAATCTGGATACACTTGCTTCCTACAGCAAGCTTTCCGGTCTGAAAGATCATGTAAATATCGCTGAGGCTATGTCCGGCGAAAAAGGCGCAGAGCGTGCATCCGGTTA
>JALEHU010000032.1 GCA_022770365.1 Blautia sp. | reverse complement strand
TGCCTCCTGAGCTTTGAACATTGCTTCTTTCGCGGACATGATTCCAAGCTGTTCTCCGTCCGAACCGATTAAGCGTACCTCTTTGTCTCTGATCTGTTCGTTAATCATTAAATTGCTAATTGTAGTGCACCTCCATACCTGATAAATGATAAACCAATGACTTCCCGTCACCCTCTGAAACGCTGGAAAAAGCAATGCTTTCCAGATGAAACATGAAAAAAAGTGCGGACATAAATCCACACTCTCCTATACTCACATAAACGCAATACCAGCCTGCGTAACTGTGCAATATAAACCCGAGTCGCTTCCTGAATGCGCTGAGGTGAGAGTGGAACTCTGCTTTGTTTTCTTCACGTACTGTAATACAATAGCATGAACCCCGGAGAAAGTCAATAGTTATTTCAAATTCTTTCCCCGGGGTTTTTAGTTTTTATTATACTGTTTTATGGCATTTCATCATTTCCGGCAGCTTATACAATAATAATACCCATTGCCTCCATAACTGCAAAGATCAGAATCGCAGCAAGAAATACCGGTGCGATATATTTAATCATAACGGAATAAAACTTCTTAATCCCAAACTTTCCGTTAATTTCAACTTCGTCAATAATCGCCTTCGGCTTAATCACAAATCCTACAAAAATGCAGGTAAGTATCGCTACGATCGGCATCAGGACACTGTTGCTGACAAAGTCAAAGAAATCCAGAAGGCTCATGCCAAATGGAGCGATAAAACTCCATATACCAAATCCAAGAGATACCGGAATTCCAATGGCAAGGATAAAGATCAGAATCAGGACACATGTCTTTTTCCGCGTCCAGCCCAGCTTATCCATGACAATAGACACCAGTGTCTCCGCCAGAGAAATGGAAGAAGTCAGCGCCGCAAATAAAACCAGAAGGAAAAATACCGCGCCAATAACTGTTCCTAATTTCATGCTGTCAAACACCTTCGGCAGCGTAATAAACATCAGGCTTGGTCCTTTTCCAAGAGCTTCCTCGCTTCCGCCGGAAAAGGCAAATACTGCCGGAATAATCATGAGGCCTGCCATAAATGCAATCCCTGTATCAAAAATCTCGATCTGCCGTACAGATTTCTCCAGACTTGCCTCTTTTTTCATATAAGAACCATAAGTGATCATAATTCCCATGGCAAGTGACATGGAATAAAACAGCTGTCCCATGGCTGCCAGAACCGTAGTAGCGCTGAATCTGCCAAAATCCGGTTTCAGATAGTAGATCAGTCCATCCACAGCGCCCGGCTGCATCAGACCAAACACCGAAATCACAACAGTCATAACGACCAGAAGAGGCATCATAAGGCGGCTTGCCTTTTCAATCCCTTTCTCAACGCCCAGCATTACGATCACCATAGTAGCAGATGCATAGATCACAAAAAAGATAACCGGAGCTGCAGGCTGTGTAATGAAGCTTGTAAAAAACTCATCAGATGCCGCCTCTGATACCTGATTAGTAACAAACACGGTAAAATATTTCAGAACCCAGCCGCCAATGACACAATAGTACGGTGTAATGATAAAAGGAACGAGACATGCAAGATAACCGATAAATCCACACTTCCTGTTCAGCTTCTCAAACGCTCCGACTGCACTGAGGTGCGTCTTTCTTCCGATTGCGATCTCCGTCACCATCAGCGCAAAACCAAATGTAACTGCAAGTATCAGATATACCAGCAGAAAAACACCTCCGCCATGCTTGGCCGCAAGGTATGGGAATCTCCACAGATTTCCCAGTCCTACAGCAGATCCGGCGGCTGCCAGAACAAATCCCAGCTTATTCGTAAAGCTGCCTCTCTGTTTCTCCATAATTCTTCTCCCTTCAAAATTCCTCATCTGTTTCTATAATTATTTTTTCACACTTTGTTTATTATAACATTATTTCTTCTGTACGTATATACATATTCTGATTTTTTCCGGACATAATATATGCAGTTGAGCAGCAGTTCAGGCCAGGCTGAACTATTGCCCAACTGCCACTGTTTCTTTGGAAAACGTGGCACAATAACCAAATTGCAAAAGGAGGAAAATGATCATGACCATTTTAACATGTTCTGCAACAACTTGTATGTACAACGAAAACCAGCTCTGTTCCAGAGGCGAGATCGAAGTCACAGGCGACCAGGCCCACAGACCGGACGAGACAAGCTGCGGCAGCTTCCGTGACCGTAATACAGCATCTGCCCAGAACAGCGCCAAAGAGCACTGCGGATGTGAGAAAATCCGGATTGACTGCAAAGCTCAGGAATGCACCTATAATGAACACTGCAAATGTACCGCTGCAGCCATTGATATTGACGGCCCGCACGCCAATACCAGCAGTGATACAAAGTGCGGAACTTTTGCATGTAAATGCTGACGAAAACTGTCTGTATCCCGTGCAATAGTTTCTCAACGAAAAAGGGGGCATTCTCAGCCCCCTTTTTCAGCAATTATCGGCAGATGTCATACCTATGGTATAAAACTCATTTCGATAATTTTTAATTGTAACTTTCAGGCCGTCCTCACATGCCTCGGTTTCCATCTCCACGTCTTTTTCAAAGGGACGAAGTTCTCCGCGGTAGCCTTTGATCACGAATTTATTTTCGCCTTCTTTTAATCCCACAGCAAATACATTCAGATTTCCGTCTTTCTGTGTATAGTGAAGTTCCACACCGCTTTCCAGAATTTCCGATTCTCTGTCGCTGCATCGCGTTCCATAAATGCCTTCTCCGTTTACTCTCAGCCATGCACCCAGGATTTTCAGTCTCTTCACCTGTTCTTCCGGAATGGTTCCGTCTGCTTTTGGACCTATGTTCAGAAGAAGATTTCCATTATTGGCAACGGTAGCCACCAGAAGGGCGATCAGATCCGGTACGGAGATCAGTTTATCATCTCCCTCATTTGCATTATAACCGAAGGAAAGCCCCATACCGCGACACATTTCCCATTTGTTGGTGCGATCCACTTTTCCCGATTTATACTCTTTTGTAAGGAAATCATGATAACGGTCATTAAATCGGTCGTTCACAACGCCCTCTTCCACCTTGTTGTAATAATGCGCCAGGAAATACGGCATAGCCTCCTCACTCTGCTTCGGCCATCCAATGTCATTCCAGAATACGCTGGGCTCATATTTATCCACCAGTTCCATCATCTGGTTATAGGAATAATCCGCATAGGCAAATGTAGGGCTTGCAGTACCAAACAGATCATCATCTTCATGGATCGGATCATTGGCAAACTGCCAGTCGATCAGGCCTGAATAGTAAAGTCCCATACGCAGACCCGCATCGCGGACCGCGTTTGTCAGTTCACCTGTGATGTCTTTCTTGGGCCCCATTTTCACACAGTTGAAATCTGTATATTTGCTGGGGTACAGGCAAAAACCGTCATGATGTTTGGTAGTCAGGACAACATACTGGGCGCCTGCTTCTTTGAAAATATCCGCCCACTGTGCCGGATCCCAGTTCTCCGCTTTCCACATAGGGATAAAATCTTCGTATTTGAAATCTTTTCCATATGTTTTAATATGATGCTCATAAGTCGGTCCCTTGCCGATATTCAATGAATTATAGTACCATTCCGCATAGGGATTATCAGCAAACCATTCTTTGGAGTCTACCTCCCCCAGTTCCCAGGTATGCGGAGCAAATGCCGGCACAGAATAAATTCCCCAGTGGATAAAAATACCGAATTTACAGTCATCATACCACTTTGGAACTTCGTGCTGATTCACAGATTCCCATGTTCCTGTATATCTTTTTTTACTCATAATCGTTTCCTCCTTTCAGTACCATACGGGCATATACCTGCTGACACAGATATCTCCGGAATAGAAGCCCGTTTCCGGGTATTTTAAATACTGCACTCACTATTCAATCGTAATTTTCAGTACTGCCGGCATATCTCCGAAATCAAATCCTTTTCCGCATCCGATATCCAGTGCTTCATTGCGGAAAAACGAAGGATGCAGTCCTGTTCCAAGAAGTTCGATATCGCGAATAGTCGTCTTCAGAAGTTCATTGTGTTTTCCCATACACCGGATATGGATTTCTCCATCTTCAGGCCATTTCAGTACTGCAGCATAAATATAATTTCCTTTGCAGGTAAACCGGAAGTCTTCGCTGGTAAATTCCTTATTATAGGTATCCATAAAGCTTCCTTCCGGCACAACCGTAGGACCTTCTCCGAAAATTTTCCATGGTTTTGTATTGTAGATGGCTTCTCCGTTCACTTTCAGCCATTTTCCGATTTCCCGGAGAATATGTGCATCCTCTTCCGGAATGGTTCCGTCTGCTTTCGGCCCCACATTCAGAAGCAGTGCTCCGTTCTTGCTGACCACATCCACAAGATCCATCACTACATCGGACGGTTTTTTATAATCATTTCCTTCTGTATAACCCCAGGAATTTTTGGCAACAGAAGTATCATTCTGCCAGAAATCCGGCGTAATATGATCCAGCTGTCCTCTTTCCAGATCTCTTACCGCACTGCCCTTTACATAGGCATCGAATTTTGCGTCAATAGCAGCCTCTTCTCCCCACTCTGCCGCTCTGTTATAATAATAAGCTGCAAATTTGCGAAGATACGGTTTCCATTTGTACATCTGGATCCACCAGTCGAAGAAGATCAGTTTCGGCCGATAGGAATCTACAATCTCACAGGTACGGATCAGCCAGTCCTCCATAAATTCTTCTGTCGGCGGATTATCGTAAAGATCATCATGATTTCTCATAATCCCTGCTGCCGGCCAGTACAGAGAATCTTTTGCGGATGCCTCGTCTGATCTGTCATGTTCCAGTGATCCCATTTCTTCATATACATCCGATTCCGGAATCAGACGCCCGCCGTTAAAGAACCAGAAATGCTCTGCACGA
Source organism: Blautia sp. (assembly GCA_022770365.1). GTDB lineage: Bacteria > Bacillota > Clostridia > Lachnospirales > Lachnospiraceae > Blautia_A. The sequence continues at coordinate 11,094 of JALEHU010000032.1, read as the reverse complement.
TGAGAAGAAGCACCAAGTACCATGCCCTTCTTTTCCACTTCTGTCTTCAGTTCACCCAGAACATCCCGCTTCGGTCCCATCTCAGCCGCATTCCAGTGGCTCAGTTCACTGGCATACATCTGAAATCCGTCATGATGCTCTGCAACAGGAACCACAAATTTTGCTCCTGCTTCCTCAAACAGATCTGCCCATTCCTTCGGATCAAATTTCTCCGCTCTAAACATCGGAATAAAATCTTTGTAACCAAACTCATTCAGAGGACCGTATTTTTCCAGATGGTGATGGTTTTCCTTAGAACCCTGCTGATATACCTTGCGCGGATACCACTCGTCGCCGAATGCCGGTACACTGTAAACTCCCCAGTGAATAAAAATACCGAATTTTCCTTTTTCATACCACTTAGGCGTCGGATGTTCACAGAGCGACTCCCAGGTATCTGTATAAGGTCCTTTTTTGATCACTTCCTCAATCTGAGCAAGATATTCTTTTTTGTCCATAATCCAGTCTCCTTTGTTTGTCCCATTCTAATTTTCTGTATGCCCAAAAACACAGGCGGGGACAAAAAATCTCTTTTTTGTCCCCTGTCTCCTGATTTAGTCTGTGATCGGCTCAAAGATCGGATCTTCTTCCACAAGCTCCAGACATACGCAATAATTCTTTGCTTCATGCAGTTTTTCCGGGATAGTTACTTCTATCATGGAATCTCCCTCACAGACAGTTCTTGCAAAGCATTCCAGTTTCTCACCTGTGCTTACAAGATAAGCACCGTTCAGCTGATTACCAACATTCAGAAGTTCCACACGAATTCTCGGTGAGAGCACATGTACATACAGTTTGTGTTCTCTTCTGGTAAATTCGATTCCCGGAATTTCGTATGGATAAACAGGAACTGTTTTTGTTCCGTAAATTGCTTCCGCATTTTCTGTAACATACTTTCCGACTGTGTTCATAATTTCCACGCATTTTTCCGGAACGATACCGTCTGCCATCGGTCCTACATTCAGAAGATAGTTTCCGCCTTTGCTGATGATTTTCAGGAGAAGGGAGAGAATATCATCCGGATTTTTCCAATTGGTATCATATTTATTATATCCCCAGGTATCATTCACTGTAGCAGGAACTTCCCAGTCTCCGTCATATGGAAGTCTCGGAATAAAGTTATCACCGGTGGTCATGTAGTCACCCTGCTGATGTCCGATACGTCCGCTGATGACACAGTCAGGTTTGATAGCCTTTACAAAGTCACGCAGCTCTTTGGATTCTTCTGCAGTCATTCCCATCGGGGTATCAAACCAGATCAGAGAAATATTATCATAGTTTTCAAGAAGCTCTTTTATCTGCGGTTTGCACTTGTCTTCAAAGTATCCGCGGAACTCCGGTTTCCATGCATTTTTATCATTATGATCTTTCTTATATGCGCGATCATCATCCCAGTCCTGTGCCTGAGAATAATAAATACCCATGGTGATATCGTGCTTTTTACATGCATCGGAAAGTTCTCTTAAAAGATCTCTTCCGGTCGCTTTTACACTGTTAAAATCGCTGACTTTGGAATCATACATCGCAAAGCCCTCATGATGCTTGGAAGTAAGAACGATGTATTTCACACCCCACTGTTCTTTCGCACGTTTTACAAATGCATCAGCATCAAACTTGTCCGGATGGAATTCATCTTTCAGCTTTCTGTAGTCTTCCTTATCGATGTTCAGATTGTTTTCGATCCACTCTGCGATGCGGTCTGTGATTGTAACCTCACCTGTCTTCGGATCCTTCCATTCACCTGCAAGAATGGAATAGAGACCCCAATGAATAAACAAACCATATTTTGCGTCCTTAAACCACTGCTGATGTGTATCTGCCATTTCTTTATTCCTCCAAAATAAATTATCTTTTTTATTACTTAAAAATCTTTTATCAGATTTTTACAGCCGTCTGTTTTTACCGATCAGCCCTTCACAGCTCCGGCAAGCATACCTGCCTCAACTTTTTCATGAAGGATCAGATAAATGATCATCATCGGTATCATGGACATGATAACGAATGCAAACTGCGGACCATAACTGGTGGTATAGTTCGCTGTAAAGTTCAGCATAGCTCTTGATACGGTGTACTTCGCGCTGTCTGTGATCAGAATCAGCGAGAAGATCAGTTCACTGTATCCGTAAATGAATACCAGAATAGCCTCTGTTGCCAGAATCGGTTTGCAGATCGGAAGCAGTATAACGGTCAGAAGTTTCAGGTCACCACAACCGTCAATTTTTGCCGCTTCATCCAGTCCGCGGTCCAGTCCGGCAATATAACCGCTGAACAAAAAGATTGCCTGGGAAAGGTTAAACGCTGTATAAATCAATACCAGGAAAATATAGCTGTTTTTGCTTCCCAGAGTACTGGAAATCTTGGAAACGGAAACCAGTGTACAATGTACGGGTACCATAACTCCTGCCATAAACAGGATATAAACAGCCTTCAGGTAGCCAAAGCTTTTTCTTGCAATGACATATGCTGCCGGCATGGCGATCACGATCGTTACAACAAGAGTTGCAACTGCCACCAGCAGAGAATTGGTAATAGACTTCAAAGCATTTGCAATACGGATGGCATCCGGATAATTGCTGAAATTCCATACTTCCGGCAAGGAAAACATACCGAGAAGAATCTGCTCATTATTTTTGAATGAGTTAATAAACGTGATAACCAATGGGAAAAATGTTATCACTGCCATAAAAATCGCCGCAAAATATTGCGCACCTTTTTTTATTCCACTTTTCACAACATATTTATTCATCTTATTCATCCCTTTCGTCAAGGATTTTCTTACATATCCTCCTGTTTGAAAATCACTTTATTCAATAAAATCGACAGAACGAGACCTAATACAAGCAGAATGATACTGATTGCTCCGCTTCGTCCCATCAGCTTGTACTGGAAGCCCTGGGTATAAAGAAGGATCGCAGGTGTCGCACTGGAATCCATCGGACCTCCGTTGGTCATTGCCCATACAATGTCGAATGCCTTCAGACATCCTGTGATACAAAGTACAGAGAACACCATGAACATATTTTTACAAAGAGGAACTGTAATATGAATAATCTTTTTCAGCCCTGTACAGCCATCAAGAAGCGCCGCATCATGAACCTCATCCGGAATTGCCACAATACCAGCCGCAAAAATCAGCATATTGTAACCGGCATACATCCACTCATTAACCAGGACAACGCACCAGATATTTACCGTCGGAGTTGCCAGCCAGTTAATGATCCATTCCGGTTTTCCGATAAATTTTAAAAACTGGGCAAGAACACCATAATCCGCATTCAGCAGGAAGGTCCACATAAGACCGACTGCTGTAGTTCCCAGCATAACCGGCATCAGATATGCCGCTTTAAAGAATTTGGTTCCGCGCATTTTGGATGTAACCAGAAGTGCCAGGCCAAAAGCGATCGGCATCAGGACAACAAAACCGCCAATCGTAAAATACAATGCGTTCAGCATACTGTTCCAGAATTTCGCACTGGTAAGTGTTTTAATATAGTTCTCAAGTCCCACCCATGTTACCGGTGCACCGCCAATACCATTCCATTTATTCAGAGATAACCAGAATGTATTGATAACCGGATAGATAACAAAAATCACTGTCAGCGCAACACCAGGCAATACAAAAAGCAGGGACTTCAGAAATGATTTCCTGTATACTTTCGATTTAAAAAACATGATAACCCTCCACTTCAAAGGGCGGGCACCACAGAACATTTATTCCGCAATGCCCGCCCTGCATTCGTCAGTCAGTTAAAATCATTTTGCTTCTTGCTTCAGCTTATTCGTATTCTGCAATCAGGTCAACGATGGTCTGTCCAACTTCATCTGCGGAGGATCCCATTGCAATACCCTGCAGAGCCTGGCGAACAGTGTTGATCATATGTGTTGCAGTGTCATAGTTTTCGATATCGCCGCGTACGTCTGTTGTTTCAGCAATAACTGCTGCTGCTTCCTGGCTGAGGTAATTTCCTGCATCTGTTGTAACGTTAACGCTCATCGGTGCCGGATATCCTGCTGCAAATGTGTTGCACACTTCTTCGCTGGTGAGGTATTTCAGGAAGAGAACAGAAGCTGCCACTTCGTCAGCATCGCCTGTGTTAATTGCATAATAAGCTTCGTTTCCGCCGCCCATGTCATGATATTTGTATTCTTCATTTACATACGGCATACGAAGTGCATGGATCTTCTGGTTGTCAAAGAGTTCCAGACCTGTATGATCTTCTGCACAGAACCAGGTTCCCATGAAGAGGAATGCGGTTTTTCCTGTGTTGAAGAGAGATCTTTCCTGGCCGTCATCGATTCCAAGAAGGTTGCTTCCCAGGTATCCTTTATCAGCTGCGTCAATGATCATTTGATATACTGCTTTCTGCTCTTCGCCATCATATAATACTTCGCGGCTTCCGAGTTTTTCTGCCATGTCGCAGCCATAAGTCTTATAGTTCAATGCACTATGAAGATGGCCGAAACGATAATCGTCTTTCTCACCCATCTCAAACGGCTGTACGCCATTTGCTTTCAGAGTTTCACATGCTGCCATCAGATCATCCCATGTCTGAAGAGATGCAGGATCAATACCATTTTCATTAAGGATATCTTCATTATAGAAAAGCATTACTTCGTATGCGGTAAACGGAACACCATAAGTTCCTTCATATCCGTAATTGGAGAAATCAACCATACTTGCGCCAAGAGCGTTAAATCTGTCCGGCCAGTCCGGATACTGCTCAAAATATGGATCCATCTTTACGATCAGATCCTGCTCAACATATCCTGCAACTCGGGATCCGCCGTATTCAACGATTACGTTAGGCATAGAAGCCGGGTCAGACATTAAAACAGCTTCTGAATTCAGCCATTCTGACTCTGTAGGAATCGCAATAGTCTCAACAGTGATTCCCGGATATTTCTCCATAAAACCTTCTACGATAGCTTTGTAAAGAGGTCCGGAAGTATCAGCTTCATCCCATCTTGTATGAACCGTGATGGTCACATCGTTGTATTCACGATTCTCAACATCATAGTCCGCAGCATCTTCCGCATAAACCATCGTTCCCATAGATGCTGTCATTGCCAGAGTCAGCATAGCTGCAAGTAATTTTTTCTTCATGTAGTTACCCTCCTTGTGTTTTGTTTGCTGCATCAATGGCTCAGATGCAGTTGTGTAAAACGTTTCGTTTTTTGATGATTCTATGTTATACTATAAAAGTATTTTTTGCAAGTACTTCTCTTCATTTAATGCATTTTTTCTATTTTCCACAATTTTAGCATGTTTTATTTGTCTATATTTTTTCTTTGTTAAGGATTAAACGTTTCGTTTTTTTGTGTATTTTTAAAATTCCTTTCAAATTGTTTAAAACACTCACCATTGACGTACAAGCTGGTTCTGTTCATTGTAATACTCTTTTAAGGGAGGTCCAATATACCTTGGTGCAGCCGGAATCTGATCCGGGTTCTGATAAGTAACAGCAGCACGCACCCGTTCTTTTGATGTCATTTTCAAAACTGTTATGCAAACCACCCCCGTTTCCTACCGAAGGGCCAGAAACACCACAGAATAACAGAAATGCTGCTGCACAGATGATGACTCATCACCTGTGCGGCAGCATTTCTCTTTGTTAAATATTAATAATCACTCGTATCTATTCAGTACCTTCACAGATAGTGGCTTCTGAACAGTTACAATCACTCTTTCATTTCCACTTCCAGTACATAATCTACCGGATCCGGAAGTACAGGATCCGGACCAAGATCCACGAATGCAATATCCGGATAATCGCTGTGCATCCATGCGGTGGAAAGCGGAACTTCATGTCCGTCATCCAGTGCACGAACCTTCACAATCTTATCCTTATCAAAACCAATCAGAGGAAGAAGTCCAAGTGTATTCTCATAAATATGTACGTAATATTTATTGCCGTTCCTGGTCACACGGCCGTAATCCGGTTTCGGAATATTTTCCGCAGGTGAGCATCCGTAAATACTGTCATGGTTTTTGTCCATCCAGCGTCCGATCTCAGCAAGAATCTCTGAAGATTCCTTCGGGAATTTCCCTTTGGCATCCGGTCCCACATTCAGGATCATGTTGCCGCCCTTGGAAACGCACTCAACAAGTTTCTTGATCAGCATGGAAGCCGGTTTGTAATAATGGTCATTTGCGCAGTATCCCCAGTTATTATTCATGGTAAAGCAAGCTTCCCATACCATAGGATTTCCCTCTACATCGCAGATTCCTTCCGGCGGAATAATCTGTTCCGGACTTACGAAATCGCCATGGAACGGTTTCGGATTACACTCATATAAAGAACCGCGTCCTTCTCCGCTTGCTTCCAGACGGTTGTCAATGATAATTCCCGGCTGCAGGCTGCGTACCATACTTACAAGATCTGTTGCCCCCCATTTTTCTCCTCTCATATCATCATAAGAGAAATCAAACCAGATGATATCGATTTTTCCGTAATTCGTACAGATTTCTTCTACCTGATTATACAGATATTCCACATAACGGGAGAAATCACGGTTCTCATTGCCGCATTCCGGATGATTTCTCATCGGATGGATTCTGTCCTGATAATGTGGATAATCCGGATGGTGCCAGTCAAGAAGTGTGAAATAAATTCCTACTTTCAACCCTTCCTCACGAAGAGCTTCCACATATTCTTTGATCAGGTCTCTTCCTGCCGGTGTATTGGTTGCCTTGTAATCGGTATACTTGCTGTCAAACAGGCAGAAGCCGTCATGATGTTTGGCAGTCAGCACCACATATTTCATACCGGCAGCTTTGGCTTCTTTTGCCCACTGCTTCGGGTTGTAGTCTCTGGCATCAAATTCCTTCATAAACGGAAGATACTCTTCCTCCGGAATCTCCTCGACACTGCGCACCCACTCACCTCTTGCAGGGATGGAATAAAGTCCCCAGTGGATGAACATGCCAAAACGTGCATCCTGATACCACTCCACACGCTTATTATATTCATTTCTGTCAAACTCATATTTCTGATATTTGTCTCTGTCCTGATACATGATCATTTCCTCCTGAAAAATCATCCTTTAGATTTCCGGTTCGTATGCCTTCAGAGCCATTGCCCTCATCAATACTGTTACCGAATCTGCAGCGCCATGGGCATTTTGCCTATTTTTATCGCTCAATAGTCGCTTTTATTGTAGCACTTTGCTTGCATATTGTCAATTGCTTTTTATTATATATTATTGTTATTTATTATTTATTATTATTTTGTATTGATTTCAACGTGGTACAAAAAAGCGCCGGAGGCATTATCGTTTCGTCATTTCGTGCCTTCAGCGCTGATTATTGATGTATTCTCTGTTGTATTCTCAGCTGTATTCTCTGCAGCCATTTTTCATTCATATATCTGCGGTCACGGAGGTATCCTGAGTACAGAATCCCGTTCAATAAAGGACGGCTTCAGGCGTACCTTCCTCGGGAAATCATCATAATCTCCGTTTATCCTGCGAATCAGAGTCCTGCATACCTCATCCGACAGTTCTTTCAGCGGCTGCCTTACGGCAGTAAGCTTCGGACGTACCATAACTGATAGTTCAAAATCATCAAAAGTAACAATCGATAATTCTTCCGGAACCCGTATTCCAAGTTCAAAGACCGCCTCCATTGCACCCATACACATCTGATAATTGGTAATAAAGACAGCCGTAGGTCTGTCAGGAAGCTCCCAGATTTTTTTGATGGATTCATAACCCCCTTCATATTTGAAGCATCCATCCGGCATATTTTCTCTACTCACCGGAAGCCCGTAATCCTCCATGACGCGAAGGTATCCCCGGCGTCTTTCCGCAGCTGTCATCTGCTTCTCAGGCCCGCATACAGCCGCAATTTTACGATGACCGGCATTCACCAGATATTCCACAGCCTGATATGAACCTCCCGCGCAGTCAACCTGTATACAGTCTGTAGGAACATCCGTATAACACTCTTCCATCACCACTACAGGAATTTCATAATCTCTGGCACGCTGAAGACAATCCCCGGAATTCCCGGACGCAGTGACAATAATACCATCCACACCGGTTTCTGCAATAAAATTAACATACTCTCTCACAGCAGCCTCGTCACAGCATTCCGTATTCAGATAAATCAGGGAATATCCTTCTTTCCACAACTGTCGTTCAATCTCATCAAGAAGAGCAGCCATATGAGGGTTATCTCCGGATCCCGTCACCAGACCTACACGATACGTTCTGGAAGTCCGAAGCCCCCTGGCTACACTGTTGGGAGAATAATTCAATTTGCGAATCGCCTTTTCAATGGCTTTTTTATTCTCCCGGCGCACACTGCCTCCGTTTAGATATTTAGAAACCGTGGAAATCGCAACATCCGCTTCCTTTGCAACGTCCTTAATCGTCACTCCCATATATTTCTGCTTCCTCTCATTCACGCTTATACAGCGTCAAACAAAAATTCTCTTTTCAGGCTGGCAAATACATTTCCGGGAACAGACCGGATTTTTTGATCTTCAGCCTTTATTACCGTCTTTTCCTCATTATACCCAACCTTCTGCGCAAAAGCAACCAAGGCTTGTAGATTCCGTCAAATCATGATAAGATGAAGTCAGATCAGACACCGATTTATTACATACCGGCAAATCTATTTCAAGCGCAGATACAGAAACACTTTTTTATCTGCAGGAAGAGGTTCCCATGAACATTACGATCAAAGACATTGCACGTGAAACAGGGCTTTCCACGGCAACTATTTCAAAATATCTGAATAACAAAAAAATAAGCGAAGAAAACCGCATTCTGATTGAAGAAACCATCCGGCGTCTTGATTACAGGCCAAACCGTTCAGCTCAGATTCTCCGTACAAAAAAAACCAGGACAATCGGGATCCTGCTGACAGATCTTGGCACATATTTCTGGGCTTCCCTGATCAATTCTGTTACACAGTATTTTATACGGCATAATTATACAGTCATCACATGCTCCTACACCTTCAATCCTGGCAGAGAAGCCAAAGTCATCCAGGATCTGATCTCTCAGAATCCGGACGGAGTCATTGTACTTCCCAACAATAAAGCTGATTTTTTATACCAAATGATACAGGATGCCGGAATCCCCATCATCATACTGGACTCCATTCCCTCCTGTTTTCACGAACGCCCCGTTGACTGCATCACTTCTGATAATTACAAAGGAGGTGCCATACTGGCACAGCACCTTCTGGAAAACGGACATACCAACATTGCAATTGTAGAACGTTCCGTCAACTCTTACACTCTGGAAAAAAGAATACAGGGTTTTATGGATGTCTATAAGGAAAGGGGATATGACACTTCCTCTTTTCTGACCCCCTACCCGGCCATCCCGTTCAATGACACTCAGGCAGTCAGCGAACGCGGCAAGCAGCGTTTCCGTCAGGTTATGAGTTCTCCCAATCCGCCTACTGCCATTTTTTTCACCAACTATACGATAGGTATCGGCGGTCTCTCTGCAGCTTACTCGCTGCCAAAACCTGTACCGGAAAGCGTATCACTTGTTTGCTTTGACGATGACCCGCTGTTTAAGATCATGAATCCATCCCTTACCTGTGTATCACAGAATCTCAAAAAAATGGGGGAAGCAGCCTCTGAGCTTCTCCTTCGCAGGATCCATGGGGATTACTCTGATTTTCCTTCACAGACTGTCATCGATGTAGTATTTCACAAACGAAATTCCGTGAAGGATCTCACCGGTTCCAATATACAATAAATAAAATGTCTTCAGATTCCGCTGTCACTCACATGCTGTCAGACTGACGCAAAAAACCCTTCCGTTCCTGCATATCCGTATGCAGGAACGGAAGGGTTTTGTTTTGCTGATTAGATTACTCAGTATTTATCTTATTTTCTGTTTACCTTATCTGTTTCTCAGAAAATCCGGAATCTGGATATCTTTCTTCTGAACAGTGCTGGACGGCATCTTGGTATAAGTGCTGTTCATGTTCGGAAGGCTGAAGCTTGGCATGTTCATGTTCACAGTGCTGCTCTGAGGTGCAGATGTCGTCTGTCTCTTGGCTGCAAATGGTGATGAACTGCTTCTTGAACCAAATCCGCCGGACGGCTGCGCTGCAGCATCACTCAGGCCGGTTGCAATAACGGTGATTCTTGCATAATCAGCAACAGAATCATCATACATAGCACCAAAGATGATATTTGCGTCTTCTCCGGTAAGCTCCTGAACATAGCTTGCTGCATCGTTGGCATCCATAAGAGAGATATCTCCGGAAATATTGATAATAACGTGAGTAGCACCCTTGATGGTTGTCTCCAGAAGCGGAGAAGATACAGCCTGCTGTACTGCCTCCATGGCCTTATCGTCACCTCTTGCCTCGCCAATACCGATATGTGCGATTCCCTTATCTGTCATAACGGTCTGTACATCCGCAAAGTCAAGGTTGATCAGTGCCGGCAGATTAATCAGGTCTGTAATGCCCTGTACTGCCTGCTGAAGAACTTCGTCAGCCTTGCGAAGCGCTTCAGGCATGGTAGTGCGGCGATCAACGATCTCCAGCAGCTTGTCATTCGGGATAACAATCAATGTATCTACAGATTTCTTCAGATTTTCGATTCCAGCAAGGGCATTGTTCATACGGGTCTTCGCTTCAAAACGGAAAGGTTTGGTAACAACACCGACCGTCAGAATACCCATTTCCTTAGCTGCTGCTGCAATAACAGGCGCAGCACCAGTTCCGGTTCCGCCGCCCATACCACAGGTAACGAATACCATATCTGCACCTTCCATTAACTGTTTAACTTCTTCTATGCTCTCCTCAGCGGCCTTCTGACCAACTTCCGGCTGTGCTCCCGCACCAAGGCCCTTGGTAATCTTTTCTCCAATCTGAAGTACTGTCGGAGCTTTGCACAGAGTCAAAGCCTGTTTATCAGTGTTGACACCTACAAACTCTACTCCGCCGATGGTTTCTTCCACCATTCTGTTTACTGCATTATTTCCGGCTCCACCTACGCCAATGACAATAATCTTCGCAGATGACTCAGCCTCATTTGTCATAATCTCTAACAATGTACTTCCTCCTTTAATTCTCCT
>JALEHU010000027.1 GCA_022770365.1 Blautia sp. | reverse complement strand
TGGATCTCTGATCCGGAAGGGACTTGCAAAAAAGATAAGAATGGAGTAAAGTTGGGATAAGAAAATCTACACCAGATACTTTATCTGAGCATCAAGGGTGAACTCTAACCCATTTATTCCGACAGTAAACTTACGCAACCGAAAACAAATTACCCCTTGACAAGGAAGGGGCAATTTTCATATAATATCAATGCACAGAAGCGTGTTTCGTTTGATAACCAGTTTTATTCCTGCTGTGAACGGAGTGAACAGTAGCCTTTTATTCAGGGCTTGTACTGGTTTCGACGGGGGCTTTGAAGTTGGGGAAGCCATCCGCAGACTCCTGGACTGCGTATCAACCGGGAAATTAAATATAAACGCTAACGAAAATTACGCGTTAGCAGCCTAAGCGCTGCTCGTCAGCCCTGATGCACTCACACATCAGGAATCTGGCGTCGACTATGTGAGAAACCTTGCCGGGTAAGCTTTGCCCCGGCAGATGTATCATGAAGCTACTGAAGCTGTAAGCCTGTCGGTGGGCGTACAGCCGAGGGAATGTTAAAACAGCGACTGTGATGGGAGATGCCGCAAGGGATAGGCTTTCGGACGCGGGTTCGATTCCCGCCAGGTCCATAGAAAAAATCGCTGAAATCATTGAACAATCAAGGGTTTAGCGATTTTTTTGTTTTATATAATCTGATTACCTGAGATTACCTTTTTAAAGTTAAAAGTAAGGAGTATCTTGTATATCCGTATAACTAAATATTTGGACATTACCATAAGTCCATGAATAAGATGTGTACAGAATATATAGTATGCATTTGTTTATGGACTTATTTTTGTACCTAAAAATATATTACCGTTCTACTACGTTTATGAAATACTCCTAAGCTAAATTTCTGTTGAAAAAACCAAGTGTGTTTTCTATAATATTCATATGTTAAAGCAAACTGGTTAAGGAGATTATTGATAAGGATAGAATCATGAGACGATGGGGACAGAGTTTACAGTTGAAAATCATTATACTATATGTTGTGTTGGTCGTTTTGCCAATCAGTATATGGGGACTTATAAACATACAGGATCCTCTCACGGGCAGCTATTGAAATATGTGGGGCATACAGATACAAGAAATACCTATGTAAGAAAACTTGAAATTGAGCAGCAGGCTGAACATATAAGGGTTATCAGTCATGTACAGTTTTATGATAACATCTCTGTGGTCCGAACGTGGAATGAGGTTATCAATGCAGGCACGGATGAGGAGACTTTAGAATATGTATCTTCCTTTGCTTTAACAGGATGTCTGAAAGAGGGGTTGAAACCCTGGAATGAAAAAGGAGTCCTTCATCTTCCGCATAATACATGGGCAGGAGAAGTGCAGTGGAGAAAATACAGCCTGCCGGAACAGGGATTGAACCGTGTGGAAGGAACTTCGGCAGTTGCAGATCCTTTGTCAAGACAGAATTTTTCAATGAAAAGAATCTCGATTGTTTCGAATGGAACCTGGGGATGTTCTGAGTATTTACCGATGGGGTCTCTGGAAAATACAGAGAGTGGATTATGTATGACCTGGCAAAGGGAATTCAGCTTTATAAAAAAATACGTACAGAAATCCGGGAGAGCATTCCGGCATGGCCGACAGGCATTCCTGCATTTGACAGTAAATGGATGAGCTATGGGATGAGAAAAGATCATAAAATGTATCTTGCAGTATGGCGGGCTGGAAGTGAATGCAGTAATTTTAGTATTCTCCTTCAGGAATATGGACATAGTGTAAAATCAGTTCAATGTATTTATCCCGTAGATTTGGACTGCCGATATCGTTTGAATACAGGAAATAGGAATCTGAGCGTAGAATTGGATCATCCATACAGCGCAAGGCTTTTTGAGACTACGTTCTCCTGATGAATAGAAAAGGAAATACGGAGGTTATAGCATGGAATCATATACAATTTTTCCTCAGGAAAAAATATATCTTCGTGATCTGGCAAAAAAGCAGCTGGAATATGCAAGCAGACCCGTTATGAGAGAACGGGAGGCGTTATGGTACAGGCATAATGATATGCAGGACTCACGGCCAATGGTGTTTATTGAAACAGACACATTTTGGAATGATATTATGCCGGAGCTTAAGTGCAGTACAGCTCTTGGCCGCGAGATAGAAAGTCATATTCTGAAAGAAATTGCCAGCGCGGAGCTGATTGATGACGATAAAGTGATACCGGATTTCTATGAGGTTGAAATACATTTGGAACATCAAAAATTTGGTGTTGAACAGAAAAAAACGTATGCGGATGATGGTCTGGGCTATCATATAGAACCGGTTTTAGAAATACTGGAAAACGATTTTGAAAAACTTTCTCCTACGAGATTTGGGTTTGATGAGCCTGATTTTATACTAAAATGTAATTGTATTCGAGAAGTGATCGGAGATGTTCTGCCCATAAAAATAGTTAATGGAACAAATAAGGTTTATTTAACGAATTTATTTTAGATATACTATGCCGGTACTTGCAAACGAAATTGCATGGGGCTGCGGTTTTACTATGTTTTCTGTGATTATGGGACATCTTGGAAGTGACGTCCTGTAATGGTGGTATACTATTTATTGAACCTGGATGAGATCATCAAGCTTCCGGCAGTTTATCAACACTATAGAAAATATCATTGGGTAAAAAATCTTACAAAGTGAAAGAGAGGAAATAAAAATGAACAATATCGAGAGACGAGACAAAGGAATGCCATATATCTCAGACGATGAGATATTTAAGCAGCAGAAACCTGCAAGAGTTCTGACACAGAAGCTGAATACAGTGGATCGTTCTGATTTTGATGCGATCAGTAAGCTGGTAAAAGAGCTTCTGGGAAAATCGGAAAACGCTTTTATCAATCCGCCCTTTTACTGCGATTACGGTTTCAATATTGAAGTGGGAAAAAACTTCTTTGCAAATTACAACTGTACCATTCTGGATGTGGGAAAAGTAGTGATCGGTGATAATTGTCAGATGGCTCCCAATGTTGCAATTTATACGGCAGGTCATCCGGTTCATCCGGATTCCAGAAACAGTGCTTACGAATACGGCATTGGAGTAGCCATTGGGAATAATTGTTGGATCGGGGGAAATACGGTAATCTGTCCGGGAGTACATATTGGAGATAATGTGGTGATCGGAGCAGGAAGCGTAGTGACAAAAGATATTCCAGACTGGTTCATAGCAGCCGGAAATCCATGTAAAGTACTCCGTAAAATTACAGATGCGGACCGTAAATACTATTACAAAAATAACGAATTCGATGAGGAAGCCTGGGCACATATCACTGAGATGGGACTTGCGTGTGAAGATTGAAGCAACTCCTTTTTCTTTGGCTCCATTTTTCTTCTTCCGGCTTGTTCTCATTGTTGTTATAGCAATCCGGACCCTTCAGTTCGTCCATATATTGTACATAGTCCAGAATATAGATATCCACCGTGGAAATATCCCTGTCCTGAATGGCAAAATTATTGCAGTCAGGATTGGTTTCGTTGATATCCATGACGATGGTCCGGAAGTCATCAATCGTGATGGGGATGTCATAGCATGTTGCATAACTGGCAAAATTTTTCAAAAAATATTTTATGTTCACAAAAGTATCATAAATCTCTGTTATAGTAATAGTCAAGTTAGACAGGAGGAGTAGCGATATGGATGCACTGAAAATATTAGTCGTAGATGACGAGAGCCGTATGCGCAAGCTGGTAAAAGACTTTCTTACGAAAAAAAACTTTCAGGTACTGGAAGCCGGAGATGGTGAGGAGGCGATGGATATTTTTTATAAAGAAAAAGATATTGCCCTGATCATTCTGGATGTCATGATGCCGAAGATGGACGGATGGCAGGTCTGCCGGGAAATCCGCAAGAATTCCAAAGTACCGATCATCATGCTTACCGCAAGAGGCGATGAGCGTGACGAACTTCTTGGATTTGATCTTGGAGTAGACGAATACATTTCCAAACCATTCAGTCCCAAGATTCTGGTTGCCCGTGTAGAGGCAATTCTGCGCCGGACCGGACAGGATATGGCTCAGGATATGCTTTCCGCAGGCGGAATCGTGATCGATAAGGCCGCACATCTGGCAACCGTGGACGGCAAACCTATGGAACTGAGCTTTAAGGAATTTGAACTTCTGACCTATTTTCTGGAAAATGAAGGAATTGCTCTTTCCAGAGAAAAGATCCTGAATTCGGTATGGAATTATGACTATTTCGGAGACGCCCGTACCATTGATACACATGTAAAAAAACTGAGAAGCAAAATGGGAGAGAAAGGCGAATATATTAAAACCGTCTGGGGAATGGGTTACAAATTTGAGGTAGAATCATGATAAAGCCTAAAAAACCCAAAAAGCTTCATTCCATGCGGAATCAGATTGCTGCGATTTTTATCGGTCTGCTGTTTGTATCGATTGTGGCAATCAGCGGTATTAATGCCGTATTTCTGGAGAAATACTATATTACGAAAAAATCTGATGTGATTCTGGAGACGATGGCAGACCTGGAGGGTCTGGAAGTGAAAAAGCAGGATGATACAGAACGCTCCGGAGATACGGAAGAGACCTTTACGGACGGTACGGAGACAGAACTTGAGGTTTCGGATGAAATGCGTCGTTTCAGTTCCCGGAATAATCTTACATGGGTTGTCATTTCCAAGGACAACATTCTCCGTGCTTCCGCAGGAGATGATCCCGATATGCTGCGCAACAGGCTGTTTGGATATGCGTATGATCTGGACAGAGAACTCAAGAAAGGTATTTCCCACATTCTGGAGAAAGAAGACAATTATGTGATACAGCAAGTGCACGATCGTTTTGCAAGCATGGATTATGTGGAAGGCTGGGGGGAACTTTCCAGCGGAGATTATTTTCTGATCCGTACGCCTCTGGAGAGTATCCGCGAAAGTGTATCAATTTCGAACAATTTTTATTTCGTTGTAGGTGCGGTTATTATTCTGATCAGTGGTGTGATCATCTGGGTTATGACCAACAGGATCACAAAACCGATCAGTGAACTGACGAAACTTTCCCAGCAGATGACAGATCTGGATTTTGACGCAAGATATCAGAGCAGCGCGGGCAATGAGATTGATGTTCTGGGTGACAATTTTAATAAGATGTGCAAAGAACTGGAAAATACCATATCAGAACTGAAATCTGCCAATAATACACTGCAGAAAGATATCCAGGACAAAATAAAGATTGATCAGATGCGTAAGGAATTCCTTGACAATGTTTCCCATGAACTGAAAACACCGATTGCGCTGATCCAGGGATATGCGGAAGGTTTGAAGGAGAATATATCCGATGATCCGGAGAGCAGGGAATTTTACTGTGATGTGATCATGGATGAATCTGCCAAGATGAACAAACTTGTAAAAAATCTGCTGACCCTGAACCAGCTGGAATCCGGCAAGGATGCAGCTGTGATGGAACGGTTTGATATCGTATCCCTGATTCGGGGTGTCCTTCAGAGCATGGACATAATGATACAGCAAAAAGAAGCAAAAGTGATCTTTGAGACAGAAGGACCAATTTATGTGTGGGCAGACGAATTCAAGATTGAAGAGGTGGTCACCAACTATACCAGCAATGCGCTGAATCACCTGGAAGGAGACAGACAGATCGAGATCAATGTCTGGAAAGAAGAAAAAAGGGTAAAAGTCACTGTATTTAATACAGGTAATCCTATACCGGAAGAAGACCTACCGATGCTGTGGAACAAATTCTATAAAGTTGATAAAGCCAGAACAAGAGAGTACGGCGGCAGCGGTATCGGACTGTCTATTGTAAAAGCAATCATAGAAGGTCTGAATCAGCAGTATGGCGTGCAGAATTACGACAATGGTGTGGAATTCTGGTTCACTCTGGACAGAAGCTGATTCATAAATTGTGCTCTGAATATTTTTGAATCCGCAAAAAAACAGGCAGAAGCGAAGAAATTACTTTGCAACCGCCTGTTTTTGCGTTATACTTGGAACAGCGAATGTTGAAATTTGACAGAAAAAATAAGTGACAGGAAGTGAACATATGATAGGAATTATTGATTATGATGCAGGCAATATTAAAAGTGTGGAAAAAGCACTGCAGTATCTGGGTGAGCAGGCGATTGTTTCCCGTGATCCGGAAGTACTGCTTAAAGCAGATAAAGTCATCCTTCCGGGAGTGGGAAGTTTTGGTGCTGCAATGAATAATCTCCATAACTATGGACTTGTGCCGGTGATCAACAGGATCGTGGAAAACAAGACTCCGTTTCTCGGTATCTGCCTCGGACTTCAGCTTCTTTTTGAGAGCAGCGAGGAAAGTCCCGGTGTGGAAGGCCTTGGTATCCTGAAAGGAAGAATAGTCAAAATACCGCCATGTCCGGGACTTAAGATCCCTCATATGGGATGGAATTCCCTGCATCTTCAGAATAATGGAAGACTGTTCAAGGGAATACCGCAGCAGGCGTATGTTTATTTTGTTCATTCCTATTATCTTGAGGCAGAGGAACCGGAGATTGTTAAGGCGGTTACGGAATACAGCACCTGTATTCATGCTTCTGTGGAGAAGGACAATGTATTCGCATGCCAGTTCCATCCGGAGAAGAGCAGCCGTTATGGACTGAAGATTCTTGAGAACTTCGCAAATCTGGGAAAGGGGGACTGCTGATATGTTTACAAAAAGGATCATACCCTGCCTGGATGTAAATAAGGGACGCGTAGTAAAGGGCGTTAATTTTGTAGATCTTAAGGATGCCGGTGACCCGGTGGAAATTGCCAGGGCGTACGATGCAGCAGGTGCTGATGAGCTTGTTTTTCTGGATATTACTGCTTCCTGTGAAGCGAGGGATACGGTGGTGGAGATGGTGCGTGCCGTGGCTGCCAATGTTTTTATTCCCTTCACTGTCGGAGGAGGTATCTGTACAGTAGAAGATTTTAAACGTCTTCTTCGTGAAGGCGCGGATAAGATTTCAGTGAATTCCGCTGCAATTGACCGTCCGGAACTGATCCGGGAAGCTGCAGATAAATTCGGAAGCCAGTGTGTTGTGGTTGCCATTGATGCTAAGAGGCGTGAGGATGGCGGCTGGAATATCTATAAGCATGGCGGACGTCTGGATACAGGTATAGATGCCATTGAATGGGCAAAAAAAGCCGAAGTTCTCGGAGCAGGAGAAATCCTTCTCACCAGTATGGACTGTGACGGGACAAAGGCAGGGTATGACCTGGAACTGACCCGCGCAGTTGCGGATGCAGTATCCATTCCTGTAATTGCTTCCGGCGGTGCAGGAACGCTGGAACATTTTTATGATGCTCTTAACAAAGGCGGTGCAGATGCAGCTCTGGCGGCTTCTCTGTTCCATTATAAAGAACTTGAGATCTGTCAGGTGAAAGATTATCTTGCAGACAGGGGTATTTCTGTGCGCCGTATGTCAGCAAATGAGAATATATGAGGTGAAAAACATGGCTCCTTTATCAGGAGAGTGGCTGGAGGCATTAAAGCCGGAATTTCACCAGCCGTATTATGCGAAATTATACAAAACAATTAATGAAGAATACAGGACCAGAAAGATTTTTCCTCCTGCGGATGAGATGTTCAATGCATTTCACTTTACACCCCTGAGTGAGGTGAAAGTCGTTATTCTCGGACAGGATCCCTATCATAATGACGGACAGGCACATGGACTCTGCTTTTCGGTAAAAAAAGATGTGGAAATCCCGCCGTCTCTGGTGAATATTTATCAGGAGCTTCACGATGATCTGGGATGCTATATCCCCAATAACGGTTATCTGGAAAAATGGGCCCGCCAGGGCGTGCTGCTTTTGAACACCGTACTGACAGTACGTGCCCACCAGGCAAACTCCCACAGGGGTATCGGCTGGGAACAGTTTACCGATGCCGCCATCCGGGTGCTTGATGAGCAGGACCGTCCCATTGTATTCCTGCTCTGGGGCAGACCAGCCCAGATGAAAAAATCCATGCTGCATAATCCGAAGCATCTTATTCTGGAGGCACCCCATCCCAGTCCGCTGTCCGCATACCGCGGATTCTTCGGATGCCGGCATTTCAGCAGGACAAATGAATTTCTGGAAGCCAATGGACTTACTCCCATTGACTGGCAGATTGAGAATATATAAAGGAACCGTGAGAAATGGGAAATAAAAATAATAATACACTCGAAAAAAATGCAACTTTTCTGATGATTG
>JALEHU010000101.1 GCA_022770365.1 Blautia sp. | reverse complement strand
CAATGGGTTTGGCGATATGGCCATTCATCCCCGCATCCAGAGATGCCTGAACATCCTCAGCAAAAGCGTTGGCGGTCATGGCAATAATGGGAATACTGCGGGCATCCGGGCGGTCCTGCATGCCCCGGATCGCTGCTGTAGCCTCATAGCCGTTCATCTCCGGCATCATTACATCCATAAAAATCATGTCAAAGGTGTCCGGCGGATTCTCTGCGAAGATTTTTACAGCTTCTTTGCCGTCGGCAGCTCTGGTGACCTGAATTCCCAGCTCCTCCAGCTGCACCATTGCGATTTCCGCATTCAGTTCGTTATCCTCTGCCAGAAGAACCTTCACGCCGCTCAGGTTCGCCTTTGCGATGGGCAGCTCCTGTTTCCGGACATTCTCCCCATCCGTCAGTTCCAAAGGAAGTTCCACAGTAAAGACGGAACCCTCGCCTTTTTTGCTCTCCACGCAGATGGTACCGCCCATAAGATCTACATATCGCTTTGTGATAGCCATGCCCAGGCCGGTGCCCCTGTACTGTGTCCGGGCGCTGTTTTCCTCCTGAGAAAACTCATCGAAGATATGCTCTACAAATTCCTCCGTCATACCTACGCCCGTATCCGCGACGCGGTATCGCACCATCATGTGCCGGTCGTCTTCGCCGGGAAGATAGCCGGCTTCAAAATCAATGCTGCCTCTATCCTCTGTAAACTTTACCGCATTACCCAGAATATTCACCAGCACCTCCCGGATACGCACGGCATCAGCCAGCACATAAGGCGTTTCCGGTATTTCCAGATTTGTACGGAATACGATACTCCTGTCAGACAGAAAGCCCTGCATAATTCCGAGCACTGTATCTGCAACTGTCCTGATATCAACGGGAACAGGCACAAATCTGACTTTGCCGCTTTCAATACGTCTGATGTCCAGCACATCATTGATCAGGGTCAGCAGATGCTCGGAGCTGTTGCTGATCTTGTTGAGACAATTCCTTACCTCCGGTTTCGGCTCCTGTTTCAGTGCGATATTGGTAAAGCCGATAATGGCATTCATGGGGGTACGAATATCATGGGACATATTATTCAGGAAAATGGTTTTTGCACGACTTGCATTCTCTGCGATATGGACCGCATCCTCAAGCTTCTGATCGATCTTCTTGTCCTTCGTTCGGTCAGATAAATCCAGAATGTATTTCTTCTCACCCTGAATGTCAGTACAGAATACAACCACACGGAACCATAGCTTCTCACCGGTCTTTTGATGGATATACTCCCTGTCCCACTCACGCTGCTCTCCGGGAAGGATCTTTGTCATCTGATCCAGAATATGAACCGATTCATCCGTCCTGATCAGATACTCGATCTCATGAATTTCACATAGAACCTGCTGCTCCGAAATACCGGTCAGCTTCTCAATATTGGGACTGACATATTCCACACGAAGGTTTGCTGCATTGACCATCAGGAAGACATCGTCCACATTGATGGACAGCTTGGAAAACAGCTCATCGCGGGCAACCAGCTCATTGTCCTTCCGTTTCAGCTTCTGCCGGTTTTGCTGCATCACCAGCATCAGAAACATCATAGCCAGAGCGATGGCAATTCCGGACACCACAATGATGGTAATAGACTGAAGCTTGTTCATGCTGGCATTGACCACATCGGTCGGCACAATTCCAAGGACGATCCAGTCCTGAAAATCCGCAGGCTCATATACCAGATAATAGCTTCTTCCATTTACATCAAACACCATATCACCGGAATTTCCCGAAAGGAACTCCGTCTCCAGGGCAGCGATATCCTCATCGGCAAGCTGGTCTGATTTTTCCAGCAGGGCAAAGAAATTTCGGATATTCTCCATGTCCTCACTGCCGTTATCCACAACGACACGCCCGTCAGGCAGCACCGCGAAAGTGCTGGCCTGCCCGGCAAAGGCAGAAATCTGCAAAGCCTCCACCATATCAGAATTATTGAAAGAAATGGCAATGGCCTCATAATCAAATTCCTGGTAGCACCCCTGCTCGATAGGAATGGCAAACACCATGATCTCCGGCTGATCCGGGACAACAGAGTTTGCCACCACCGGCTGTTTTTCCAGAATCAGATCCGAAAGCTGCCCACGCAAGTCCAGATAACCCCTCTGACCT
This sequence comes from Blautia sp., assembly GCA_022770365.1. Taxonomy (GTDB): domain Bacteria; phylum Bacillota; class Clostridia; order Lachnospirales; family Lachnospiraceae; genus Blautia_A. The sequence continues at coordinate 8,664 of JALEHU010000101.1, read as the reverse complement.
TCCAGTGTGAAATAATCACCATCCCGGGAGATGAAATAGAAATCAGTAAAATTGCTTTCTTCCCGGGCCTGGTTCACATAGGTTACGATATCCTCTTCGCTTTCCGCCTTCTCCAGATAGGGGGCCCACATTCGCATACGGCTCCAGTTGACAGAAACCATATTATACAGAGCCTGATTCGCCTGATGAAAGATTTCAATGAGGTGCGCGGTGCTTTCTTCGTAAATTGTTTGAGATACAAAGCCGAAATAAGTAAAACCGGCACTAATCACCCCTGCAGACAGCGCAAGTGCGAGAAGCAAAGCAATCCGTCGTTTTTTCATGGCACATGCCCTCCTTTCGACTTCATTACGGTTTCTCATTTATTCTGAAGAATGGTCACATACTCCGTAGGCTCCAGAAATTGTCCTGTCTTCTCCAAAGCTATCTGGATATACTCCTGGCTCGTGTAATCATTCACGTAATAATCTTCTCTCTTGTTCTTCAAATCTTCAGGCATTGGACAATTACAGAACGTAGGGTGTTCCAGATAGGTATCAGCCCCCACCAGAAGCACCGTGTATTCGGCATTGTCATCCAGCGGCTTGCCATTTACGGTAATATCGCCCAGGGTAAACTTACCTCGCTCCGTCTCAGTTACTGTGTATTCCATACCGCTGGTAACCGGCATCTGGTTCCTGTGATGAACAGGATTGGAACCGTCCTCCTTCACGTTTACCAGCCAGTCCATGATCCGGCGGATTTCTGCTCCGGTGTACTCGCCACAGTAGAGCGCGTTCCTGAAGGTCATGATCCACTTCACCTGCTGCATGGTATAATCTCCGGCAAAAACAGGAGAGCTTGCCACACTGGCATAGCCGATGGCGATCTGATCTTCATTTGCTTCCCGCAATGTGTTCATCAGTGAGGAAGCAGCGGGGCTGCCGTGAACGCCAAAGTCATTGGAATAGGCAGTTTTCTGCGTGAACAATACCTCCTCCGCTTCCGGATTTTTGTAATTCGTAATCTGTGCATTGAAATCTTCGTATGCTCCCTTGGCGTCATACTCGCCCAGCATCATTTTGTGCGCCACATCCTGAGAGATGGCAAAAACCTCGGTAGATGCCAGACGCATATACAGGTGGTTGCTTTTGATGCAGTCCTGCACATACTCGAGCGCGTGAGTGGGAGCGATCTTCACTTCTTTATTATAGGACAGCACGGAAGTGCCGGCAGCAACATGCTTCTGACCTTCCTCGCTGAAAACAGCCAGAAGAACATCCATCACGGCTGCCTTTTTGGCTTCGTCCTCTTCTACTTTTTTGAAACTGCCAGCTGGCACATGGGATAAGTAAGCACCCAGTTATCCTCAGAGGTTTCCCCAAAATAAGGAAGAATCACACAGTTAATGTCATTCTCCTCCCTGATTCCATCCGCCATAGCAGCGGTACTGCGAATCATAGCGGTCTTTCCCTGCAAAAATGGCTCGGTTGTCTCGGTAAACTGCAGTTCCTCATCGCCGGGCTGGAAGCGGACATCTTTTAAGAACTGCTCGTATTTTTCGAAAACTTCTGGCCAGACAGTGTCATCAAGTCCGACCTGGTTTTCCTCTGTTTCACTCTCATAATCCATACGCCAGGAGGTTCCCTCCAGGTTCATCAGTTCCGGAATTGCACAGCCCTGCATGGTTTCCAGACAGGTATAGTCATAATACCAGTCGGTCTGGAAACCCTTAATTCCCACTTCTTCGAAAGCATCAATGGCTGTCAGAAATTCGGAATAATTAGTGGGCAGAGAGATGTTATACTGGTCGAACAAATCCTTGTTTGCCATAATACAGTCCACCTCGGCACACATAGGCAGCCAGCGGATGGCACCGCCGGTTTCACGGTTGACCTCCAGATAGCTGTTGTAGAAGGTACCTGCTGCCTCGGATTTGCTCAGATCCATCAGCTGGTCAGCCAGAGAGGCGGCATCATTCAGTGAAAAGCGGCGGCAGGTGATGATGTCCGGCATCTCCTCACCCCGGGCAAGCAGATCCTTGTAATAGTCCATCGTATTGTAGCTCTGGACAAAGGTGAATTCAATGTCGGGAAATTTCTCTTCCAGCCAGGGACTCAGTTCCTTAAACATGGATCTATCCCACATGTACATACTGATGGAAATCTTACCATCATTCTCTGCTTTCTCATTACTTCCGTTCTGTGCACCGCAGCCGGCAAGTATGGCAGCCGCCATAACAACAGCCAGCAGCAGGCTGATCATTCTCTTCTTTCCCATATGTTTTCTCATTTGTTTTCTCCTTCCGCTTTTGTGCTCACTGGAATTTTGCCAGAGTTCTCAGCAGGCGTGCTGAATTTGTCGGCTTTACAAGAAAATCGTCCATTCCCACAGCCACCGCTCTTTCCCGGTTTTCCGGAACCGGATTTGCTGTAAGAGCTATAATTGGAATGTTTGCCCGAATTCGATTCGGCAGTTTGCGGATCTTCATCGTTGCCTCAAACCCATCCATTACCGGCATTTCAATATCCATCAGTATAAATTGATAGTAACCGGGCTCGTTTGCTTTTACAGCTGCAACAGCTTCGCTTCCATTTCCGGCATTTTCTACCAACAGACCATGGTCCACGAGCACTTCCTTCATAATCTCACAATTCAGTTCATTGTCATCCACAAGGAGAACTCTCTTTCCCGCTAACGCTTCGATGTTCTCCGGCTCTTCCGAATCCGGCTCATCATTCAGCGGTTCACCAAGAGCATAGGCTATGGTTAACTCCACATTGGTCAGAACCAGCCGGATCTTCTCCAGATATTCCTCTGCTTTGTAACCGTGTCTCATACCAAGTTCTGTATATCCGACCGCGCTGCTTAACTCTGTCCGTAAATCTCTTAACGACTTTTTATGAAATTCTGCTGCCTTCCTCGCTGCTTCCAGTTCCTTCTCCAACAGATCCATTCTTTCAAGAAGCATCTCGTGATTTGCCTGCGAACTTCGGACTTTTCCATCCGGATACTGAAGGTTGAACTCAATCGTAACCCCTAATACATCAAGGCAATTCTGAAGTTCTTCAAGAGTCATGCTTTCTCTGGCAAGCTTTCTGTATAGAGAAGACGGATGTATCCCCATCTGTTTTGCAAGATCTGCTTTTGTGATGCCAAGTTCAGCGCAAACGACATTGATTGTTTCCGCCGTCTTCATATCCTGACTCCTCCTTTCCTTCTTTATGCGCTGCATCATCTATACTAATTATGTTATGATAACATAAATGACATATGAATGCAATATACCGCAGTCCGTTCATGCTGAAATTAAAACAAAGGAGCTACTTTTTACTCCGTTCACAGCAGCACGCTTTGCAATGCACAGAAACACAAAGGAGCCTTCAGCGAGGCCCCTTTACTATCTGCATATTACTCAATTCTCAAATTTCACCCTATCAGCACGTTCTTCCCCTGAAAAGCAAAACCATAGCTGCGTATATGATCTGCCGGTATTCCGCGCTCTGCTAACTGCACTGCATACTGCTTCTCTTCAATCTGTGCAAGAGCGGCACGTACAGTATCTTCAAGGGTCTCTTCATCATCCGGATCTTGTACCTTAAATTCCAGTATGATTGCATCGTCCTCCTTGGGATTCCGGGGTTCCAGCATCACATCATATCTACCAAATCCGCTTTCACGATTCGATGTTATCATATACCTGCTCTGCAGTTCCACCATCAGCCCCAGAACAAAGCCATGATAAAAGCGTTCCGGTTCTTCTCCTGAAGGGCGTTTCCCCGTGTCAAAATAGCTGAACGTGCAAAGAGCCACCCGGTTCATATACACATTCATCGCTTTTCTGTCCCCCATAAGCAGTGCCTTTACAAAATCATTATAATCCGTCTCAGCCGCGGAAAACCAGTCTCTTACCATAGAACGGAACATCCTCATAACTTCCCGGTTCGTCAATGCCAGCTCATATTCCGGTAGCGTATCATCCGGTACCTCATCGCACGATTCATAAGAAATCGCCTTCAAATATCCGCTTGCCAGAAGCAGGCTCCATACAGCCTGTTCGTTTCCGTCAAGCTGATTATATACAATCTGTTCATCAACAGGAGTTTTAATGGATTTTCCCTGAAGCAGAGTTTCAAATTTTTCTTTAATACCACGATTTCCTTCACGAATCAATTTTCCGATCAGGCTGTTGGAACTGGTATTGGCCCAGTATGCGGCAAATTTCTTTTTATCAAGGAAATTTAAAATTGACCAGGGATTATAAATATCTCTGTACTGTCCAAAAATAAAGCCGTCATACCACTCTTTTACTTTTTCTTTTTTGTCCCCCATCCCGCATTCTTCCAAAGCAGTAAACACTTCCTGCTCCGTAAATCCAAAAGAAGCAGCATATTTATCCGATGTAGTAGTCACCACTTCCAGATTATTCAAATCTGAAAAAACCGATTCCTTGCTGACTCTTGTGATCCCCGTCATGATCGCCCTCTCCAGCCAGGGATTTGTCTTAAAGGTGCTGTTAAACATATTCCTGTTAAATGCAGCCAGTTCTTTCCAGTATCCATTCATATACGCTTCCTGCATGGGAGTATCATACTCATCCAGAAGGATAATGACTTTTTTTCCATAGTAGCGGTAAAGATAACCGGATAACTGATACAAAGCCAGTGTTGCATCGGTCTCACGCATATTCAGCGGAGACAGCATTCTGTCAAAAAATGCTCTGTCAGCTTCCTGCAGCACTTCACTGTCTCTTAGAAAAAAATTCTCCGTATATAAATTCGTCAGTAATTGACAAATTCTTTCTTTTGTATTTTCATAATTCGTTTCTTTCACGTTTGCAAAAGACAGACTGATAACCGGGTAGGTTCCCTGGATTTCCTGATATGCTTTATCTTCCCATATAGAAAGCCCTTCAAACAGTTCCCCCTGTCCGGCATACCTGACTGAAAAGAACCGCTCCAGCATGCTCATATTCAGTGTTTTTCCAAATCGGCGCGGACGTGTGATCAGCGTCACGCTGTCGCCACATTCCCACCATTCTTTGATAAAAAGAGTCTTATCAATGTACAGATACTTCTTTTGTATCAAATCACCAAAATCCTGAATTCCGATCGCTACTCTCCCTGCCATGAATACCTCCTGAAAAAAAGAACCACTATACCATGTCTTTCTTTTAGTATAGCGATTCTATGTTTAAAATACAACCTTTTATCGGTAATGCGCATCGAACGCCAAAAAGATCCCCGGCATGATTCAGCATCCTGCCGCTTTTGCGGTATATTCTGTAAGTGCTTCATTTTCAGCCGTTGACAGAAAAGCTCCTCTCAACCTGATTCTATCGAATCCGTTAAGAGGAGCTTTTCCCTTTACATCAGTAATCGTCATTGATGAATCATTATGCTTTCCCAAAACACGTTTCTATCTTTTTTTCGATATGACCGTAGAATAAGCACTATATACATACTTGCTGCCTATCTTTCGATATGCTCTGATTTTATATTTGTATGTATAACCTTTTTTCACCTTTGAATCAACAAAAGAAAGTTTGCTGGTTTGTCCCTTTTTTATCCATTTCCCATTTTCATATCGGTAGATCACATATCCATGTGCACCATTTATTTTATTCCACTGCAGATTCAGACCCTTGGTACTTACAGTAATTTTCGTAATTGAAGGTTTTTTCAGACTTGCTTTTCCTGTTTTCCCTGTTGAATTAACACTGCCATTGATATACTTGCTGCCAATTTTACGATATGCACGTACTGTATAACGATACGTTTTATCTGTCACAATCGGATGGTTTTTACTGCTCGTATGAATATAAGAAGTACCCGCTGTTGCTCCAATATATTTCCATACATTACCCTCTTTTCTGAATACAGCATATCCTGTAGCTCCTGATACCGCATTCCAAACAATCTGGATTTTATTATAATCAACAGATGCAACCTTTTTTAGTGATGGTACACCTGGAGTTGTATTAACAGTTATTTGATACGGAATATCAGACCAATCATAATTTCCTGATGTAACCTTAAGATAATATGTTCCTGCACTCAGCCTCACGGAATCCTCAATAACGGTTTGTACATTTCCATAATAAATATAACTGTAAAGTTCTTTCATGGAACTGTTATATACATAAATCCTCCAATATCCCCTATCGGAATTAATGTATTTATGCTGAAAACTGAATCTGACAGATGTCGATTTTGTCAGTCTAAATTTATAGAAATCAATATCATCTTTTTTTCTCTGGCTGCCATATTTTGTTTGATTGACAGTTAATGCATTGGCACTTTTGTAATCCTCATTAAATTCTGTTTCCCAATTACTTGCTGCTTTATAATTTACACGCAGCTGATAACTCTTATCTGTCCAATTATATCCATTGATTACTTTTATATAATAAGTTCCTTTAGACAGTCCTAACTTTTCCTCCTGGTTTTTTGTTATTTTTCCGGAATAGCTATAATCTGTCAGATACTCCTTCGAACTATCGTACAAATATACTCTCCAGTATCCGGCGCCCGAATCTACAAAATCATGATTAAATTCAAGACTTATATAACCGTCGGAAGATAAGGAAAATTTATATATTTTCTCATCTGAACTTTTTAAGAAGCTATCAGATATAAATGTATTAACAGCAATGTTTCTTGTTGCAGATGCATTAAGCATATCCAACTCCATACCTTCTTCAACACTATCTGAAGCTTCCATTTCCTCAGGTACATTACTATCTGAATCCTCTTCTACGGCATCTCCAAATATCTCTGAATCCTGTTTCTCCGATTCTCCCTCACGAATCGCTTCATCTTCTTCCACTTCAACAAACACATTCTGATTGTTACCTTGCTGACCTTCGGAATTTTCGTCCGTTTCTGATATTACATCCTGACTCTGTTCATGCTGTTCTTCTGCCGTTTGATCCAATACCTCTTCATAGTTTCCATCATCGCCGTCTCCAAAAAGACTACCTTCCATCTGGATATCTTCATTTTCTATCCCGCTTGTAAATTCAGCTCCATAAACTTTTCTAAGGGGGGAATCCAAAGGACGAGCGAAAAAAATCCCTTGTTCGGCTTTTCGCGGCAGCAGAGCTGTTGTTTGCAGTTTCCGCATACCGGCAGCTTAGTATGCGGTACTGGCCGGAGGATTTTCTGCGCCCATATCTTGTCTGGGCGGTCTATATGCTGCTGCTTTTCGGCTGGCAGCATACAATTACGACAAAAATCACCCAGAAGGCCATGCGCAGTCACCTGACTGCGCAAAATATCGTCAGTATCCTGTATTTAACGGTTCGCTTTGTTCAGGATGCTTTTCTCTATACCAATATTTCATGGATGCGCTTTACCGGATACTTTATCAATATAGCCGCCGTTTTCATACCACTATTTGGTCTTTACGGCGCATTCTATCTCGGCAAATCGGAGGATTACCGAATCAGCAAAAAGTGGTATCTGCTCCTGATACCGGCTTGTTTTTTGAGTGTGATGGCGCTAACCAGCGATTTTCATCACTTTCTATATTACATTGTGCCGGAGGAACCCCAGCCGAATTTATATTTTCACCCATATATCGGTACCTATATCATCTATCTGTGGGGATTGTGGATGATTGGGCATCAGGTATATGTGATCTATCAGCGAAATGGCACGACAAAGTCAGATCCTCTTTACCGGAAGCTGATTCCCTTCTACGAGCCGATTTTACTGTTCCTGTTCAGTATTCCTTATGCTGCGACGGCCTACGTCGTGCGGTTTGAGCTTGTGGAATATTCGGCGGGGCTGATTTTTATTCTTGTGCTTTGCTGGGAGCTTTATATTCTGAACGGACTAATTCCGGTAAACACGCAGTACGAGAATTACAATCTCTGAATGCGGAACTGGAAGAAGAACAAGATCTGCTCGCACAGGAAATTCGCATCCAATCCAGCGAAACAAGCGTTCAGGCACGCAATGATATTTATGACAGCCTATCCTCGGAGGTGGCCGGGCAGCTTGTTCTGCTGACGGCGCTTTTATCAAAAGAATCCCTTTCGACAGACGACTGGAACCGTATTTGCCTCATCGGCACCTACATCAAGCGGTTCTGCAACTTGCAGCTCACTTATCAGGAACAGCAGATGATTCCGATGGGTGATTTAGCCATCAGCTTACAGGATATGTCGAAATGTATGAAGAATCTTGGAATCAGGACAAGTTTGGATTTTTGCCCCACATCAAATTCAGAACCAGAGCTGATTCTTCTGATTATGAAAACTTTAGAAGAGGTTTTAGAGGAGGCAGATTTTCGTCTGACTTCTGTGGCAATCCGAATCAGCGATACGGCTTGCTTTGAGATTGCCGGCACAGATCACGAGCTTGCTCCTCGTTCTATAGAAGGCGGCTATCGGTTTCAGACAGAAAAGATTCCGGCAGGTTATCGGGTTTTGCTTTTGAAAGAAGGGGAGGTGGCACAGTCATGAAAAAGAAACCATCGGCGAAAATGATCAAAAAGGCAATCGATTCCTATCCCGGCGGGATCTGCTTCTCCGCATTGGATGGTCGAGTCATTCTCGTCAATGAGAAGATGAATCAGCTGGTACTGGAACTGACCGGACATACGATTCTGAACGCAAAGGTGGCATGGGAGGAACTTGCAAACTTTGCCAGTAACGGCAAGGCGGAAAAGCTAACCCAA
>JALEHU010000084.1 GCA_022770365.1 Blautia sp. | reverse complement strand
GAACGCCGATGTACTGCGGGAAAATTGGAACAGCACCATTCGTGATTTTTCCAATATTCCTACCGCGTGGACGGTTCCTGATTCCGCCCTGCAATCCGAGCTTCTTCAGGTGGCAGAGCTGATTGGCTGTAAGGTTATATTCTCCGGGGAACAGCCCACCCAGCGCAAAGCGCTGCAGCTTTTGTATGCCGCCGTCCGCGAGGCGCTCACCAACGCGGTACGCCATGCGGATGCTACGGAATTGACGGTAAAGGTTGAACAAAACAAACAGGGTTATCACATAGAGATATCCAACAACGGTAGTGTATCTGTTTCAAGCATTACGGAAGGTAACGGCCTTAGCGCATTGCGGCAACAATTAGAACAAGAAGGAGCCTCCCTAAAAGTGCTCTGCGACAACAGCGTTTCTCTAATTGTCGATATTCCCTTTGAAAAACTTAATGATATTTCCGAGCAAAAACGTCATCTGATCCGTATAGGAATCAGTCCGCACCGCAGCGGGATCATACTGCCTTCCATTCTGGAACACTTTTATCAGGACTTCCCGTCCTGTGAAATACACATTGTAGAAAAACCCACCTATATTCTGAAAAAATTATTGGAAAATAAAGAAATTGATCTGCTTATAGATGTGGCACATCCTGACAGTATCAATTATGAGAGTGATCTATTGATCGAAGAAGAAATCCTTCTTGCGGTTCCTGAGAGCTTCGCCAAACCATTGCACCCGGAAGGCAGCGATATAGATTTGCAGCAGTTATCCTCTTATCCATTTATCATGCTCTCCGAAGACCACATTCTAGGAAGTATGAGCCGCAAAATGTGCGAAGCTGCTGCTTTTCATCCGGACAGCCGCCTGATTTGCAGTAATATAGAAACGGCTCTTGCTCTTAGCGCCAGCCAACTGGGAATTACATTTGTACCGGAAATCTTTTCCAGACAGAAACGCTTTTCCTCCCGGGTACACTATTACTCCATCCGACAGTTTCACGATGCACGGCAGATCTGCCTGGTCTACCCCAAAAACCTGTACCGGCACACACAGCTGTCAGCCCTGCTTCAGCTGTTCCGGCAGATTGCACCGGAGCTTTATCAATAACTGGAAATGTTTGCTGATCCGTACGAATCCAGTATATCTTTCAAATCACGTTTTGAACCAAAATATCCTTTTCCATATTCTGATGGAAACAGGCGTACCTCCGGCACTGAAATTCCGATTTTTTTGCACATTGAACATAGCGGTATTCCTCTTCCCCTACAGATTTTCGGTCATAAGAAGAGGGAAATTTCACAATCCATGATTCCCGGTCAATTGATACCAACGCTTTCGGTCTGGCACCGCCGGAAGAACCACCCATTTGAAACAGTATCGTTACTATTTACTCCCTTCTTCATCATTCTACCGCTATTGCGGTATATTCTCATTGAATTTATATCAAAACTGCGGTATAATCCATAGTAAGAGGTAATAAAATTATGTTTAAGACTTTTTTAAAAAACAACCATATCTCCATGTATAAACTTGCAGCAGACAGCGGAGTTCCCTACAGTACTTTAAATGACCTTGCAAATCATAAACTGCCCGTTGAAAGCCTGAAAAGCGGGCAGCTGTTTGCCCTGTCACAATCTCTGAATATGTCAATGAACGAAGTCTATGCCCTGTGCCTGTATACACGTCAGATTCATTCAGAAAAATATAACACATATGCTTCGATCAGCATAAAACACAAAACATACTTTTTATCTTTTGAAAAAAATGGGAACACTTATGAAGATGAAATCATACCTGTAAAACAGGAAGCAACAAAAGTAATCGAAGAACTCGCCAAATGGAAATTGGAAGAACATTTATCAAAACTGACAATGGAGGCTGCATATGAGACCATATATGCTAAAACGAAAAGATGATGAAATTGCCGTAATCAATCTTACCGAAGATGGCTCTATAGAGAATTTCAAACTCTTTGATTATAATGCAGCCCTGGCCCCGCTGCATGATTCTAAAAGTACTGACTGGTTAAAAAGATGGTGGGCACGCCGTGCAGTACCCATTTCTCAGGGACATATTAAACAGATGCTTACAGACAGGGGACTGCTCGGTTCTGAAGATTACCTTGTTAAAAATCTCGGGCTTTCCCTTACTGACTATTACTGGATCTCCCCTGTCGATTCCGGTCTTCGCTGGAAAGATGTAAACTTATTTGAAAATGATTTTCATAATGATATCGATATAAACGGCGATGAACCTGATACTCCCCGGATTTTTCCGCATTATACGCCCAATGGTTCTCTTCAGGGCACTCTCGAAAAATGCTGGACTATCCGCAATGGCAAACGTGGTATGATTAAAGGAAACAGAGACTCTTTATCACAGGAAAGTTTCAACGAAGTTCTTGCAGCAAAACTTCATGAACTGCAGGGCTTTTCCAATCATACCACCTATAAATTACTGGAAATACACGGAAAGCCATACCAATATGGCTGTTTTTCGGAACTTTTTACTTCTGTCGATACGGAACTGGTCTCTGCATATGATATTGAAACATCCAGAAAAAAAAGAGCAGACATCAACACATATGAACACTTTATTGCTATATGCAGTGAACACGGCCTGCCGGAAGAAGAACTCAGACCGTTTCTTGAATATCAGATCATGACGGACTTTATCCTCTCGGGACGGGACAGACATTTATCCAACATATCCATACTGAGGGATGCCAATACATTGAAATTTATTCAGCCGGCTCCCATTTACGACAGTGGAAAATCCATGTTTGTAAATGATTCTGTCCCTGACAACGATAAGGATATGCTCAAAATACAAACGGAAAGCTTCTCCGGTACAGAACTTGGTTTACTGGCACTTGTAAAAGACCGCAGCCTTGTTGATGCAGCAAAAGTTCCTGAGCCTAAATTTATCAGAGAACTCTATTCCCTTGATACCAACATGTCCGAAAGCAGGATAGAATCCATTATTCATGGTTATGAACGCAAGCTCGATTTATTTGCACGCTGGCAAAAAGGGGAAGATATCAGAGCTATTACTTTTGGATTTCATTCAAGAAATAAACCAGCCTTATTAGGTGATATCTTCGCATAAATAAAATATATTATTTTTAACAACAGGAGGAAAACATCATGAATCAGATTACATTAGGAACCACAGGGATTACCGTCTGTCAGAATGCTTTCGGCGCACTGCCGATACAGCGGGTGGGAATGGACGAGGCCACTGCCATTTTGCGAAGAGCCTATGAAGGCGGGATCCGGTTTTTTGATACCGCAAGAGCTTACAGTGACAGTGAGGAAAAAGTCGGCGCCGCCTTCGACGGCATGCGTGACAAAATTTATATCGCATCCAAGACTGCTGCCACAACACCGGAAGACTTCTGTCAGCATCTGGAGATCTCTCTTAAGAATCTCCGCACAGACTACATTGATCTCTACCAGTTTCACTGCGTAGAGCAGTGCTACAGACCGGGAGACGGCACCGGAATGTACGAATGTATGCTTGAAGCCAAAAAGCAGGGAAAAATCCGTCACATCGGCGTAACTGCCCACAAGCTCGCAATCGCCATGGAATGTGTGGAATCAGGACTTTACGAAACCATGCAGTTCCCATTCAGTTATCTTTCGTCCGAAAAAGACATCGAACTGGTCAAAGCCTGCAAAAAAGCAAATATGGGATTCATTGCCATGAAAGGACTCGCAGGGGGACTCATTCATAACTCCAAAGCTGCAATGGCCTTTATGACACAGTTTGACAATGTCCTGCCGATCTGGGGCATCCAGAAGATGGAGGAGCTGGAGGAATGGCTTGAGTTTATGGACGAAACACCCGTATACGATGAGGAACTCCGTGCCTATGTGGAACAGGAGAAAAAAGAACTTTCAGGAGATTTCTGCCGCGGCTGCGGATACTGCATGCCCTGTCCGGCAGACATCATGATCAACAACTGTGCCAGAATGTCTCTGATGCTGCGCCGTTCTCCATCCAAAGCATGGCTCACAGAAGAAATGCAGGCAGAAATGGCAAAAATCGAGAACTGCCTGAACTGCCGCCAGTGCGTAAGCAAATGTCCTTACGAGTTAAACACGCCGGAACTACTCCGCAAAAATCTGGAAGATTACAAAAAAGTCCTCGCCGGAGAAGTAAAAGTTCAGTAGGAAATTATATCAGCGTATATAAAACAGGAAGCGAATCCCATCCCGGATCCGCTTCCTGTTTTTTTACTTAAATATATTTTAACAACCTTTTAATCCACAAAAACCTTATCCAGATGCCAGATATCATCCACATATTCCTGGATGGTTCTGTCGGATGAGAACTTGCCGCTGCATGCGGTGTTCAGCATAGCCATCTTAGCCCAGCGTTTTTCATCGCGGTAAGCTTCTTCAACACGTCTCTGTGCTTCTGCATAGGAGCGGAAGTCGGCCAGGATGAAGTATCTGTCAGGACGGTCTGTATTTCTGGTGTTCAGAAGAGAATCATACAGATCACGGAACAGCTCTGTATCGTTGCTGAAAGTTCCGTTGATAAGCTGCATCAGTACCTGACGGATATCGCCGTCTGTGTTGTAGATCACGTTTGGATCATAGCCGCCGTGGTTTTCATAATTGATAAC